>CAZPPB010000145.1:0-9552 GCA_964588355.1 uncultured Spirochaetaceae bacterium | reverse complement strand
CGATAATAATTGTGTCGGTACCTAATATAGTTCCCCTCCCAGTTTACTATGTTACCAAGCCGACACATTAAACGAAGGCCGGCTCTTCGGAGCTGGCCTTTTTTTTATCAACGGGTTGACCTCCAACCTTGACAAACACGCCGACCTGTAAATATGTTTGACCCATGCCACCAAAAAAATTGAGAGTTGCGATCGCTCTTCTGAGCATCGGATTGGTGCTTGCGGTAACGATAGGGGTCACACTGGGTCTGGCCCTGGCGACCACCAAGAATATTCAGAACGCGGAAAACTTCCAGGACACCAAACCGGCCCTTCCCACCCAGATCCTCGACTACCAGGGCCGGGTCATCACTCAGTTCTTCTCCGAGGAAAAACGGGAGATCGTATCGTTCGATGAGATTCCCAAACACCTGATCGACGCGATACTGACCAGGGAGGACCAGTACTTCTACCAGCACAAGGGTTTCCGCATCGTCTATATCCTGCAGGCGGCGCTGGACATAGTCAGCGGGCGGGCGTTCCGCGGCGGCAGCACCATCACCCAGCAGCTGGCAGGGACCCTGTACGCCGATCGCACCGACATCTCCCTGAAGCGCAAGCTAGTGGAGCTGTGGTGGGCGATCCAGCTGGAACGGCAGCTTTCGAAAAACGAGATTCTGGAACGCTACCTGAACCTGATGTACTTCGGGCACAACACCTACGGAGTGGAGGCGGCATCCCAGTTCTACTTCAAACACTCCGTTCGGGACATTTCCGTGGCGGAATCGGCCATGCTGGTCATCCAGCTGGCCAGCCCGGCGCTCTACTCCCCGATCAACAGACCGGAACGGGCTAGGAAGATCCAGAAGGAGATCCTGGACCAGATGGTGGAGCTGGGCTACGTGACGGCGGAGGAAGCGGACCTGTCCTTCATGGAGTACTGGGACAGCTACGACTATACGCGCAGCAACATCACCTCGGCCTGGTTCGAACGGGAGGACAATGCGCCGTATTTCTCCGAGTACATCCGGCAGAGGCTCGAAGAGCTGCTCCTCGGCTCCATGGATCTGTACAAGGAGGGGTTGGTCGTCCACACCACCCTGGACCTGGACAAACAAAAAATTGCCGACGAGGTCATGGAGAAGTGGATCCGCATCGTCAACAACCAGCACGAGCTGCAGTCCACCAACAGATTGTCCTATGCCGACGCGACCTTCCTGCCGATCGTGGATCTTCTGTCCCTGACATTCAACATCGAGGGTCTTCGCTTTGCCGGCAGCAAGCAGAATGCCAAGGCCCGGGATTTTTTTCTCGAGCAGATGAATCCGGTTCTCGATATAGGCGCCTCCCTGTTCGGGATCGAAGAGCTCAAGTACCTCACCCGGGTGGGATACGCCAAAGAAGCGGAAAAGAGCAAGAAAACCCAGGTCGAAGGTGCGCTGATCAGCATAGACACCAAAACCGGGCATATCCTGGCCATGGTGGGGGGCAGCAAGTTCGAAAGCACCAACCAGTTCAACAGGGCCGTTCAGTCGACGGTTCAGCCCGGCTCATCCTTCAAGCCGCTTTACTACTCGGCGGCCATCAGTTCCCGAAAAGTGACCCCGGCCACGATGATCGTGGATGCTCCGGTGGTTTTTTGGAATGACGACAATACCCCCTATATCCCTCTGAACTTCAAAGGCGAGTGGAAAGGAAGAGTTCTTCTGCGTGACGCGTTGGCCCATTCGATGAACGTACCCTCCCTGAAAGTGCTGGATACCATCGGCTTCGATGCCGCGATTTCCCGGGCCAGCACGCTGCTCGGTATCACCGATCCGGTGGAGATCGAAACGATTTTTCCCCGCAAGTATCCCCTGGGGTTGGGAATCGTCAAGATCAATCCGCTGCAGATGGCCCGGGCCTTCGCCACCTTTCCCAATCAGGGACGGCTGATCGAGCCAGTGGCCATCCGCTACGTGGAAGATCGAAATGGCAGGCTGGTGCTGGAACCGGAAAAGGATCTGAGGAACAAGCAGATGCGGGCGGGTAGTTCGCTGCAGGCCATGACCCCGCAGGAAGCGTACATCATGGTCAGCCTGCTGCAGAGCACCGTCAAGACGGGAACTCTGCGTTGGGCCGCATCCACAGTGGATGGTTTTAACCGCCCCATTGCCGGCAAGACAGGCACGGTGCAGAACTGGTCAGATGCCTGGACGGTGGGATTCACACCCCAAATCACGACGGCGGTTTGGTTCGGCTTCGACGAACTGGGCTACTCGCTGGGAGTCAATCAGACAGGAGCGACGGTGGCTGGCCCGGCCTGGGCTGCATACATGAAACAGGCCCATGAGGGTTTACCCGTAGAGGAGTTTACCCGGCCCAACTCGGGATTGATCGAGGTCACGGTCTGTGCCTCTTCCGGACTGCTGCCCACCAGATACTGCAACGAAGGTACGGTGCAGGAGATCTTTTTGACGGGCACGGAGCCTCGCGATTTCTGCGACCTTCACAGGTTCGAGTTCGAGCGCGATGAAACCCTGAAAAACAATATAAAGGGTTCGATTCTCCTGGGTGATCCTCTGCCCGCCGAACCTCTGATTCCGGATCTGGAAGAACCTCTGTTCAAACGGGAGGAGCCTTCGGCACCGAGCGAGGATACGGGGAATCCTCTGTTGGACTAAAGGACGGGAGGCTGGCAGCATGGCGGATTATCTGTACTCGAAGGACCATGAATGGGTCCTCGAGGAAAATCATCGGGTAAAAGTCGGGATATCGCAGTTCGCGCAATCGGAGCTGGGCGAGATAGCCTTTGTCGAGCTTCCAGAAATCGGCAAGCCCGTGAAACGGGGGGAGGCGGTTTGCTCCATTGACTCGTTGAAGTCCACCAGCGAAATCTACGCTCCGGTATCGGGAACCGTCGTCGGGATCAATGAATCGTTGTCCGCTGAAGACAGCTGCGGGCTCATCAACACCGACCCTCTGGGCCGAGGCTGGTTGTTCATTCTGGAGATGAGCAACCCTTTAGAGCTCAAGGAACTGCTCACGCACGAGGCATATGAGCGTTACCTGGAATCAGGATAGGAAGGCATGCTGATCTCTACCGATTCGATTATCGTGAAAAAACGGATCCGCAAAGACCTGGGCGATATCTCCGGTTTGATGGAGAGCCTGAAAACATACGGACAGCTGACCCCGATAATCATCAATCGGAACCACGAGCTCATCGCCGGATTCCGACGACTGCAGGCTGTTAAAAGGCTGGGATGGAAATCCATTGAGGCGGTGATGATAGACAGGCGCAGCGAGCAGCAGAAGCTGGAAGTCGAAATCGAGGAGAATGTGCAGCGACGGGATCTTTCCGTAGAGGAGATCGCTGACGGTATGGCTCGGCTGCAGAAACTGCGGCATCCCGGTTTGCTGGCCCGCATCTGGGCGTTCATTCTGCGTGTTTTGAGATCGCTTGTCCCGGCAAAGAGGAAGTGGAGAAGACGTTAATTAACCCTTTCAGGGTTTGGCACGGTTGAGGAGATTCTTGAGGAAGCGGGAGACAGCGGCCAGCACACCTGTGCCTGTTCGCCCGTAGCGCTCCGTGTAGTCCTTGGCCGCCTGTTCCAGGGGGAAGGCCTGTCCGTACTGCTTCTTCAAATCGTCCCAGTGGCGCACGATCCAGACGTACAGATCCGAAGCGGTGCGGCCCGGGAATGCCTTGAGAAACCGTTCGCCTTCGATCAGGTCCACAATAGGTTTGTAGACCTTGTCGTACCAGGACAACATCGCCTCCTGGAAGGAGATCTCCTCTTGTTCCGAGAGGTTGAGGAAGTACTTATGGCCGTTTATGTGACGGATGATCTCGTCGAAGCGGCCGGTGGTTGTGAAGTCGATCGTTGCCTCCGGGCGCAGCTCCCCGAGTCCGGTATGCTTGAAAAACTCCTCCCTCTCCAGGTTGATTACCGCGGCGTGCAGCTGGTCGCGGGTCATACCGGGCTTCAGTGACACCCGGGTTCCCAGGCTGATCACTTCCGCATCAATGAACTCCACTCCCTGCAGCTTGCCTACCGAGACGCGGTGGTTGCCGTCGCGAACGAAATAAATACCCCCGACCTCATAGAGGGTAACCGGAGGCAGGACCACATCCTGATGGTGGGCGGTGTTTACCCGGACCCAACGCCCCCTGAGGCGGTTGTGGCGGGGAAGGAAAAATCTGTTGAAGTCCAGATAACGGCCCTCGCTTCCCACGATCTTTTCGATCTGAACGACCCTTAAGCCCCGGTAGGTCTCCGAGGTAGGCCCGATCAGAGCCTTGACCTCCTGGAGGGACAGGAGATTGTCCCTCTGGTTTGTCAGGAGCGAGAGGATCCGGCCGAGCAATTCCCGGCTGCGGGCCTTGTCGAAATCTTCGGAGGCCCGGGCGCTGTAGTACTGGGAGCTCATCGGGAAGGCTCCACGTCTATGACCACGTGGTCGTACGCGTTGACCACGGTGGTCTGCTCGTACCGGGACATCCTGACGGCGGAGGCGGAGTACAGATGGGTGTGCCCGTGGACGAGATACTTCGGTTTGAACCTGCGCATGAACCAGAGGAAGATCCTGAATCCCCGATGACAGGGATCTTCCTGATCGTGGATGCCCAAAGGCGGAGCGTGGGTCAGGAGGATATCCAGGTAGCGACCGAAGCGCAGCCGGTTGTAAAGCAGGCGGGGGAGCAGCTTGAGGATCCTCAGAGCTACATGGAACTCCTTGTGCTGGTTCTCCCCCCCGTTGTACCAGAAACTTCCGCCCAGTCCTGCCAGCAGCAGTGATTTCTCCCGCCGCACCCGGGATCCGATGTAGGTGGCACCGGTGGGACGATAGATATCGATCCCCTGCCCCGTCAGGCGTCCCCTGCCGAAAGGGTCCACATTGCCGGTGTACAGGGGCATGAAGCGCAAATTGTGATTTCCGAACACGAAGAGCAGGGGCTTGTTCAGGGTCGACATGATGAAGTCGTAGTAGCTGAGGGGAAGATCCCCTGCGCTCAATACGAGTTGCACCTCGGCGAAGCGCTGTTTGATCGAGGGACTGTACACCAAAGGGTCAATATGGTCAGATACACAGAGGATTTTCATTTCACGGGCAACGTCAGCCTGCCGACCATTGATAGGGTGAAGCGGATTCTCCTCGGACAATTTAGTTTTTTTGTATAGAAGAGTCAAATCCGGGGTTGTATATTATAGGGAGAACCATGGCGTTCGTACATTTTATCACCGCCCTCGTGCTTTCCTTGTCCAGTCTTCAGCAGGGAGAACAGCTGTTTCTGGAAAACAAGCCCCGGGAGGCCCTGCCCCATCTGGAGAAGGCCCTGTACCAGAATCCCCAGGAGGAGAAAATCTACCTGTACCTCGGCATCGTCTACGAGCAGATAGGGGACCCGGAAAAGTCCATCCAGATTCTCAAGAGAGGTCTGAACGTATCTGAAGGATACAAGGATCTCATATACTACAATCTGGGGAACAATCACTTCCGCAGACAGGAGTTCACCGTAGCGGAGCAGATGTACAGCAATGCCCTGCAGATCAACGGAGCTCTGGATGTCGCCTATCTCAACCGGGCCAACTCCCGGCTGGAGCTGGAAAATTTCCAGGATGCGCGGCAGGACTACATCGACTATCTGCGCCTGGACCCGGCCACGCCTCAACGGGAAAACATCGAGAAACTGATAGCCCTTCTGGGCCAGGCGATCGAAGATGCCGAACGCGCCCGCCTGGAGGAGCTGGAACGTCAGAAGGCACTGCTGAACGAGGTACTGGACAGCTTGAAAAACGCCTCGGAAGACACCCGCAACCTCTCGGCCGGAAGCGAAGAGATCCAGGAAGAGTACGAAGAGATCGATATCGAAAACTGATTGGCAATCGAGAGGATTCATTCCCATGGATAAACGCAAACTGATCATCATCATTGTCGCGATTATCGTAATCCTGCTGCTTGCAGGCGGTGCCTGGCTGGGCTTGAGGGCGCGCGGCCGCTCCGCCGAATCCCGGGAAGCCCAGGAGCGGTTGAACGCGCTCAAGCTGGCCCGCACCTATATGGAAAAGGAGGAGTACGACCGGGCCATGGAGATCGTTGAGAAGCTCCTGCTCAAGGACCCGGAGGACGCGGAAGCGCAAGGTCTGCTCGACGAAATCATCGATAAGAAACAACTGGCCGAGATGAGCGAGAAGGAGCGGGAACAGCAGGCACTGCTGGAGCAGCAGGAGAAGCTCAACGAAGGTTTGAAGGAGCTGGGGTCCTCCCTCCAGGACAGGCGCCCTCAGGATACGGCGGCCGCACCCGTGATCACACAACCCAAGGAGATTCCCGACGATGCGGACGCCAAAGAACGGGAGCGTCTGCGCAAGATCAATGAGCTGATGGCCGAAGGGGTGCGCCGGCTCAACAACGGAGACCATGAAGAAGCGCGCCGGATCTTCAACCAGGTGCTGGAGCTGGATCCCGACAATGGACAGGCCTACGCCTATATCGGCAGGTCCTACCTGGATGAGGACCCGGACCGTCAGAGCAACGTGCAATCAGCGGTAGAGGCATCCAACAAGGCGGTCCAGAGGGACCGCACCTTCTATCTCCCCCATGAAACCCTGGGCAAGATCTACGAAAACGCCAAGAACTATGAAAGCGCCGCGGATGAGTACAAAGAGGCGGTGCGCCTCAAACCCGACGACTACTTTCTGTACTACTCACTGGGTCGGATCCAGTACTACTCCCGCGAGTACTCCGATGCACTGCAGTCCTTCGACAGCTGCATCCACCTGAAGGTGGATTTCGAGCCGGCACATTACCGCAGAGGACAGACGCTGATCCGCCTTCGGGAGCCGGATCGGGCCATCTCCGCCTTCCAGAAGGCCATCGCGGCCAAGCGGGACTACGCCGAGGCCTACTACATGCTGGGCACCCTGTACATCGACAAGGGGGAAATCACCAAGGCGGTGGATTCATTCCATCAGGCTGTGAACTTCGATGGAGACAACCCCGTGTTCCTCCGCGGCCTGGGAACCGCCCTATCCGCACGGGGAGACTACGCCCAGGCGGAGAGGTATCTGGCCTCGGCCCTGCGCTACGATCCCTCCCATGCGGTCACCAACTACAACCTGGCCCTGGTCAAGCTCAACCTGGAGAAGTACGCCGATGCCCTGCCCTACGCCGCCAAGGCGGTGGAGCGGCAGCCCGATTCGGCTCCCTACGTTTATACCCTGGGCGAAGTTTACGAGAAACAGGGAAAGACCGACGAAGCGATCAGGCAGTATCAGAACGCCATCAAACTCGATCCCCGCTACGTGCCGCCTTTGATCAACCTGGGTCTGATCTTCGACGACAACGGCCTGTACGATCAGGCTCTGGCCTTCCTCTCCAAAGCGATTACCATCGAACCGGCCTCCTTCGAGGTGAACAACAACCTGGGCAACGTGTACCTTCACAAGGGTCTGTACAGTGATGCGGTGCGCCACTACAGGAAGGCCATCGATATCAAACTGGATGCCACGGTCACCCGCTACAACCTGGGGCTGGCCTATCAGGAACTCGGTGAGGCCGACAGGGCCCAGGAGACCTTCCTGGAGCTGATCAAGATCGCCCCGAACTACTGGGACGCCTACTACCAGCTGTCCCTGATACTAATCGCCCAGGGAGACAAGGAGAACGCCAGGGTCTTTTTGGAAACCCTGCTCAATAAAAACCCGACCTACGAAAAACGGGCTGAAGTGGAAAGCAAGCTCTCCCAGCTGTAGCCTCGCCGGCAAAAGCCGGCACCTGCGATCAGAGACGACCCCGCCCGCTCGCCCTCAGATCCGGCCGACCTCCCGCAGCAGCTGCTGCTCGCTGACCTCGAACCAGATAGGCCGCCCGTGGGGACAACGGGCATTGGGGAGGCGGAAAGCCCGCTGTATCAGCTCCGTGGCCGTCAGGGGATCCAGCTCCTTTCCCTCCTTGACCGCCAGCCTGCAGGCGGCCAGACTGAACACGTTGTCGACCAGCTCATCCACACTGCCCTTCTCCAGGAGCAGAGCCTGAATCAGGGTCTGCTCCTCTATGCTGATCAGCGCTTCCGGAAGGGCCGTGATTTCGCATGTTCCGTCGTCACTCTCTTCGACCCGGATCCTGAGCCTTTTAAACAGCTCTCCCCTGCCGGCGATGACCTCGGCTGTGTCGGCGCCGATCTCGAGACGAATCGGCATGAGCAGCTCCTGGGCGGACGGCTCGGCGGATTTCAGCTGCTCGAAGAGGATCCGTTCGTGGGCGGCATGCTGGTCCAGAATGTACAGGCTGGATCCGTACTCAACGAGGAGGAACAGCTTGAACAACTGCCCCCTGTACAGTGGTCGAGCTGCTTCGCCGGCCAGATCAGCGTCCGGACCGCCGATCCGGCCGCCAGCCTGACCATAGGTCGTCGATTCTGCAATAGAGCCGGCAGCTGATCGGTCTTGCTCTTTGGAGCGCCCCGGCGCAGCAGGTATCTTTTCGACGGGAAACTGTGGCGGGATGGCCGATCGCTCTGCCATCCGTCTGAGCTCCGGAAAGGCGAATCTTCCCTCCCTCTCCGTTCGCCCCGCAACTGCCTGGGCGGGTGATCCGGTCTCCCGCCATTCCGGCCCGCGCAGATCGAAGCTGCGCAGATGCTCCCGGAGAGCTGCGGTTATCATCTGATGAAGAGCCGGCAGATCCCGGAAGCGGGCCTCCCGCTTGGCCGGGTGAATGTTGAAATCCACCAGCTCGGGATCCAGCTCCAGGAAGAGGAAGGCCACAGGATGCTGCCCGCCGGGCATGTACCCGCCATAGGCATGCTCTACCGCATGGACCAGGCTGTACTCCAGGATCCTTCGCCTGTTCACGTAGATCTGGATCAGACGCTTGTCCCTGCGGTTGAACTCGGGACGGGCGGCAACGATGCTCAGGTCGATGCCGGATCGCTGTCCCTCCAGGAGGCTGAGATGCTCCTCAGGCAGGGCGAAAGCCCGGGCGACCCTCTGCTTCTGCTCCTGGGGCGGGAGGAAGGTCTTCAGCTTGCCGTCGCTGAAGAAGCGGAAGGCAACGTCGGGGTGGGCAACGGCCTTTTCCAGGAACATCTGCCTGCACATGCCGGTTTCCCCGGCGGTGCTCTTCAAGAACTTCCGGCGCACCGGCAGGTTGTAGAACAGGTCCGACACTGTCACTACCGTGCCCGCACTCCCCCGCCACTGCTCCAGACCGAGCCGCTTTCCTCCCTCGACGCGCAGCCTGTATGCGGTTTCAGCCGCTGCCTGTCCCCCTTCCCGCTCCCTGCTCACGATCTCCAGGCGGGCGCAGGCGGCCACGCTGGCCAAAGCCTCACCCCTGAATCCCAGGCTCCGTACCCGGTACAGATCCCCCTCTTCGCGGATCTTGGAGGTGGCATGGCGTTCGCTGCACAGCTGCAGGTCCTCCCGGCTCATCCCCGTGCCGTTGTCGACAACGGAGATCCGGGCGATGCCGCCCCCTTCGATATGGATATCCACCGCGTCGGCGCCGGCATCGATCGAGTTGTCCAGGATCTCCCGAATAACGGAAAACGGCCGGTCGATCACCTCGCCGGCCGCGATTTTCTTG
>CAZPPB010000144.1:0-9597 GCA_964588355.1 uncultured Spirochaetaceae bacterium | reverse complement strand
ACCACAAAATGATGGATCGTCTAAACGAGGTGCAGTATGAACTCTAGTTCCAGACGTTCGGGGATATGCTCCGCTGGAACCCGCATTTTCACGCAATCGTCCTGGAAGGTGGCTTTGATGACGAAGGCACCTTCTTCTATATCCCGTTCTCCGGACTCCAGTCGATGGTCGAGGTCTTCCGGCGCCGGGTGATCAGACTGTTGGTGGAGCGTGAGCTCCTGAACGAGGTCTTTGCCCGAAATCTTCTGTCGTGGAAGCACTCCGGGTTCACCATTGATAACAGTGTTCGCATCTTCGACGAGTCGTCACAGGAAAGCCTCGCCGAGTACATCGCACGGCCTCCGATCTCGCTTAAGAAGATCCGCTACGAGCCGTTCAAAGGGCGTGTCCTCTTTCACACCACCTACTCGGAGTACTTCAAGCAGAACGTCCATATGTTCGAAGCGCTCGACTTCCTCGCCGAGCTCACCCAGCACGTCCCGCCAAAGGGGCTTCAGCTCATTCGCCGCTACGGCCTCTATGCCTCCCGGACGAAAGGTCGCTGGAACGAGATGCCCTGGGTTGCCGAGCGAGCGCCGGAGGGCTGGAAAGCCTCACTCTCAACCTCATCCACCGTTGAAGACCTTAGCTACGAACCGCTGTCGGAGAGCGCACGGGAGCAGGTCGATATCGATGGTCGGAAACGTGCGTGGGCGCGCCTTCTCTCCAAGGTGTATGAAGTCGACCCGTTGGTCTGTCCGAAGTGCGGCGCGGAGATGAAAATCATTGCAATCATCGAGGATCCTGACGAGCTCAAACGCATCCTCCGGCACTTGATCAAGATCGGCCGGTCACCACCGGGCTTCGAACCAAAGCGCCTCAACTGATTTCCTCTCGCGCGCCCGTGGGAGACTTGTGTCCGTTCTGCGGCCAAAACGCATCCGGACACGCAGCCCAATTGTCCCAGATTGGTCGTCGTGAACGTCCGACTGTACGCTGAGGCTCCCCACATCTAGTTTGACCGGCTTTACCGGTTTTTGCGGCCCCGTTTTCCCTCAATTTCGCCCCTGACCAGCGTTTCGTACTTGCACGGGAAGATAGGTTTTCCTATGATTTATATTGGAGGTGAAAGAGACAAGTTTCCCTGCGGTGAATGTGAACCCTCAAGCCGTAAACGCTAAAACAGTACGCCTCTGGGCAGAGGAATTCGGATTGCGATTCTGAATACAACATAAGTGATGGCGGTCACGAGGATGGAAATCGGCAGCACAAAAGTGAAGAAACGCCTCGGCCCGAAATTGGAAAGATAAAAAGAAATCGCCACCAGCAGAAACACCAATGTTCCGACTACAAATCCGATATAGTAGATCCCCACTGCATAACAGACGATGATTATGAAGGCTACAGCCGTCCGTCGGATCGGCCTGCCCCCGGCTTCCTCCGGTTGGGTGGTCGATGGTTCTGACCGTTCCAGACGTTTTCTGCGAACGGCGGTAAGTAGCAGTATCAGACCCAAACCAGCCATGAGTATAGCCACGACCTTTGGGAAAAATCCGGGACCGACGCCGCCTTCCTGAGCCAGATCGGGAGGAAACATCAGGGTCAACAGATAAATTACTACGGCAGCCAGGATAATCGAAATAGAAAAGATCAGGTCTTTCATTTCATATGCCCTCGAAACAACGCGCCGGGGGGGAGTTCCCCCCCCGGCGTGTCATACTCTTATTGGCCTTTAATGATCGGCCCCCACTTGGCGTCTTCCCGATCCAGAAATTCCTGGAACTCCTCGCCTGCTCTGAACTTGATTTCCAGACCCCGTTTCTCCATGAGCGTCTGGAATTCGGCAGTTTTCATCCCCTGCTGGAAAGCTTTAACCAGAATATTCAATGTTTCCTGAGGGGTGCCGGCTGGAGCCATTAATCCCACCCAGTGTTCGATGACCAGATCGACTCCCTGCTCTTTAAAGGTGGGCGCGTCCGGCAGGTCCCGGAATCTCTCCTCCGTAGCGATGGCCAGTACCCTGGCTTTTCCCGCTTCAACATGCTGTTTGGCCACTCCGGGAGGTACGATGGTGGCGTCGACATGCCCTCCGAGCACCGCTGTCATAGCCGGCGCGTAGCCTTTGTATGGTATATGTTTGACCTTGATGCCGGTTTCTTTTTCCAACAGGGAGGTGTACAAATCTGAACTTCCTCCCGAACCGGAATTGGCTACGCTTACCTTGTCCGGATTAGCCTTGCAGTCCGAAATGAAGGACTGGATATCCTTCCAACTGGCCTCGGAGTTGATTACCAACACCTGAGGGGCGATACAAATTTGATTCACCGGTGCAAGATTCTTGATGTCGTTCGGCGGAGTGGAAGAATACTGGGTGAAGATCGTACTGCTGGAAGCCATTACCAACACGTACCCATCAGCCTGTGCCCGTTCAACGAATTTCGTACCGACTACGCCGCCGCCGCCGGGCATATTTTCGACGACGATAGGCTTACCCAGAAACTTCTCCGAATGCTGGGCGATCGCCCTGCTCAATACGTCGTTCAAACCACCGGGATCCCATGGTGAAATGATTTTCACCTCTTTAGCCGGGAATTCTCCCTGGCTTCCCGCAGACACCTGTAAGCTGGTCAGCATTAATCCTACAGCAACGATGACCGCGATCCACAGACCTGTGTACTGTCTTTTGTTCATTGTCTTTGCTCCTTTATCTCGTTGGTTTATTTTGACAGCTGTTAACCTTTCACCTCAGAGCATGATCAACCTCCTCCCTCGACCTTCCGTACTTCGCAAAGCGTCGATTTGAAATTTGGCATGCCGGAAAGCTTGTCTATTTTCCTATAATCCAATAGCACGTTCGGATTCGCTCCCGGATCTCGGTTTGCCAGCTGCCAGGAGCCGTTGAAATGGTGTCCCCAGCCGTATGGAATGGCCACGACCCGAGGATCGATATCGGGGCTCACTTTGGCTGGCAGCTTGATACTGCCCCGGGGAGATTCAACCACCACTCGTTCGCCGTTTTCAATCCCCCGCGCTGCTGCAGCCTCCGGATGCAACTCTACCCAGTTTTCCGGATTTTTTGCGTGGAGAGTCGGCAGATTGTGCAGGAACGAGAGATAGGAGGAGCGCAGGCGGTTGCCCGTGACCAGAACCAGGGGAAAGCGCTCAGCAATTTGGGGACTTGATATTGGACTCTCCGACGGCTCGCGGAAGCTGGGAAGCCCTGGGCCGCCTTTCTTCTCAAACGAGTCCGAGTACAGCTCGATCATTCCGGAGGGAGTCGGGTAGGGATGACTGTGGTAGTAGCCCACCGGCCTGGGTTCGATAACCATCCCACTGGGATGGTTTTTCAGTTCTTCGGTGCGGAGACCCATTTGGCTCAAAATTCTGTCCATCACCTGCTCATCCGTTTCGCAGAACAGGGAGCCGTACCCGAGTTTATCCGCCAGTGCTTTGATAATCCATGACTCGGATCGTGATTCGCCCAACGGTGGAATCACGGGTTTTTGCAATTGAACAACCCGGGGAATGGCGACGTTCGGCGCCTGGAGATCCAATTTCTCCAGAAAGGTCGCAGCCGGAAGGGCGTAGTGGGCGAACACCGCAGTGTCGTTTCTGTACAGATCAACTATGACGAGCAGTTCGAGCTTTTGAAGGGCTCGCCGGACCATGTCCGTCTGAGGCCAGGAGATCAAGGGATTGCTGCCGACAACGATCATCCCCCTGATAGGGTAGGGTTTATCTTTGAGAATCGCTTCCAGCAATGCCGTGGGAACATCACCTGTAAATGGATTTCGCCCTGTAACCGGCGCAGCTGCGGGCATAAACTGCTCTGCTCCGGTCAATTCCCGAAATAAATCACTTGATTTATCGAAGAGGTTGGTTTGGACCTGCACTCCACCGTCTACATCAACATTGCCGGTGATGGCGTTGAGGATATTGATGGCCAGGCAGGTTTCGGTTCCGTGCTCATGATGGATGACTCCCTCCCTTCTGTCTGCACAGGCAGGTCTGTTGGTGGCGAACATTCGGGCAATCTTTTGAAGCGTCTCCTCGTGAACCCAGGTCGTTTGTTCGACCATCTTTGGGGTGTATTTCCGGGCTGCCGCTTTCAGTTGTTCGAAGCCGTGTGTATATCTGGAGACGAAATCTGAATCAAACAGCTCGTTTTCGATAATGTAGTTGACCAGCCCCATTATGAATGCTGTATCCGTTCCCGGTCGAATCGTTGTATATATATCCGCTTTCACAGCGGTCTCCGTCTTTCTGGGGTCTACTACGATAAGTTTAGCGCCCGCCTTCTTCGCAGCCAGGATGTCCTTCATGATTCTCAGGGAGCGATGCATGCCGGTCACCGCCGGATTCGTTCCCAGTAGCAGGATGCAGCGGGAATTCCTGAAATCGCCCCCCACCGATACGCCTCTGCCAAAGGAAGTGTGGGTTGCTATCACCTTGGAGCTGACGCAAAGTGCGGCGTTGGAAGCGAAATTCGGCGTCCCGAATGCCATTCCGAATCGATTCAGGAATACCGCTACCAACCAGGAGTACACGGACATTCCCCGGTAGATCGCCACGCTCTGCGGACCATGAGTGGCTTTCAGCTGCAAGAGCTTCCGAGCTATTTGGGTCAGTGCGCTGTCCCAGGACAGCCGGTTCCAGTTTTCGCCTTGCCTCACCATGGGATACAGCAGCCGGTCCGGGTCATATAGAAGCTCCAGCATCACCTTGCCCTTTATGCACAGAGCGCCGTCGTTTTTTTTGCACTCCGGATCCCCGCTGATTTTTTCAACCCGCCCGTCGTTCACGGTGGCTACGATGCCGCAGCGGCAGTTGCAGATCTTGCAGTGGGTTTTAATTTGCGGCACTGTGTTTTCTTCTCCCCCTGAGAACGCCGTATACGGTCAAAACAACAGCGAGCAGCAGTATCACTCCGCTGATCGGTCTGAGAACGAAGGTCGACCAGTTCCCGTCACTAAGAAGCAGAGCCCTCCTGAAGTTGTCCTCCAGCATCGGCCCCAGGATGAATCCAAGCAGAAGAGGCGGAAGGGGCACTTTGACGCGGCGAAGTGCGTAACCGAGCAAGCCCGCCACCAGCAGGACCCCGACATCAAACAGGGCGTTGCGCATCGCGAAGGTACCAACCACGCAGAGAAGTACGATAGAAGGCAGCAGCACACTCCTGGGTATGTTGATGATGCGGGCGAACACGTTAGCGAAAGCAAGCCCGATCACGCCCAGAAACACCGCAGCCAGGAGCATGGCGATGAAAATTACCGACACGATCTCCGGGCTCTGCTGGAACAACAGCGGTCCGGGGGCCAGGCCGTGCAGCATGAGAGCACCCATCAGGATCGGACCCATCGGGTCCCCGGGAAGGCCAAGGGTGAGCAGTGGGATCAGTGCACCACCGGTGCTGGCATTGTTTGCCGCTTCCGCGGCTGCTACACCCTCTATCGCTCCGTTTCCGAATTCCTCGGGTTTCTTCGAGAATCTTTTTTCCTGTCCGTAGGCGATAACCGATGCAATGGCAGCTCCGGCGGCTGGGGTGGCACCGATCAACACCCCGATTGTCGAAGAGCGAAGAATCGTTTTAAGCAAGCGCCCGAGTACCGGTAGTTTGGGAATGATGGATTTGAGTTTGGGGATAATCTGCTTGCCAACCGCCCCTACGCCCTCTCTGGTCCTGTTCAGCACCTCTCCGATTCCGAAAATACCCACGATCAGGGCGACCAGGGGAATTCCTTCTTGCAGGTAAGGTGATCCGAAGGCGAAGCGCGGATAGGCGGTTATTACATCGGCTCCTACCATGGCAAGCATTAAACCTATGGCTCCGGAGAGAAGGCCTTTTGCCAGGGAATCGCTCGATATTTGCGCAATCATACAGAGCCCCAAGACAGCCAGCGCCACATATTCCTGCGCGCTGAACCACAGCGCGAGTCTGGCGATAATCGGGGCAAAAAAGGCCAGGATTACCGCTCCGAAAATTCCACCTAGTGACGAGGAAATAGTTGCTATCCCGATTGCTTCTCCGGCCCTTCCCTTTTTAGTCAGCGGGTAGCCGTCGATCAGCGTCGCCAGAGCTGAAGGTGTGCCGGGAATATTCACCAGAATTGCAGATATGGCTCCACCGGAAACACATCCGCCGTAGATGCCGAGAAGAAAAACCATAGCCTTTACTGCACCGAGTGAATATGTCAGCGGGGTAAAGACGGCAAGCGCCATCGGTGTGCCCAAGCCGGGCAATACGCCGAAGATGATGCCTATAAAGACACCGGAAAGGAGCAGCAACAGAACAACGGGATTGAGGAAGTTGTGCAGACCGTAGATATAGAGAGCGCCAACTGAAAGTTCCATTTGGAAATACCGCTTTTCTCCGTGATGTTGCTGCCGTACCCCTGAAACGGCTCGAGAATTATGAAATAAAACGGCCGGCGATAAACTCGGCCTTGGGAACGAATGTGTCGCTCTGATTTACAGGCATTTTATGGATCACCAAACTTCAAGTCAAGGTTTTTGCTAGCAAAGTGTTTTTACTAGCAAAGGTAACAGGAAGTTTTTCGATAATCGTATTCTATTCCTGTCCTTGGAGCTCGACAGGTTATCTGTCAGATTTTGGAAGGCAACTGAAGAGCTCTGCCGGGAATACCGTCGCTAACATTGACGGCTGCTCCGGCTGGCCTTATACTTTTTTGTTATGAAGCGGATATCCTTTCTGATTTTGGTGCTTTGCGCGCCTCTGTTGCCCGCTGAAGCCGAAGAAAAACCTACGATTTCCGTGCTTGATTTCAAGGCGAGTGACGTGTCGAAAGCCGAGGTTGATGTTTTCGTCGATTATATCTCCTCCCACATTGTCGAAATCGGGGACTACAGGGTCATCGACAGAAATCAGAGGGAAACGATTCTCGAAGAGATCGAGTTTTCTTATTCCGACAGCATCGATGACAGCAGCCAGCTGGAAATCGGCAAGCTGCTGGCAGCCAACATGGTAATCTTTGGTAGTCTGGGGAAGGTCGGCGGCCAATTCATTCTGAATATCAAAGTCCTGGAAGTAAGAACCGGGGAGACTCTGAAATCCGTGTCCCAGGTCTACAAATCGATGGATGATCTTGTCAATGACAGCAAACGTCTCACCTACCTGTTGCTGGATAAGGAACTCGTACCTGCGCAGTCGAGGGTGGAAGAAAAAGAGGAAGAACAAAGGTCAGCAGAGGCAGTCCGCAGTAAACCCGGCTGGAATACCGTTTTTATCACCGGGGTCTATGAATTTGGAGACGAAGACATTTACATCACCGGGCAATACTCTAGGATGCTGACCGACTTTTTTGGATTGAACGCCGGATTCGGACTGGGTATGGAATACAACGAGCTTACGTTTCTGGGTGGGATTGCCATCGATCTGACTCGTTTCCGCATTATTGTAAATGTCGGGTACGATACATTTGCCGGACCGCTGCTCGCACCTGCCCTTCTATTCAAGATGGGTCATGTGGCCCTGGTCCTGGACACCGGGATATCTTCGCGGTTCCTCTTCAGACTCGGTGCCGGAGTGGGCGTATTGTTCTGATTGTCAGAATCCGGTCGTGCAAAGTCTCGGGGGGGGCGATAGTTCTATGTACAGACGAAGGGGTCGGGAGGGGGAACGTGACTCCGGGATAGATGGCCAACGGAGAGTTTGCGCAGTATAAGTTGCGCGGGGACCTACCTGAAAACCAGTGAGTAGTCCAGAGGCTCGTCGAGCAGCAGTACCCGGATCAGGGGGACGGTGAAGGTTACGCCGCCGGGGGTGATCGTCCCGCCGGACTGGGAAACCAGGATTCCCCGTACGTTGACCTTGGTCTCGATGTAGGAGTTACGCACGCTGTCCGCGCCTCCCTCCCCGAGGGCCAGTTCCATGAGCTCGTAGTACTCCTCTTCGGTGGTATCGTCGTTCTCCTGAGGCCCCAGCCCTTCGAACAGGGGATTCTGCAGAGCAGGAATAAAGGTCATCACGGCGGGAAAGTTCTTGCGATCCAGGTGGAAGCGAACCGAATATCCCTGGCTGACACGTTGAAAGCGGATGATTCCCGACTCCTGTAGCTCCTGCTCGCTGGAGAATACCTCTTCGATGCTCGTGTACTCGAGCTTCATGTTCAGGGTGTCCGGAGTCGGCGTCTCGATCGCCAGCAGGGTCACATCCTCCCGTTCGGCAAATTCTTTCTCTATCTCCTCGATGTTGAAGATCCCGTCGTCGAAGGATTCACCGGTAAGGGCTGAGAGATCCTCGATGTATTGCACGAAAACAGGTTCCAGGCGTATCTGCATGGAAACGGTTCCGGAAGCGTCGGCTTCAAGGTCGACCTGCTGTTTGATCGTGCAGCTGAGAAGCGTGGTGACGGCGAGCACAGTGAATGCCGCCAGCCAGGCTATTTTAATCGATGAGTTGCGCCGTTTCATGCCCTGAAAGATAGACCCTTCTTGGTCAGAAGTCAACGAAAGTACGGTGTTTAGACGGCGGGTGGACCAGCCGGACCGCGCGCCTGCCGGACTGCGCGCTCTCTGGACCGCAAACCCGTCGGATCGACTGCGCGCCGTGCCTTGCCGGAGAGTTGCTTTTCTCCTATAATCCCACACCATGCGACAGGTCACAGTATATCCAGGCGGTATGATCATTCACGTAGAGGAGGGTACGGCGATCCGGGACCTCCTGATGCGAGAGGGGCTGCTGGTTGATTTTCCCTGCGGCGGCAGGGGTCTGTGCAGCCAGTGCAAGGTTACCATAGATCCGCCTACCGAGAGCGGGAGGGGGGGGAAGAAACCTCTTTCCAAAACCGAAATCGAGAAAGGCGTACGCCTGGCCTGCCAGGCGGTGGTCGAGGGGGATTGTTCGATATTCATTCCCGAAGAGAAAGAGGTGGAGGTCGTGTGGCGGGATCCGGCAAAGGCCCAAGGCACGCAGCTGCTTTACGGGGATCCGATTGTCGTTCGCCGGCAGCTGCGACTGGCCGAACCTCAGCTGGAAGATCAACGGGCCGATTGGGAACGGCTGCACGAAGCTCTGGACCGCGGTGCCACCACGATGCCGGAGGTGACTCCCGAGACGGCGGAAGGTTTTTCCCGGGTACTGCGGGACAGCAACTGGTCGGTCGATGCCTTCCTGGAAGACTCCCATCTGATCTGCATCAACACCCCCTCGGATGAACCTGTATTCGGATTTGCCGTGGACCTGGGAACTACAACGGTGGACGTGTCTTTGCACAACCTCGAGACCGGACGCCGCATCGGGAGCAAGACCATGTTGAACCGGCAGTCCGCCTTCGGTGCAGATGTCATCTCCCGAACCCAGGCGTTCCACGAAGATCCCCAGGCGGTCCGCAAGGCTGCCCTGGAGACGATCGCCGACTGCGCCGAGCTCTTATTGAAGGAAAACGGCGTGGACAGGCGGCGGGTGGTACGCAGTACGGTAGTGGGCAACTCGATCATGATCCACATCCTTCACGGAATAGATCCCCGCCAGCTGACCCTGGCTCCCTACATCCCTCTGGTGGCAGGCATGGTTCGACGCCGGCCGGAGGAGTTCGGCTGGTTGTTTCAGAGCTGCGGTTATGTAGAAACCCTTCCTCTCATATCCGCATTCGTCGGCGC
>CAZPPB010000143.1:0-9633 GCA_964588355.1 uncultured Spirochaetaceae bacterium | reverse complement strand
TGTTCACCGACAGCTTGACATCCGATACGGTCTTGGGCCTGTGGGTGCTGTCCTTGAAGGAACATTTGACGATCGAGTAGGCATTCTGGCCCCGGACGAACGCGCCGACATCGCTCTTCTGACGCAACAGGCTGTTGGTCATGGTCTCCAGGTCGTTCACACCCCGCTGGATGTGCCCGTGGAGGTGCCCGTACATGTTAACGATCGATTTCTCTATTTCACCGGTGTTGAACTTGTCCATCCCGCCGATGGCATCGAGCAGGGCTGAGATCTCCTTGGGGGTGTAGCGGGCCAGGGTCTTCATCTCTTCCTTATCCACGAAGTTCCTGACCTTCTTCACCATCTCATCTTCCGCCGTCACATTATAGCGGTTGAACATGTTCTGATAGTTCTGATTGTAGTAGTTGTAGATCTTCTCCTTCAAACCACCCATCACATCCAGTCTCTCGAGGATCTGCGGGGGCAGTTTGGCTTGTATATGGTTCATCACCTTGTCTACTTCTTCGCTGAGGAGCAGATCCACCTCCGCCTGCTGATCCCTGAACTCCTGGGCGAGGGAGTTTCGAGACCCTACGGCGCTTGGTTTTTCCGGATGAAATACATTCGGACTTTTGGGTAAATCAAGACTCGCCATAGCTATTCTCCTTCATTTCGAGGTCTTAAATTAAATTATCCACACCTAGACACAAATGTAAAGCACAAAATTTTTTTTTCACTTCCATTTTAAAAAAATATGTTGCATGCTGTGAGCGAGGAGTTTTCTGATGAAATTTCGCCTGTTTTTGCTGGTTTTCCTGGGTTTTTCCCTTATCCTGCCCTCCTGGGTTGCCGCTGATGAACGGGAGGAGCCGATCGATGTGATCATCGCCCTGGACAAGTCCAAGTCCATGGCGGAGAACGACAAGATCGAAGCCGTCAAAGAGTACGTCAACAGCTATATCATCGACGAGCTGCTCATTGAGGGGGATTTCTTCCTGGTCGTGGCCTTCTACGGTCAAACGGAGATCCCGATCTCCATCACGATCGAAAGTGATGAGGACAAGGAGCGGGCCAAGGCCATCATCGCTCAGCTGCTGGGTGATGGGGTGTATACGGACATAGGCAACGCCCTGGATGTATTGGGTGAGCAGGTGGAGAAGTACGCACGGCCGGGCCGCAAGAAATACCTGCTGCTGATTACAGACGGCATCCAGGAGGCGCCCCCGGAAAGCAAGTACTACTCCGCGGACGGCAGCTTCAATCACGCCTTCCTCGAGAATACCAAGATCATCCAGATGAAAGGCTGGAAGATCCACATCCTGGGTGTGGGTCTGGGCGGGGAGGCCCAGAAGTTGGCCGACGAGCTGGCCGGTAGCTACACCGATCTGTCTGAGCAGCCTACGGTGGAAGAGATGGTGGAAAAAACCGGGGATTTTCTTTCCTCCCTGGAGGTCACCGGGCCGGTAACCCTGGATCCCGTGGACTACAGAGGCCGCAGCCGAGTTTCCTTGAGCGTGGAGAGCAAAGGCTACACGGAGGATCAGACCGTCAGACTCAGCGGAATCCGCCTGACCCTGCCCGACGGTATAGAGAAGAACATCCTGGAGGATACTGCCTCCTTCACTTTCCCGCCTGACTCGACTAAGGACATTGGAATTTCGGTGCGCCTCCCCGCGGCGGATGAGGCCGGAGATCACACCGGCAGCCTGCGCTTCGAGTTTTCCGGTGAGAAACGTTTTCTGCCTGTAGTCAGCACCGTCGACTACCATGTGAAGACCTTTTTCGAGAACTTCTGGTGGTGGATGCTGATTGCACTCGCCGTACTGATCCTGATCGTACTGCTGATCGTGCTGCTCATCCGCCGTGTGAAGAAGGTCAAGCACCGCTTTCAGCTGGTCACCGGGACCAAGAAAGCGGATCAGCCTGTTTACAAGATCAAGGAGGGAAAGCCCCTTTATCTAGAGCTTGCCGAGGGGGCGGTACTCGTCAATCCCAAGCGCAATCCCCAGAGCATCGCTCGGCTGATGGCCATTCAGAAGGGGGTGCGCATGACCGTGCTTAAATCCGAGCACTTCCCCAAGTTCTACGACGCGCCCCTGAACATTTTGGATTTCGACTTCCGGGTGCGGCTGGATCTGGATAAGAAGAAGGACATCACGGTCCGCCTGGCCCGGATCGGTTAGGGCAGCCGGCACAGCCTGCGCCGGTTGGCTTCGTTCCAGCGGGCCCGGCGTTGGTGAGCCCTGCGCAGGTGGGCTTGGTGCCGTTTGGCCGCTCACCACCGGCTGTACTCAACCAGCGCCTTCGGGCCTTGCAATCTTGACGAGATTAGCACAGAATCTCCCTGATTCCTCTATGAGTCCCTGCAGTGTTTATTTAGTCGAAAGTGGATTCCCGGACGACCTTCCGGGATTCAGCCACGAAGTACCCAGCGCCTCCTTTCCCTTCTGGGGGTACTACTGTCTGCTGGATTTCGCGGTCGCCGCCTTCTCCGCCCTGAGCGATTCCGGCTGCACCCTGCTTGCCGAGCCGCGCTACCGCGGCCTGGCATCCATGATAGCCGCCAGATCGCAGGGAGATCGGGAGCGACTGATCCTCGTGGATCGGGGGATCGAAGGCTTGCTGGAAACCCTGGACCGGGACCCCTCCCCGACGATTCTGATCTGCCCCCTGAATCTGGTCTGCAATCCAGACAGGAAAGCACTCCGGCGGGTAGTGGAAAACGCCAAAAACTCGATCACGCGAATCTCCATTCAGAACGTGGAAACCCACATTTATGTAGCCGGAAAGCGCGCCTTGTTGCGAGAGTTGGAAAGCTACGGCGACAGCCGATCATCCTCACCCAGGCTGGGAATGGCCCTGTTCTCTGAGTTCCTCCATGCCTCTTTTGAAAACATACGGAACATACCCGGAAAGATCCTGTTTCAAAACAATCTCACCCAGCTGTACAAGGAAAACCTCTGGCTTGTCGGCCAGAGCGCAACGGTGGAGCTGCTGGAGAAGCTGCGCACTCCCGGGAAGTCCGCTGCCACCACCAAGGGAGCGCTCATAGACCGAAGCGGGCATGTGAAAAACTCCCTCATCGGCGCCGGAGCCCGGGTGGAGGGCTCCGTGGAGGGCAGCTTCATCTTCCCCGGCGTGGTGGTGCACAAAGGCGCTTCCGTGGTGAACTCGGTGGTTATGAACGGAAACCGAATCGGTGCCAAAGCCCAACTGTACAAAACTTTGGTTCTACCCTATGTTGGTGATCTGGGATCGTCGAATATCGGGGAGAGCGCGAGTATCGGTATGATGGAAGCAGGCGCCCGGAATTTCGATTTCCCCAAACAGGTCTGCGAAGGGGTGACGGTGATCGGAATCAATGCGGAAGTGCCCAAAGGATTGAAAATCGGTTCAGGCTGTCTGGTCGGCGCTCGGGTTGGTGCCGGGCAGCTGCGCTCCGTCAAGGAATTGCCCCGCAGCAGCACCGTGCTCAGACGCGAAGAACCGGACCACGAGTGAGCGAACGGAGCCAACCCAATGCCAAATCAGGCGGTTATTGATTTCATCGAGAAGTACGACAAGTTCATAATCACCGCGCATGAGACCCCGGACGGAGACGCCCTGGGCAGCGAATACGCGATGCTGCTGGCACTGCGCAAACTCGGCAAGACCGCCCGCATCCTCAACGCCGATCCGGCTCCCCAGAAGTTCGCCTTCGTCGCCGCCAGCGGAGAGTTCGAGGTTCTATTGCGGACCGAACAGATTCCCAAAGATATTGCAGAGTACGGGCTGTTCATCCTGGATGTAAACGACATCAAGAACATAGGACAGGTTGCGACGCTGATCCTCCCGCGGGTGAAGGAATACTTCATTGTGGATCACCACGACAGTGAAACCGTCCAACTCTCGAAAAACCATATCGAGCAGAACGCCTCCTCCACCTGCGAAATTCTCTACATCCTGTTCCGGGAGATGCAGCTGGAGTTGGACCTGCCGATAGCCCGGGCTTTGTACATGGGGATCCTCTACGACACCGGATCGTTTATCTACCCCAAGACCACGGCGGTCACCTTCAAGATCGCCCATGATCTGGTGAAACTGGGGGTCCAGCCCAATGAAACCTACGTGAGCGTGTATGAGAGCAACTCCATCAGTTCGCTGGTGCTGATGTCAAGGGTGTTGTCGACCCTCGAGCTGCACTACGACAATCATGTAGCCGTGCAGACTATGACCCAGGACTTGCTCCGGGATGCAGGGGCAACCTATGAGGAATCGGACCTGCTCATCAACATCCCTCTGCGCAGCGGGGATATACGGGTCAGCGTCTTTTTCAAGGAGAATCTGGAGGGAGTCAAACGCTGCTCACTGCGCTCCAAGGGCAACATCGATGTGGCGACCATCGCGCAAAGTCTCGGGGGCGGTGGGCACAAGACCGCCGCCGGCTTCAAATGCGTGCGCCCCTTTGACGTAATGAAGGTGGAAATTCTGGAGATGCTTCACAAATACTTCAACAACCAGGCCGCGAAAACCGAGTAACTAAGGATGAACATAGGGAACACCCGAAGATCTGGCCGGCTCCGACTGGTTCCGGCAATTCTCTTCGTCCTGTTGCTCCTGTCCCTCCTGGCTGCCTTGTCCGGCTGCGACGTATTGAAAGAGAACAACGAAGCCGAGGTGGGCACGCGGAAGATCGTGCCGGAGGTGGCCGATGGCTCGGGCCCGGGAGCGGAAAGCGGGAACGGAATTACCGCGGAGACCCTGGAGCTGACCCCCAAGGTGCCGCTGGATGACACGGAGAAGCTTATCCGGGTTATCAACACCAACCTGGATCTTGATACCAACGACGAGCAGATCCTGGTGCTCCGCGAGAAAAAGGATCCCCAGGCTCCCCTGAAGATCGCGGTGATCGACTACGATCCCATACGTGCCACCTACTCGCGGACATGGGAGAGCCTGACAAACGCCACCAACCTCCGACTGCTGGAAATATCTTTGAAGGATGTGGTCGGGGATCACAACCTCGAGATCGTCTGCCGCGGCATGAACGATTCTGGCGAGCTGACCCTGGATCTGTTTCGCAAGACCCCATCGCCCACCGGTCTGGGTCTGTACTTCACAGAGATCCTGCGCATCGTGGCCGACGGGAGCATTGAGATCGACGAGGTGGAACGCTCCGAGGGCTACCGCCTGGGTCAGAAGAACGGACCGAGCTTCGTGATCTATGCCTACAGCCGGGATGCAGAGTCGGAGAACATCCTGGACAAGGTCAAACGGACCTACTACTGGCAGTATCAGCAGAACCGCTACGTTCTCACCAGCAAGGAACAGCTGCCCGGCGCGGTAATAGAAGAGAAGCAGCTGGAGGAACTGTTCTCCGATCCGTCGGTGGAGGCTTTCGAGGAGTTCCTTGCCGGTCCCTGGTATCTGGCTGGCACCGACGGCCAGGAGGAGATCCTGCTCTTCCTTCCCGAGCAGCGGCTCATCACCGTGTACTCGGGGGATGTCCAGGAGGTATACACCTGGCAGGCTTCCTTCCGCAGCCTCTCCAACCGGCTGCTGGCCTTCGGTGCCAACGAGTCTATCGAATCGATCGTGCGCCGCTTCAACATCGAGGTAGTCTCCCTGAATACGATCGACGTATCCATCCTGGGTTCCGAGCAGTGGGATCGCTCTTTCGGCCGCTACTTCAAGCTGAACGAGGAGCTGCAGCAGGATCTGCTGAGCAAGGCCCGGACCCCGATCAACGCCGCACAGATTACGCTGGATGGCCTGTACCAGAGCGGAGCGGGCTTCGAAATCATTTTCGAGCCTCCCTATTTCACCTGGATCGAGGAGGGGCGGGACTTTTCAGGGGGATTCACCGTGATCCGCCTGGATCGAGACGTCCTATACCTGCAGGGAATGGACGTAAATGGACTTCCCACGACAACAGCCACGTACATCATGGAGTACACGGAAAAGCAGGAGGGAACTTATCTGTACCGCACCCTGTCCCTGGTCCCGGGAAAGCTGAGCGTCCACGGCGTGGAACCGACCTCCGAGACCCGGATCGTATTCGAGCAGCTCGAAATTTTGGATGAAGAACAACTCCAGGAGGAGTCGGAGCCGGAAGCCGAGTCGACTCAGGATTCCGGCTGACAGAAGTCGGAGCAGCAGCCTGCGATCAGGTAACCGAAGCACGATCAGCAGCGATAGCAGCGATCCGAACTGCCTCACCCCCGGATTGTCCCTTTAGCCGGACCCCTTTGACTGGCCGGTTCGATCTTTTACTCTACTCAGGAAAGAGTAGAACCCCCTCGAAGCCGACATCTTTCAACTTCATGAGCACGGCCTGAGCCTGATCCAGGGTCATCAGCGGGCCGAGCACCACCCGATAGTAGAGGGTGCTGCCTATCTTTTTCTCCACGATCCCGGCCTCGAAGCCATGAGTTTCGAGATCCCGCACCATGTACTCGGCGTTTTCCCTGTCTTGAAACGATCCGGTCTGCACGAGCACCGTGGGGCTTGGAGGCTGCGCCGCAGCTGCTTCCTGCTCCGCCTCCGGCTGTTCAGCGCTCTCCGGCTGGTCCCGGCTCGGCCTGACCTCTCCACCTTCCTGAGCCAGGGGCAGCTCCCTTGGCAGCAGGCGCGATGGTGTGGGAGCGAACCCTATGGTTTCCTGTCCGTCCTCGGATCGAGCCAGGGCGAGCTCCGGCGAGTCGGGAAAAATCCGAGCCAGCTTTTCCAGCTGCTCCTTCGCCGCTTCGGTTCGGCCCAGAGCCAGCAGATATTCGTAGTAGCCCAGGTAGATCCCCGGCCCCACCGCCGTGTTTCCGTACTTCATGCTCAGCAGCTGAAAGAGGTTTTCCGCCTCTCTGCCTCGATCCTGAACCGCATAGATCCGCGCTTGAAGCAGCCGGATACGGGCTTCCAGCACGACGTTTGTATCAACTTCACCGTTTTCGTCGCTCAGAAGGGCCTTCAGCGCCTGCTCAAGGGATTTCTCCGCCTCTTCGGCCAATCCCTCCTGATACAGCAGCTGGGCCTGGCGGTACAACCAGCGGGGTGTCGGGGGAAAAGAGCGCAGCAATCCCAGGGCCTGTTCGGTGCGCCCGAGCATCTCCAACAGGTCTATCTGGGCAGCCCGGCAAAGCTCCCGCTGTCCCGCATCCTCCACCCTGGGGGTATAGACCCGCAGCAGTTCCAGGGCTCGTTCGATGGACAGCTGAGAGTCCGCGGCCTCAATGAGAATCATGCCGAAGTCTGCATGGCCGGCGTTTTCCGCCAACCACCTGGTGTAGACGACGGCCGCATCCTGGAGCTTGCCCTCCTCCGCCAGTTCCCGAGCCTCTTCCAGGAGCGGATCCCAG
Organism: uncultured Spirochaetaceae bacterium; assembly: GCA_964588355.1. Taxonomy (GTDB): domain Bacteria; phylum Spirochaetota; class Spirochaetia; order SZUA-6; family DRHE01; genus JAFGQJ01. Next base: position 2,323 of record CAZPPB010000143.1, on the reverse strand, counting down.
ACGGATGGAGCGCCCCGGCGGTCGCTGTCCTGACTGTGGAGCCCGGATACAGAGATAATCAGAAGCAGTATCAAAAAGGTTGGGAAGATCTGCCGGAATCCCATAGACGCCGTTTTTTCCTCAATCACCTTCCGCTTCGGCCGGTTCAGCCCGAAAGGTCGATCCCTGAAGGCTCTGCAGTCGAACCCGGGCGAAGGTCCCGATTCGGTTAGGGGAATCGGGAAACACGACCATCTCATCCCCCTCGGTGCGGGCCAACAGCTCTGATGAGTTCTTCTTGGATACCCCTTCGACCAACACCTCGACGACCTTTCCGAGCTTGCGTTTCTTGATCTCCCGGGAAATGCGCCGCTGCAGATCGATCACTCCGCTCAGACGTTCCTTCTTGACGCTCTCGGGAACATCATCCCCCATCTCGAAGGCTCTGGTTCCCTCGCGGGGATTGTAGCGATAGGTGAAGGCACCCTCAAAGCCCACCTGCTGCATCAGTTCAAGAGTCAGACGGTAGTCCGCCTCGCTCTCCCCGGGAAACCCTATTAATATATCGGTTGTTAGGGAAACCTCTGGGATGGTTTTTCGGATCCGCGCTACCAGATCGAGGTAGTACTCACGGGTATACTTGCGGCCCATAGCTTGAAGGATGCGGCTCGACCCGTGCTGCACCGGTAGGTGGATATGCCGGCAGAGCGCCGGCTCGGCAGCGATCAGCTCGATCAGCTCGACACTCATGTCCTTGGGGTGGGAGGTTAGAAAGCGCAGCCAGGTCCGATCCCGGAGTAACGGCACGACTCTGCGCAACAGGGCGGGAAAGTTGAGAGTCTCTCCGTCGGTCTGCCGATAGTTGTAGGAATTGACGTTTTGGCCGAGCAGGGTGATCTCCCGCACCGACTGTCCTGTGCCGTCCTGGGGTGTTTGCAGCTTGCGGATCTCCGTGAGGATGCTCCGGGGACTGCGGGACACCTCAGAGCCGCGAACGTAGGGTACGATGCAGTATGTGCAGAAGTTGTTGCAGCCGTGCATGATGGGCAGATAGGCCTGGAATCCGGACAGGCTGTGGCGCTCGGCAAAACGATACTCCCCCGGATCGACCAGGTGCGCCTCCTGGTGAGCCTGCCGCGGAGCAGCCCCGCTTCCCCCCCGAGCCGTCGCTTCAGGAAATGCATCTCCATGATCCAGCACGTCCACCAACCTGTGCTTCTGGAAGTTGCCCACCAGCAGATCCACCTGGGGTGCTTCGTCCAGAATCTCCTCTTTGAGTCGCTCGCTCATGCAGCCCATTAAAACCAGCCGGAAAGGATGCTTCTTCTTCTGGGCCTTGAAGAACCCTAAGCGGCCCCAGATGCGGTCCTCTGCTGTCTTTCGAACCGAGCAGGTATTGAGGATCACCGCCTCTGCTTCTTCCGGCATTTGGGCCTGGATCCAGCCGCGGCTTTGAAGCTCGTATTCCAGATATCCCGATTCGGCCTTGTTCATCTGACAGCCGTAGGTCTCGAGCCAATAAGTTTTTCTCTTGGAATGGTTCATAAAGTTCCGGGACTGAATGCAGCCCACATGCAAGTGTACTAAAAAAAGATTTGCCGGATCAAATCCCAGATGACCAGGGCAACACCCTGAGCCACCACCAGGGCGAAGTAGCGGCGGATGCTGCGGCCGCCCAGAATCCGAGAGACTTTCACCCCCAGCTGAATACCTGCGAAGGAACCGGCAAACAGGATCGCCACCAGGATGAACTCCACGTTGCCGAGAAAAATGTGCCGGGTGGCTCCGTAGCCGCTGGCCAGCAGAATCTGAAACACGCTGGTCCCCACGGCGATGTGGGTGGGCACTCCGATCACGTAGATGAGCAGTGGAAAGTTCACGAATCCCCCGCCCACGCCCATCAGCCCGGTGAGGACCCCGACAAAGACGGCCAGGAGAATCGGTATCCAGATGCTGTAGGAGGCGATGCCGCTGCGGGGAAAGAAGAGGGTCGGCCTGAGACGTATCGTCCGCAGCCAGCGGGACATGGCGGTGCTCACCTCCTGGGTGGCTGTCCCGCGAGTCGTTTCGAAAAGTATGAAGATCGCTACGGCGGACAGCAGGACGAGAAAGAGGATGTTCAGCACCAGGTCGACCTGAGAGAAGGGTCGGTTGTTGATCAGAATCGGAGCGTTTCGCTGCAGGCGGGTCAGGATACGCACACCGATCTCGGTTCCTCCCAATGCGCCAACGGCCAGGATCAGACCGAGCTTGAAATCCACCTTCTGGTTTCTCCAGTGCCGAAAGGTAGCGATAGAGCTGTTGATGAAGATCTGAAGCAGACTGCTTCCGACAGCCACTGGAT
>CAZPPB010000142.1:0-9825 GCA_964588355.1 uncultured Spirochaetaceae bacterium | reverse complement strand
GTATAGAATCGAGTTCCGGCGCAAAGCGATAAAAGACCTCCACCGCCTGAGCCGTCAGGATCAACGCGGAATCGCCAACGCGATCGATCAACTAGCCAAAAATCCAAGACCACCGGGCAGCACAAAATTACGAAACCGTGATGGGTGGCGTATTAGAGTAGGAATATACCGCGTCTTATATACTATTGCCGATGAGCGACTCTTGGTTCTCGTTGTTAAAATCGGACATCGCAGAGAAGTGTATCGAGAGGATCGATGAACCTATTGGGCGATACTGGATTTGAACCAGTGACTTCTACCGTGTGAAGGTAGCACTCTCCCACTGAGTTAATCGCCCAAACGCCTGAGAACCGGACCGGCGATCCGGTTCTCAGTACGCAGGAAATTTATACCCTTCTTTGTTCGTCCTGTCAATGTTCAGCAGACGAAAAAAACACAAACCCGGCGCGCTATAGGCTGGAGGGTTTGAGGAGCTGTCAAGCCACGGCGTTGAGGATAAGATCCAGAGCCGCTGCCTCGGGGTAGGCACCGATCATGGGCTGGGGGCTCTCCCCGATCACCGTGTGGGGCACACCGGACACCTGGTACTTGTTGGCCAGGTGCGGGAACTCGGTAGCTTCCACCATGGAGGCTGTTACGTTGGGCGACTCCATGGCCATGCGGAAGGCCTGCACCACCGCCCGGGGGCAGTAGGGACAGGTCGGGGTGACGAACACCTGAAGGTGCACCGGCTTGCTCAATCCCTTGATCTTCTCCTTCCCGTTTGCCGAAAGGCCGGACTCACCCTTGGAGACGATCTCGATCGCCTCCAACAGGGACATGAACTCGTAGCCGGCGGGGATTCCATAGAAGCGGATCCCGTAGTCCCTGTCTCCTTCCCCGAAAACACCGATTGCGGGGATCTTGTCGATGCCGAGTTTCTTGGCTTCGGCCTCCGCCTTCAGGAAGTCTTTGACCTCGACGGAGATCTTGTCGGAGAGGGCAGCGACCTCTTCCACCAGCTCGTGGGTTTCCTTGCAGAACCGGCACTCCATCTCCTGAGTGAACATCACCAGCTTGACCGGACCCGTCAACTTGACCAGCCGATCCCCGACCGCCTTTTTGTCCTTGTCACTTATCATTGCCATAATCGATCCTCCTCGTTTTGCACATCAATTTATATTGTATTATTTATATATAGTATTCCTTCTTTAAGATACAAAAATCCACTTAAAAAGCAAAGCGCGATGGCCAATACGCGTTATTTCGATTACACTAAGGACTATCATAGTTGGGAACAATCAGCATGGAAATGGCCCTCTATATCGGTACAGCTGTCCTGACAATAGCCTGGTCGGTTTGGACCTATCTGACCTGGTCTGATCGCTCCCGTCTGGAAGACTACACGGGCAAGCGTTTCTACCTTATCGCTTCACCGAGTGGCTACTTCCTCCTCCTTGCTCTTGCCGGCTGGCAGCGGGTGCAGATGATCCGTCTGGATCTCATCGGGCTGGCCATTTACGACATTCTGATAGTTCTCTGTTGGATCCTCCTGCTCATCGCTCGGGGCTTGAAGGCCAGTCAGTTCAAGAAGATGTATACACGAATGCTGGTGGTTTTCAACATCGTGGCGGTGCTGCTGGTTGGCGGGGTTTTTCTGATTCGCCTGTTTCCGCCGCTGCTGATTCGAATATCAGATTTTGTGAGTCAGGGGATTCGTCTGGATTTCTTCAAATTCGCCTGGATCGGCCTGGACCCGGAGACCCACGAGCGGGATTTCATCTCTATGGCCAACAAGATCCTGATCGCCCTCTTCTCCTACATACCGATCACGGTGCTGCGCACAATGTACACGCACCGGCAGATCAGCCGCCAACGCAAATGGGTAACCATGGAGATCAACGCCCTGAAGCGGAAGATCGAACAGCTGGAGAGCAAACACAAGGGATAGATCCCGCCCGCGGACCTTGACAGACGTGAGCAAATTATCTTAAACTTACATAGGCTCTCTATGTATAGAGGGTCTATGTATCTGATGATGCTGCTCACCTCCCTACGATTCATTTCTCTCCTCCACATCCTGACCGTACTCGGAACCTTGGCGATCCTGGCTCTGTCCCTGGCCAATATTCTCTGGCTGCGGTCCAGCGGCTATAAACCCCGATCGGCCGATCAAGGCAAGGTGTCGGTGCTCATTCCGGCCAGAAACGAGGAGACAAACATCGGCCGCTGCCTGGATTCGCTGCTGGATCAGAGCTATTCGAACTACGAAATCATCGTGCTGGACGATTGTTCCGAGGACCGGACCTGGCAGATCATCAGCGGGTACGCCCGCCGTTACCCTCAGCGTCTGCAGGCGATCAGAGGCGGTCCTCTGCCCCACGGTTGGTGCGGTAAAACCCATGCCATGCAGCTGCTCTCCCAATACGCCAGCGGCGACTATCTGCTGTTCACGGATGCCGACACGATTCACTCCCGGGAAAGCCTGGCCTGGGCCGTGACCAACATCAACGAGCACTCCGCCGATTTTATCTCCGGCTACGTTCGGCAGGATCTGCATTCCTTCGGGGAGGCACTGATCGTTCCCACCACCTACATCATGAGCGCGATCGTCATGCCCTTCTGGCTCATTCCCCGATCCAATTCCAGCATGCTCACTATGGCAGTGGGTCAAATGGTGATGTTTCGGCGGAGCACTTTTCAAGCGATTGGGGGGTACTCCTCGGTAGCCGAACAGATCAGCGAAGATGTCTTCGTTGCCCGGGCCGTGAAGAAAGCCGGATATCGAACCGTGTTCCTCGACCTCAGTGACCATGTGGCCTGCCGGATGTACGATGGCTACAGGGACTCTTTCGAGGGAATCGGGAAAAACATCTATGATTTTTTCAAGAACCAGCCGGCCTTTTTCGCCGCGGTAGCCTCTGCCCTGGTAGCGTTCATCGTGCTCCCGCTGGTTCTGGTTGCGATCGAGTTTCACATGAGCAGTCCCCTGCTCCGACTCTCGGTCTTCAGCGTACTGTGCTTTGTCCTGGCCTGGTCTTTGACACTCTACGACCGCGGTCTGAAGTGGTGGGTGCCCCTGCTCTACCCCCTGACCTTTATACATCTCCTGTACATGGCCTGGAAGGCCTTCGGAAGAGCGGCTGTGAACGTGGGGATCGTCTGGAAGGGAAGAGTCTTCAAGTAATCATGGCCTACATACGGGGCGACCAAATCGCAATCTACGCCTCTTCATTTATCCCGGCAAAGGTGATGTTTCACTTCACCCTTGCGCTGGTACTGCTGGTAAACCGGCTGATCTTCCGCTTGAAAATCGAAGGAAGAGAGCAGCTGCAGCGGGTAAGCTCGGCTCTCATAGTGAGCAATCACACCCTGGTGCTGGATCCGGGGATCATCGCCCAGGTACTTCGGCCTCAACGCACCCACTTCACCATGTTGGAGGAGACCGCCTGCATCCCGCTGCTCGGAACCTTCGTGCGGCTGCTCGGAGCCATCCCCATACCCGCCGGCTCCAATTCCGTGCGGATCCTGGAGAGAACGCTCCGTGCAGGCCTGCATGAACTTCCCTTCGTGCACGTCTTCCCCGAAGGGGAATGCTACCTCTGGAATCAGGAGATCAAGGAATTCCAGCCGGGAGCCTTCTACCTGGCCTGCCGGCTGCGTCTGCCCGTCGTTCCGATCACAACCGTGCTCCATCGGCGGCGCTGGCTGGGACGGGCTTCCTTTTGCTTCGCCGGCCGCAGGATTCGCATCCCCCCGCAGGTTACAGTCGTAATCGGAGAACCCGTGTATCCCGATGGAACAGCGGAGCGATCCCTGAAGCGGGAGGCGATGGAAATGAGCCGGGAGATCCGCTCCGTCATGCAGAGGGCGATCGATCAGCAAGGGGGCAGTAAAAGCATCTCCAGGGGCAGAATGGCCCGGCTTGCGCTTCAGCAGGCGCAGCCGGGAGGGCAGAGCCGGGAGTGCGGAACAGGGAATCGATTGCCGGGCTAGGCTCGCGGCAGGCTCACCGTAAAGGTGCTTCCCTTGCCGAACGTGGAGTCGACCTGGATGGACCCGTTGTACTCGCCGATGATGCGCTTGACCGTGGCCAATCCCAAGCCGGTGCCGGGAATTCCGGAGGTATTGGGATTCTTGACTCGGTAGAACTCCGCGAACAACCCCTTCATCTCCTCGTCACTCATTCCGATCCCTGTATCACAGATCTTTACAGTGACCCACTCATCATCCTGCTGTATTACAACCGTGAGGGAACCACCCTCCCGGTTGTACTTGATCCCGTTTGAAATCAGGTTCATGGTGATCCGATCCAGATCCTTGCGATCCAGCCGTACCGGATACTCGTCCTCCGGAGCTTCCAGGGTCAAGGTAATGCCTGTGCGGTCCGCCTGAGCCTGGAAAAACTCAAGCTGGTCTCGAAGGACGGCATTCAGCTCGAGCCTCTCGATCGATTTTTCGACCTTCCCCACATCACTCTGATTGAGAAACAGCAGATCCCTTATCAGATCCAGCAGGGCTTCCCCGCGGATCTTGCTGCGCTCCATCATTTCGTGGATCTTCTCCACCTGATCGTCGAACATCCCGGTCAGGATGATGTTGATATAGTTGATGATGGCGGCGATCGGGCTTTTCAGCTCATGAGCAACCATTGAGATAAAGCGGGTCTTGTCCTGCTCCGCCTGCCACTGCCGGGTCACATCGTCCAGGATGATGATGACGCCGGCGTTCTTCCCCTCCCGCAGATAGGGATTTACCCGGATCTCCAGCATACGGTCCTCTACCTGTTCCCAGCGAATCCTGGCTTCGCCCTGGGGAGATTCGGATTCCAGAATGTCATCGATAGCTTTGAGGATCTCCTCACTCAGAGAGAGCTCCTGCAGATTCAGCTGCGGTTTGTAGCGGACCGAGAGAAAGCTCTCCGCCTTCGGATTCATCAGCACGGGCTCTCGATTGATATTGAGAACGACAACGCCCTCGTGCATGGAGTTGATCAGCTGGCTGGAGAGGTTGCGCTCGCTGGCCAGCTCAGTCAGATACTTCTCCCTTTCGAGAATCAGCCTGCGCTGCCTGACGGCCCGCTCCACCACCTGTTTCAAGTCTTTCGGGACGAAGGGCTTGACCAGAAAATCGAAGGCACCCTGGCGGGTGACTTCCATGGCCGCTTCGACCGTAGCCAGGGCGGAGACGATGACGACCACCGTCTGGTGGCCGAGGGTCTCGTTGATGTGGCGGGTCACCTCGAAACCGTCTATTCCGGGCATCTTCAAATCTATCAGAGCCAGATCGTAGGTGTTTGCCTTGAGCAGCTTGATTGCCTCTTCGCCGTTTTCCGCCAGATCCACCTGGTAGCTGCTGCGCTCCAGCACCCTCCGCATGCCTTCCCGCATACCCTCCTCATCATCCACGACCAGGACCCTCAGGTTTTCTTCCATGACAATCACTCCGACAGGTACTGTTCTATTGTTTTCAGCAGATCCTCCGGCGGCACCGGTTTGCTGAGGATCCGGTCGGCTTTCATCCAGCTTCGGGCTTTCTCGTCGTACGAATCGGGCGTGAAGCCCAACTTGTCCCGTGCGGAGGTCTGCATGATGATCGGAAGCTCCGCGAGTTCGGGGTTTTCCCGCACCTTGGCGCAGAACACGAATCCGGCGTCGTAGTGTTCCATCATCAGATCCACCAGAATCAGGTCCGGGGTGGTGCTTTTCAGGACGTCCAACCCCTCCTCCATCCCGCCGGCTGTCACCACCTCATAGCCTCGACCTTCCAGGAAAACCTTCTGGCCCTCCTGAAGATCGGGATCGTCATCAACTATCAGAATCTTCTTCAAAGAGTCATCTCCCCATACTCGAGAAATTCACAGTCGGGAGCCCGGCTTTGCGGCATTATAACCGATCTTTCCGGGTTAGTGCCACCCGACCCGGGATTCAATGACGGATCGCTTTGCCCCTGCTCAACAGCAGGAACACACCGACACAGAGGATGGTCAATGCCAGGAAACCGGCTACCAGATAAATGACGCTGCCGATCCCGTAGCTGCGCTGAAGGGCGCCGACGATCTTCACGGCGAAAGAGCCTGCCCCGAAAGTAATGGTGAATTTGATTCCATAGCTCACGGAGCGCCAGCGCGCGGGAGTCAGAAAGGCGACCAGGCTGTTTTCGATGGGCTGCATCCCGACAGTGAAAAGGACAAAAATACCCGCCGCCGGGATCAGCAGAGCATTTTCCAGCATAGCCGCGGCAATGATAAAAGGCAGGGCGGAGCAGAAGAAGATGAAATACGCCCATTTGAGACTGTACCGATCCGCCACCCGGCCGCCGAGCGCCTGGCCGAAGATCCCCAGGACGTATACACCGGTGGCGATGAGGGTGGCCACCAGAGTCTGAAATGCCGGGAGATCCTCCACCGAGGCGAATCTCCGGCTGAGCAGGTTCCGGAACCCCAGACTTACGTCCCCGAGACGGGATTCGAGGAATGTCGGCAGGATCACGGAAAAGCTCCTGAACATCAGACCGGCAAACAGAACCCCGACGCAGAAGATCACGAACAGGCGCACGGCGGTCCCGGAGGCCAGCTTCTCTACCTTCTTTACCTCCGTCCCCCGCTCAACGGAGAATGGCGTCAACACGGAGGTGATACCGACCAGTAAACCCGCTGCGCCCAGGATGACCACCCCCAGGCGCCAGCCGATGAAATAGCTCAGCAGCCCTGAAACGAACGGCGCGCTGGCCATCCCGACATTGCCCCAAACGCCGTTGATCCCCATTGCCCTCCCCCGTTTGCCGATACCCTGAGAGACCAGGGCCAGTCCGGAGGGATGATAGGCGGAGCAACCGATTCCCACCAGGGCGAAAGAGGCGGTGATGAGGGGAAGGGAATGCACCAATCCGGCCATCATGAACCCCCCTGCAGACAGGATGACTCCCGTGTTCATCGCCCAATTGTGCCCCAGGTGGTCGCTGATCCAACCCCAGCCCAGAGCCAGCAGTCCATACAGTAAATACATCCAGAAACTGATGTTCAGCACGGTGGCGATCGGCAGTCCCAGATCCCGGCTCATCGGCATCACCAGAGCGGGAAACACCAGCATGTAGAAATGAGTGAGAAAGTGGGTAGCCGAGCAGAAAAAAAGGATACGCCGCTCCTGTGGATTCATTGGCCGCCTCCGCCGCATAGAAAAGATCTTTCTGGGGATTATAGTGCAGATCGGTCCAGGGAGAACAGCGGACAAGGACAAAAGATTGACGGCTGATGGGTTTTGGTCCACTATCGCAAAAGCAACGTCCATGAAAGAAACGTTCGTACATCGTTTAGTCAGTTTTTCCGTCCGTCGTTCATGGATCGTGATCCTGATTGCCCTGCTCCTTTCCGTGTTCCTCGGCTTCCATCCCCTCCATATCCGGGTAGACGCGGACATCCGCGAACTCGAGACCGAAGATACTGTTCTGGGAAGCATCAATCCGTTCAATTTCCTGACCTTCCAGCGGGAGGGCCGGCGCCTGCATCCGGTCACTGCAGCCCCGGGAGGTCGGGCACCGATCAACCAGGCGGAGCTCCAGAAGTTCAAGGAACTTCTGCTTTCCGATCCGCTCGCTTGAAACATGGTCTTGTCCAACAACGGCGACGCCCTGTGTGCGATCTTTCCCGTCGAGTTTCAGGAGGACTACAGCTCGGTAATCGCCAGGGTGGAGGCTCTGCGTTCCCTGGGGCTGCCCCTGGTCGTTGTCGGCCTGGGCACTCTCTGGACCATCGGGACCATGCACCTGCTGGGTTTCGAGCTCACAGTGGTGAGCATCATGGAGCCTCCCCTGGTGCTCACACTGGGCAGCGCCTACAGCATCCACATACTCAACCAATATTATCGGGAGGCCAGAGTCAAAGATCGGGGCAAAGCCTGGATTGCCCATTCGGTGGGACATATCAACCAGACGATCCTGCTGGCCGCCCTTACCACGATCATCGGGTTCTCCAGTCTGACCTCGGCCAACCTTTCCCAGATCAAGGAGTTCGGCCTTTCCACAGCATCGGCATCCTCTACTGTGCGTTGCTGTCCCTGTTCTTCTTCCCCGCGGTCCTGAGTCTGCTGCCGGCCCCTGAAGCGGCTGAGCGCGACCGGGTGCTGAGAGGCATGATCGCCCGTTTCATGGAACGACTGAGCCGCTGGGTCATTCGAAACCGCCTGTACATCCTTGCCACAGTAGTCCTGATTGCAGCGGGTTTCGCCCTTTCCATTCGAAACGTCACCTATCACCTGATCATCCGCGATCGCCGCCAGATGCGAATCTACGACGGAAAGGTGGACAAGTCGGTTGTACTGGCCCATACCCTGAAGACCGCCGGACGGCCGATCCTGCTGACCTCTCTTTCCCTGGTTGCCGGCTTGCTGGTGCTGTGTTTTTCCCAGTTTCTCCCCATTCTCTACTTCGGGATCCTGGTATCCCTGGCATTGGCCACCACCACCGTCGGGGCGCTGGTGATCCTGCCTGCCCTTCTATCCTTTGGGAATTGATAGGAATATGAGACAGGAGTATTCTACAGCAGTCGGTTAACTACTGCTTACCGCCGGGAGGGCCGAGAATCTCAGCCCAGATCACTGCCCGCTTCAGGGGCGGCAGTCTCTTGAGTCTGTCCGTGATCGAATAGCTCTTGCCCCTTTCACCTTTGGCCTCCGGCCGATACATCTTGGCCCGAGCCTGCATCCGCCCCCTCAAGTCATGTGTCGCCTTTGCAGCGGGGAGCCGTTCAACGGCCATCCGGCTCTCCGCCGAAGGCCTGACCACCGGTCTAGGAATTGCCTCAGCCCTTGGCCGTGCCCCGCCGGCCGGCCCGTCTGCCTGCAGCTTGGCGTCTTCCAGAGGCAGGGGGGGCGGATAGGCGTAGTTCTCCCGGTTGGCAACCTGGGCTCTGCGCGGCTGCTGCTGGATGAAGGGATCCGGGGAACCGGCAGTTGTTTCCTCGGTTTCCCTCTGCCAGGGAAACTTGGCAGCCCGGGTTTTCACCGGTGTCCGTTTGGGTGGGATAGACCGTACCGGCGCCTGCTCTGGGGTACCCCGGGCGGGCACACCCCGGGCCGCGGCACCTTGGCGTACTTTCACCGCAGCCGCCGCGGGTTTAGCAGCCGAGGGCCGGGTTCCATCCCCCGCAGCGGCTTCCTCTCTGCGCTTGCGCCTCCGTGCGGCCCGGGCGCGCAGCAATATCGAGACCACCGCGACGAGCAGGATCGGGAAAATGGTGACGAGGCCTTCAAACGCCCGTGCTCGCAGCACTTCCTACTCCTCTTCAGGTTTTGCCTGACCCTCTTCCCCGATGCTCTCCCTCATCTGCGTATCCGCCTGGATGTTGCGCAGCCGGTAGTAATCCATGATTCCCATGTGGCCGCTGCGGAAGGCTTCGGCCATGGCTTTGGGGATCTCCGCTTCCGCCAGTACCACCTTGGCGCGGTTTTCCCGTACCAGAGCGGACATCTCCTGCTCCCGGGCCTGAGCCGCGGCTCTGCGCTGCTCCGCGATGGCCTGGAAGCGCCGTTTGTCCGCCTCGGCCTGGTCGGCCTGCAGCTTGGCTCCGACATTTTCACCCACATCCACATCGGCGATGTCGATGGACAGGATCTCGAAGGCGGTGCCCGCGTCCAATCCCTTCTGCAGAACCGTCTTGGAAATGTTGTCGGGATTTTCCAGCACATGCTTGTAGGATTCCGCCGAGCCGATGGTGGTGACAATACCCTCCCCCACTCGGGCGATGATCGTCTCTTCGGTAGCGCCGCCGACCAGCCGCTCGATGTTGGCCCGCACCGTAACCCGTGCCTTGGCCCTCAGCTGGATACCGTCTTTGGCCACCGCGTCGAT
>CAZPPB010000141.1:0-9997 GCA_964588355.1 uncultured Spirochaetaceae bacterium | reverse complement strand
CACTCGGCCAGCTTCTTTTCGATGTACATCGAAAGCCGCACCAGCGGCAGAAACAGAAGGGTGAACAGCAAGGCTGCGGAGAATAGCGGGGTCGGATTGGCGTACAGGGACTGGGCTGCCCTGGCCTTCTTGAGAAGATCGGCCACCCCGATTACCGAAGCCAGGCTGACGTCCTTGGTTACTGCAATCATCCTACTGGTCAGAGGCGGCAGGGCGATTTTAAAGGCCTGAGGAATGACCACGCAAGCCATCGACTGGAGATAGGAGAGGCCCAGGGAACGGGCAGCCTCCACCTGTCCCCGGTCAATCGCTTCGATGGTGGCTCGGAAGATCTCCTCCGCAAAAGCAGAAAGAATCACTACGAAAGTAAGAACCGCGGCCCAGAAACGCGGAATGGTGATATTGATGAAAGGCAGGGCGTAGTAGATTACAACCAGAGTTACCAGAGGAGGAACGGCCCGCAATACGTCGACGTAGAGGACGAGCGGTAAGTCGAGAATACGCAGGAAACGCGAGGACCCGGAATGCCTGAGGGTCACCCGGATGACCGCAAGAACCAGCCCCAGAACGAAGCCCAGAGACAAGCTCAGGGCGGCGATCTCTACGGTTACCAGAAGACCGCCAAGCAGATTGGGAAGAGTGATGATAAAGAACTTGAAATTGAAGAAATAGTAGAACAGGTCGCGGAAGTTCATGATTCAGGTATTGCTCATTTTCTTCGAAAACTCCTTCCTCCGGACGTGAAGTCCGGAGGAAGGCACTGTCGGCTCTTACAGCCCCTACTTTTCCTTGTAACCGGGCATACCGGGGGGGCCGTAACCGGGGTACTCGTTGACTACCGCGCTGTCCTTCGGTGGATCATCCCCGAACCACTTCTTGTAGAGTCTCTTCAGGGTCCCGTTCTTCTTCAGTTTGACGAGAGCATCCTCCATGACATCGCGGTACGGATCTCCCTTGCGCAGGGGAAAGGCGTACTGCTCGCCGGTCGGGATGAGGATCGCACTGACCAGCTCTTTCTTGTCTGCTGCATAGTAACCGACGGCATCGCGGTCACCGATGACGCCATCGATGCGGCCAACCTGGACAGCCTGAGCAGCTGAAGGCATGGTGTCGTACTCGTCGATCTGGAAACCGTACTTGCTCTGGTTGTCCTGCAGCCAGGCATGACCCGAGGAACCCGTGTTCACACCGATCGTCCTGCCCTTGAGGTCCTCCAGCGTCTTGATGTTGTTCTTATCCTTCACGTTTACCGCAATCAGCTCTGCGGTGTCCATGTAGGGCTCGGTAAAATCCATCTGCTCGGCTCGCTCTTTCCTGACGTTGGTTGGGGCCACGATGTATTCGACCTTCTTGGCAAACAGGGCAGCGAAAATACCGGACCATTCGACGTCCACGATCTCCGCACCAGGACGTCCCAGCTCTTCAGCCAGGGCATTTGCCAGATCAACGGCAAATCCTTCGGGCTCGCCTTTGTCGTTCAAGTAGGCGAAAGGAACGAAACCCATGTCAACGGCTGCCTTCATCGGCTTGTCTGTCGGGTGGTCTGGAAATTCACCAGCCGCTCCCTTCGCGCCGCCGGCAAACAGCAGCCCACCGAGGATTAGAAGCAGGACGACTAGACATCCCTTCTTCATCTGCATACCTCCCTCTTGTGATATTTTTTTTCATCGGCCGAGCGACAATGTCGCCGGTACCGGTGTTTTATTCAACTATATCCTCCCCTCCAATCGTACACCGTTTTATACAATCGGCAAAGTGCATCGTCAGCTCCTGATCTCTTTTTCCGGAGGCCGGGCGTAAAAGGCCCGCTTGGACTGGACAAGCCCGGCTTCCACCATGGCCTCGGTAATTTTAAGGGTCACCGAAGTGGGGTCAACGACCACCACCCCGAGTTTGCGGGCCGCTTCCTCGGCGTAACCCACCATGCCGGCGCAGCCCAGAACGATCACCTCCGCCCCGTCATCCTCCACCGCCTGCCCGGCCACCGCCATGATCCGTTTTTTGGCAAGATCGGGCTTCGCGTCCGTTTCCAGGACCGACATGCCCAGCTCCCGGACAGAGGCCAGATAGGGGGTAAGCTTGTTCCGCCAGACATCGGCCTCCTTGTGGGGAATCCGTTCTCTAGACATGGTCAGAATCGTAAACTTGCTGCCCAGGGTGGTAGCCATGCGCAGGGAGATCTCCTGGATGCCGACAACCAGGATATCGGAGATCTCCTTGGCGGCGAAAAGGCCGGGATCGGAAAAACAGGCCAGAATCACCGCGTCGTAACCCTCCCGATTTGCCTGTTTGACCAGCTCCAGGGTCGGGGGAATGGCCAGGGCCTCATCGTAGGCCGACTCAATGGAGATCGGACCCTTGTCCGGGCAGGTAACGGTCAACTCGGTCTCCGGCCGCTTGATTTCCATCAGCTCCCGGCGCATGTGGTCGGTCATGGCCGTGGACGTGTTCGGATTGATAACCATGATCTTCATTAAAGGTCTCTCCTCTATCCGGCAATCAACTCGCGCCCCGCCAGAAAAGCTCTCCTGTTCACGTCGACGAGCTTGGGGGGCACGTACTTCTCGATGGTCTGTTCCCACAGCGCCGGTGGAATCTCCAGCAGGCCGGAGAGAGCCCCCAGCAGCATGATGTTGACGACTTTGACGTTTCCCAACCGGGTGGCTTTCTCGGTGACGTTGATGCTGTAGTACCTTGCGCTGGCCGCCTTCAAGATGCTGTCGATCTGCTCCCGGCTGGGGTACTGTGCCTGCCCCGTGGTTACGGCCACCGGCGGGATCGGGTAGTCGTTCACGATCACCGTGCTGTCCGCCTTCAGATACCCGACCATGCGGAGGGATTCCAGAGGTTCGAAGGCCAGCAGGTAGTCCACCTGCCCCAGCATCGACATGGGGGAGTGAACCTCCCCGCCCCAGCGGATGTGACTGACCACGCTGCCGCTTCGGATCGCCAGCCCGAGGATGTCGGATTTTTTAGCGTCGAATCCTCCGCTCATCCCCACCTCGGCCAGGATGTCCCCGGCCAGGATCGTTCCCTGACCTCCCACGCCGACAACTAGAAAATTCGCTTCCATCTTCAGTTCTACTCCTTGGCCTTTCTTGTCCCGGGGGCGATGATCGCCCCAGTGGGGCAGACCTGCCGGCAGACGTCGCAGCCGATGCATAGGGTCGGATCGATATGGGACTTGAACTTCTTGTTTTTCTCATACGTTTCCGTAGACTGCCCTATCGCCGGACAGCCGACCCGGAAGCACATGTGGCAGGCGATGCATTTCTCCAGATCCACATGGTAGGGGGCTTGAGGATTTCGGGAAACGAAGATGCACTCCCCCCGGGTGATCAGCACCGACGGGCCCTCGAACTCCAGGCATTCCTTGAGCCCGGACTCCACCTCCTTGATCTTGAAGGCGTCCACGACCTTGACTTTCTCCACGCCGATTGCCCGCACCACCGCCTCCAGATCGACCCGCTTGGCCGGCCTCTTTTCGGTGACCGCCCAGTCCACGCCGGGGTGATCCTGGTGCCCGGTCATGGCGGTCACGCTGTTGTCCATCAGGATCACCACGCCCCGGCTGCCGTTGTGCACCATGTTCGCCAGAGGGGCCATGCCGGAGTGAAAGAACGTTGAGTCTCCGATCGTGCAGACCCGGTTTTCCGGCAGCTCGGCCAGGGACATGCCGTGCAGCACCCCCACGCTGGCACCCATGGCCCCCATGGTATGCTGGGCCTCGAAGGGGGGAAGGGTGCCCAGGTTGTAGCAGCCGATGTCCCCGGCCACGGGCAGCTTCATCTTCTTCAGCAGGTAAAACGTGGAGCGGTGCGGACAGCCGGCGCAGAACACCGGGGAGCGGATCGGCAGCTCCGGCGTCTGCTTTGCCGCGGTTCGGTCCTCCGGCGGCGATTGCCCTGTCCGGGGCTTGAACAATCCCGCCTCCGTGGTGTAACGCTTGATCTCATCGGGAAGCAGCTCGAAGCAGGCGGGGAAGATATCCTTGCCCCGTACCGCGATGCCCAAAGCCTTGATCTGCTCCTCCAGCACCGGGTCCAGCTCCTCCAGCACGATCAGCTGCTCCACGCCGGAGGCGAACTCCCGGATCAGCCGTTGCGGCAGGGGGTTGGTCATCCCGAGCTTGAGGATCGAGGCCTGCGGGAACACGTCCAGCAGATAATGGTACAGTACCCCTGCGGTGATGAAGCCCAGGGAGCGATCCCGCCACTCGATCCGATTGATAGAAAGGGTATCGGCGAACTCGGCGATCTCTTTGATACGCCGCTCCACCATGGGATGCATCACCCGGGCGTTGCTGGCCGTGCAGTTGTACTTCCCCGGATCCCGTTTAAACGGACCGATCTCCGCCCTGCCCGCCGGGCGCTCACCCAAGGTAACCACGCTCTTAGAGTGGGAGGTGCGCATCACGGTTCGCACCAGGATCGGGGTGTCGAACTTCTCCGACAGCTCGATACCCAGAACCACGTAGTCCTTGGCCTCCTGGCTGTCCGCCGGCTCCAGCAGGGGGATCTTGGCCAAGCGGGCGTACCAGCGGTTGTCCTGTTCATTCTGGGAGCTGAACATCCCCGGATCGTCCGCCGTCACCACCACCAGCCCCGCCTCCGCGCCGGTGTACACGGCGTACATCAGCGAATCGGAGAGCACGTTCATTCCGACCTGCTTGGTCGTGACCAGGGTCCGGCGGCCCGAATAGGCCGCCCCGGCGCCGGCGTCCATGGCCACCTTCTCATTGGTCGACCATTCCGTATATATGTCCTCTCCGTACTTGAGGGCGATCGTCTTGATGATCTCCGAGCTGGGCGTACCGGGATAGCCCGCCGCGATCTCGATTCCCGCCTCGTAAGCGCCTCGGGCGATCGCCTCGTTTCCGGATAAAATCTCCTTCAAACTTCCTACCTCCTATCTACATTAAAAATGGCGCAAATCCGCCTCGGATCGCAGATCGCGCCCTGATTATCACTGCCCCTTTTCTTCCTTTAAAACCAACACGGCATCCACGGCCACAGCCCCTTTGCCTTCGGGCATGACCAGCAGAGGATTGATATCCAGAGCTTCGATCCGTTCAGACCAATCAACGGCCAGATTCCCGACCGCTATCAAAACATCGATCAAAGCCTCCATGTCCGCCGGCGGGGCTCCCCGAAAACCCTTCAGGATTCGGGAGGTCCGGGTCTGCTCGATCATGCCCCTGGCCGTATCACGATCCAGGGGCGGAACGCCCAAAGAGCGATCCCCCAGCACCTCCACCATGATCCCGCCCATACCGAAGATGACAGCCGGTCCGAACTGAGGATCGATCAGCAGGCCCACGATCGCCTCGGCCACGGCTCCGGAGACCATCCGCTGGCAGAGAACCCCGTCGATCCGCGCCTGGGGGTCGTAGCTGCGGGCCGACTCGATCAGCTGCTCATAACTGCGGCGGATCTCCTTTTCGGCGGAAAGATTGAGGGCGATTATGCCGGCTTCGGTCTTGTGGAGGATCTGGGGCGACATGACTTTCAGCGCCACCGGCGTCCCGATCTCCCGGGCCGCTGCTACCGCCTCCTCGGCACAGCCGCAGAGCAGCTCCGGGGTACAGGTCACCCCGTAGGCGGCCAGCACCTGCTTGCTCCGGAACTCGGTCATAGCCCCCCGGCTCCCCTCTATCAGGGTCCGGACCTCCGCTGCCGCCGGCGAAGGCGCGGCTGAGGCGATGGGAAGAGGATCGCCGGCCAGAAACCGCCCGTAGGTAACGGCATGCTCGACAGCCCGCAGTCCCTCCCTGCTTCCCTGCAGCAGGGGCACTCCCGCACGGTCCAGGATCCCCCGGATCGTGGGATCGAAGCCCCCCGAGGGGTTGGAGAGGAACACGACGGGCTTGCCGCTGCCGCGGTACACCGCGGCGGCCGCTTCGGCCACGGCGGCGTACTGCTGGACCTGGCGCGGGGCCATGCCTCCGGGAACGTCCTGGGAGACCAGGATCAGATCCGCCTCCGGCTGCTCTGCAGCTGCGCTCAGACAGGGCAGGTAGGCCTCCTCGACCTTGCCGAAACCCCAGGCATCCAGAGGATTGTCCACCCCCGCATAGGGGGGCAGGAACTCCTGCACCCGGGCGCGGCCCGCATCCGTCCAGCCGGGAAATCGAAGGTCCAGGTTCTCCCCCAGGTCGGCGAGCAGGCTGATCACGCCTCCGGAAAGGGTCACGGCGAACACGCCGTTTCCCCGGGGGAGCCTGTCACGCCACCTCGAAAGCAGCTCCGCGGTCTCGAACATCTCATCCAGGTCTTCCACGCGGATCAAACCCAGCTGTTTGAACAGGGCGTCCTGGACGTCGTCGGAGCCGGCCAGAGCGCCGGTGTGGGCGGCGGTAGCCCGCCGGGCCATCTCCGAACGGCCGACCTTGACCAGCACGATCGGCTTCCCCAGCTCCCGCGAGCGGCGGGCCAGGGCGGGCAGCCGCTCGGGACGGCGGAACTGCTCGATGAAGGCCATGATCACCCGGGTTCCGGGATCCTCCAGCATGTAGGCGATGTAATCGGTGGCATCCACCACCGCTTCGTTGCCCGCAGACAGGATCATGCTGAATCCCAGACCACGATTGGCATTGGCCACCTGGATGCAGACGTAGCCGCTCTGGGCGACCATGCCGATATCACCGGGCACGATTTCTTTGGGTGCGGGGGCGCTGTAGGTCCCTGCCTTGCCGTTGAAGTTCAGAATCCCCACGCAGTTGGGACCGCAGAAGAGGATGTCGTGCCTGCGGCACAGATCGGTTATTTGCTGCTGCAGCACCCTGCCCTCTTCCCCGGCCTCGGCAAACCCATTGGCGAAGGCCCAGGCCGCCCGCACGCCGATCCGCGCAGCTTCCTCCAGGACAGGCAGAACGAGGTTCCGATTCAGGAGAATCGCCGCCATATCCACCGAGTGTCCCGCCTCCCGGACGGCGGCCAGAGAGGGATAGCAGGGAAGCCCCAGCACCTCCTGGTAGCGGGGATTCACCGGGTAGATCCTGCCTTTGTAGCCGAGCTGCCTCAGATTCTCCAAAACCTGCAGACCCGGACCTGGATTTTCCGACGCTCCGACCACGGCGATGGACTTCGGCGCCACCAGAGGCTGCAGGTCCGGCGCCCGGAATTCCCGTTCGAACCTCATGGCTCGGCCTTCCACACCGGGGTCCGCCACTCCGGGTGCCGCTCATCCCGGCCGGTAACCACATTGCGGTAGGCCTCTGCGATGCGCAGCGTGATGGGACCGGTCCGGCCGCTGCCCACCGGCAGCCTGTCCACCGAAGCCACGGGCATGATCTCCCAGCCCGTACCCACGAAAAAGATCTCCTCGGCAACGTACAGCTCCGTGCGATCCACCTCCCGCTGCTCGAAGGGGATGTTCAATACCTCCTCCAGCAGGGTGAGGATCGTCTCCCGGGTCACGCTCTCCAGAATGGCGCTGGTCACAGGGGGTGCTATGACCTTGCCCCCGCGCACCAGCAGCAGGCAAGCACCGGGGCCCTCGGTGACCTTGCCCCGGTCATCGAGCATGATCGGCCAGTCGTATCCGGCCACCACCGAATCCATGGCCGCCAGGCGGCCGTTGTGGTAGTTGGAGAAGCACTTGAGCCGCGGGGGCATCACGTTGTCGGAGATGCGGGTCCAGGAGCTGACGCAGACATGGAGGGCTTGGCTCATGTCACGGTAGGATGCGAAGGGCCAGGAATCGATGATCAGCTCCGTGGCCTTTCCCGGCTGGGCCTGGAGCAGCTCCCGCACCAGTCCCTTCTGAAAGATGTAGGGACGGATATAGACGCCGCGGCGGTATTTATTGGCTCTGAGCAGTTCCAGCACGGCTCTCTGCAGTTCTTCCCCGCCGTACTCGCAGCCGTAGCGAACCATGCGTATCGAGTTGAGGAAACGCTGCAGATGTTCGGCCAGGCGGAACACGTACAGCTCCTTCCGGTCTTCGTTCCAGTAGGCCTTGATGCCTTCGAAGATGCCCGCTACGGAGGCGTGTCCCACGGCATTGACGTGGATGGTGGCATCGGCCCAGGGGATGATCTCCCCGTTTCGCCAGATGAAATCCGCTATTTCTTCGCTGTAGATCGCCATTTCGTGTGTTACCCCGCCCTGTAAAGCCGGTTCGATGCTCCGGATGGAGTGTGTAGGACCGGATCGTGGAATGCTATTTCATTTTTTATATCACGCCCCTTTTCGCGCGTCAACCCGCCTGAAACGCCGCCAAAACCGGCGCTCTTACCCTTTGACACGATCCTGACTTCAATGGTATATAAAGCTCTCTATACAGTCCATGATGTGGACCAATGGTCCATTTAAGAAAGGAAGGGAAGCCGATGGAACGGCCGAAGCTGCCGGGAAACAAAGCGGAGAAACTCATCACCTTCATCTACTACAAAGACCTGCAGAAGGGAATCGATTTCTACGAAAAAACCCTGGGATTTCCCATGGAGATCGACCAGGGCTGGTGCAAGATCTACAGGATAAGCGAGGCCGGTTACGTCGGTGTGGTGGACGAAACCCGGGGGATGCACAAATCCCACCCGGTCAAGCCCGTCCAGATCTGTCTGCGCGTACCCGACGTCGACGCTTTCTACAGCTACTGCCGGGAGATCGGTGTGGATGAGCTTTCGGAGATGTTCGAGAGTCAGGAGCTGAAGATCAAGGCCTTCGTGTTCAACGATCCCGAAGGGTACCAGATCGAAATCCAGCAGGCCATACCATAGCGTTTATCTACGCCTGCCAGATCGACGTCAACAAGCAAGTGAGACTTGGCTGCCTGTAGCTCCGAGCTTCTGCCGGCCGGCTCTCTGAGCCGAGCATACCTCGGGCAGCCGGGACACGCGCCGCCTCCGAGCCGTTTTTACGGACCTCGGGGCGGTTTTTTTCAGAATGATTGCAGGAATTCCCGCACTCCGCTGAGCAGCATCTGCACGGCCATGGTCGTGAGGATCATGCCCATCAGACGCTCGATGGCCTGGAGCACCCGGTCGCCCAAAAGCTTCCTCAGCAGATCGCCTGACAGCAGTACTAGCAGGGCCGCGGACCAGGCGATCAGCAGGGCGAACATCCAACTCAGGATTGCCTCGGGATAGCCGGTTGCCAGGAGGATCACTGTGGCCAGGGTCGAGGGGCCAGCGATCAGGGGCACGGCAAGGGGTACGACGATCGGCTCCTCCGATTCGCCGTTGTCCTCTTCCTTCGTCCGTCTGGGAAAGATCATGCGCAGGGCGATGAGGAAGAGGATGACGCCTCCGGAGATGTTCAGGGCCGGCTGGGAGATGTGCAGGCCCGAGAGTATGAACTTTCCGAAGAACAGAAACAGCACCAGGATGCCAAGGGCTATGACCATCTCCCGGAGGATGATCATCCTTCGCCTCCGTGCCGAGCTGTGCTTCAGCAGCGACAGGAAAATCGGAATCCCACCGAAGGGATCCATGACCAGGATCAGAGTAATCACGGCGGAAAGTACAGTCATACCTCGCTCCTATTGGAAGCGCAGCACCGCTTCCCGGTTGGCCCGCACCGCCGACCTCGACGGACGGCGGATGCCCCAGAGCCTGTGGGGCTGGTAGAGGTACAGCCAGGGTGCCTCCTCCCTGTACACGCGGTAGGCCTGCCTGTACAGGGCCCGACGCGCGGCGACCAGGTGCGGGCATCCATCGTATCGTACCTGCTCCTCCCCCGGCAAGCTCGGCAGCTTCCGCGGATATCTTCCGTGGAGTCCCCTTCTATGGATCCCCCCTTCCAACCTCGATCGAGCCGCTTTGCCGAACCGACAGAATCTGCGTTCAGGACGGGGAGTGAAATAAAACCCCCGGGAACGTTGCCGATCCCAGGGGTTTTATATAGGCTCTTGGGTCTCTCCGCTCTCCTGCAAGCTTTCCAGTGCAGCAATCGGATGATCAGGGGCTCACAGAATCGGCGGATCAACCAACCTCTTCCTGTTTAGTACGGAGGCATTCCTCCGCCTCCCGGAGGCATGGCCGGTCCGGCCGGCT
>CAZPPB010000140.1:0-10050 GCA_964588355.1 uncultured Spirochaetaceae bacterium | reverse complement strand
GCGGGGACGCGCTGCCGGGGGACGAAAAGACCTTCGCCCTGTGCAGCTTCTGGCTCGTGGACGCCCTGGCCCTCGGAGGCCGCCTGTCGGAAGCCCACGATCTGTTCGAGCGTGTGTTAGGCTACGCGAATGATCTGGGGCTGTTCTCCGAGGAGATCGATCCTGCCGGCGGGGAGCTTCTGGGCAACTACCCGCAGGGGTTCACCCACATGGGCCTGATCAACGCTGCGGTCAATCTGGCGAAGGCGGCCAGGCACGGCCCGGAAACGGAGCCCGAGACCGAGGCCGAGCGCTCGGGTCGTGCAGGCTCTGCGGCCGCCGCCGGCTACGACAGAGACAGCGCTGCGGCCACAAACCGCTAGCCATGAGCCTCTTCGCCGTGGTGGCCGTGGTCGTGGTGCTGTCCGCCCTGTTCAGCTACATCAACGCCCGCAGAATCCACCTGCCCGCTACCATCTCCCTGATGCTCATGTCCCTGGTGATGGCCCTGGGGCTGATCCTGCTTTCCCGGTTCAGTCCCTGGGGCGGCGCGATCGAAAAGCAGGCGAGGCACTGGGTGCAGCAGGTGCACTTCTCCCGGGTGCTTCTCCACGGAATGCTGGGCTTCCTCCTCTTCGCCGGGGCGCTGCGGGTCGACCTGGAGGGGCTGTTCGTCAACCGCTGGCCCATCGGGGCCCTGGCCACGGCTGGCGTGATTGCATCCACCGCCGTCGTGGGCCTCCTGACCTGGCTGGTCCTTCGTCTTCTGGGGATCGGTCTGCCGCTTTCCTACTGCCTGCTCTTCGGGGCACTCATCTCCCCCACCGACCCGATCTCGGTGCTGCACATCTTCCGCAGCTCCCATGTCCCTCGGAACGTGGAAGCGACGATCGCTGGGGAGTCGCTGTTCAACGATGGGGTCGGGGTGGTGATCTTCGGGGTGCTACTCAACGTAGTCGAGTCCGCTCACGTGGGCGGCAGCGGGTTTGGCCTGGAGGTAGCCGTGACCTTCGCCCGCGAAGCCGGCGGGGGCATGGCGCTGGGACTGGCGGTGGGGTACCTGGCCTTCCTGCTGCTCAGGGGCGTGGACTCCTATCCGGTGGAAATCCTCATCACCCTGGCGGTGGTGATGGGCGGCTACGCCCTAGCCGATGCTCTGGCCGTCTCCGGCCCCCTCGCCATGGTCGTGGCAGGAATCCTGATCGGCTCCCGGGGCCGTGCCCTTGCGATGTCACAGAAAACCCGGGAGAATCTGGATGTGTTCTGGGAGGTTATCGACGAGTTACTGAACGCGGTCCTGTTCGTGTTTATCGGTCTGGAGGCCATGGTGCTTACCCTGCGATTCGACATCTTCCTGGCGGGCGCGGCCTTGGTTCCGGTCGTGCTGGCGGCCCGGCTGGCGAGTGCTGGCCTCCTGACCAGTGTCCTCAGCCGTCACCACCACTTCCCGCGGGGAACCTGGTTCCTCGTCACCTGGGCCGGGCTTCGTGGGGCTATCTCGGTGGCCATGGCCCTGTCGCTGGCTTCCGGGCGGGAACGCACCGTCATCGTGTCGATCACCTACATCATCGTGGTCTTCACGATTCTGGTCCAAGGACTGACCATGCCCCGGGTCGTCGCAGGGCTGGGAGAGCGAGAGCGATGATCGGGCAAAAGGCCCCGCAGGGGGACCGACTTTGTGTTCTCCGGCGCCGCCTCGAGGATCGCGCAGGAGTTCGTGCTCATGAAGCACCTGGTCCAGGGGCGGGCCTTCGGCTCCCGCGCCCGGGACCCCATGGTGCCCTCGGTAGTGGCGGGTTCCAGCCCCGGAGCTCTGAGCGCGGTGGCCCTGAACGCGATCCTTCAGGCGGAAGGATTGCTCCGCGGGCGGAAAATGAATGATAATCCAATGCCAGTTTTGACTTTTACAATCATTTTGAGGAAAAAGATCCCGCAACAGGCCGTGGGAGCTACTTCTTGTGCCAGCGTTCTATGGTGACATCTTTGCGATGAACCACTACATCCTTTGAGCTGTGCTTTGCGATCCGCTTCGCCTGGGAGATTGCCGCGTCCTTCTTGGGAAGAACTCTGGCGGCTTTCGAAGAACCCTCGCTCTTAACGGCCCACTTGTCGTTTTGTGGGATCACATGGATACGTTTTCCCAAGCCTGCTTTGACCGGAAGCTCCTTGTTTGCAGATTTGCCCCCAGACTTGGATCGAGAAGATCCTGCAGCCATCGACGGACCTGTTCCACCAATAACGTAGTCGGCATGGCATTCGGCGTCAACTCGCCAATCGCCTCACACCCGTGGCCAAGAAAGCCAGCTGGCCACCCCCTCTTTGTCTGATCACCTTAATGCGAGAAATATTCGTTCTTGTCCAGACTATTGGAGGAGGAAGTCCCTAATCCCTTACAAGACTATTTGAGACCGGACAAATGGGTTTCTATTGGATGGAGTTGCGGAGACGGGATCTCTAAGTTTCTGTATACAGGCACAGGTGGTACACTGGATGTACTTTTGCCAAACAATAAGATCGAGCATGCGCGGAATACAGTCAATCGAGATCCTCTTCCCCCACTGCATCCGGGGGCTCGACGCTGATCCTCGACCGACTGGCTGGTGTCAGCCCGTATTCTCTGCCGAAATCCAAGTACTGCTTCATCAGATCCTGCACGAGCTTGATCTCAGGTCGGGGTCGGAGAAATCCGGTCTCGGTTTGGTACACGGTTCCTTCCGCTCCGATCACCTCGGTACACTCAAGGATATGTGCATAGAGCTGACAGATGATGGCATAGCCCACCACATCCAACTCGGCTAGCAGCCCCAGCCGATGCATCTCCGGAGCCGTTTTCCGCCAGTACTTTTTCGCCTTTGGGCTGAGCCAGCGGGGACAGAGTGGACGCTTGTTCTTCGGCCGAGGCTCATTCCAGTTAATGCGCTCCTTTCGTGTACCTTTTAGAAGCTTCAAGTGTGTCGGTTCCGGGATTCGTGCTCTCATTCTCTACCTCCTCAAGAAAAACGCTGGAATTCTGTCATTTCCTCCATGAAGCTGCCACCCGGTGTGGGGGCAGGAGAATCCGGCTGCAGCAGGGTAGGAGGCGTTTCGCTGCCCTCCGTAAGCGAACCGGGAGCCAAGACAGCGAATATTGACGGGTCATTATTTTCGATCCGCGGCAGCAACCGGCTCTACCCGACGCGAGGATGAGTACACCTCAAGGTCTTCGAAGCTGAAGTAGACCCGCCTGCCGAGACGCACAAAGCAAATCCTACGGGCTGCCGTGAGATGGTGTAGAAGAGACTTCGATATCCGCAATCTTGCTGCCGCCTGTTCCACGGTGAAAAGCTCTATCATTTTTTGGGCTCCTGCGGGATCTCTTGCACGCGCTCCACACGCATGAACTCAAGATCCGAGTTGTGGCCTTGAAGCAGACGAATGATCTCAGACACCTGTGAGGCGAAGTAATACTTCACATCCCTGCCTGCATCCAGATCAATGAGAAAAGTCACCAAATTGTCCTCCTGGACTAGATGCCTACTAGGACAATTAGTTCGAGTAAAAACGGGGAAAATGGGGAAAATTTATAAAAAAATAGGTGGTTTTATCGTCTGCGGCTTTTCTGGCGCCGGTATTCCCTGGCTTCGGATTCCATCGCTATACGGGCTTGTCGTTTCAGCTCTTCAAGACTTGCCGAATCTACAGAAGCAATCCGAATGAAGGCAAGCTGTTAACTCGGCCGCGGATCCTCTGGATCCGACGTTAAAGGTCCAGGGTAATGAAACCACGCCTCAAAGGGAAAGTGTTTGTCGGCCATTTCCTTGCAGTGGTGATCAATCACCAACTCGAAAATGTCCGTCGATGGTGGCACGCGGTACCGGTACCGAAACCGGTGTGACCGCTTATGCACGACACCGTGAATATGAACAAGCTTGTGGTCTAGTTCTGGATTGATTTTGTCGTCACTTGGAAACCGATAGCGTTTGCCTTCGGGAAACAGCTGGCGTCCATGGCCGCGGCCTTCCGGATCAGGTCTTTGTTGTTCCATCACCTTTCTGTTCCAGAATACGGATTCTGCATGTTGCGAATCCAGTGTGGATCTGTAGAAAAAATGTAGCAATTTCCACTACATTCGTCAACAAATCGGTCCAATTGACTACAATAGAATAAGTGTGTTATACAGGTACCAGCTACGCGCTACCCAACGGGGTAACGTCCTTAGGAGATGGCGGCTGGGGATTGCCTGCTTTTGGCGGTTCCCAGCCTTTTTTTCATGTCCAGAATCGGTTACACTGGGAACTCAACCGAGGAGGATTAGGCAAGTGAAACGAGCATTCAAGGTATTGGTAATCCTGATCGTACTGTTCGGGGCGGTCACGACCACGGTATCAGCTGCAAACAGGGGAAGTCTTCGACTTGGGTTGGAATTCGGAGACCCCGTCGCGGTGCTGATCATCCGGCCTGCGCCCTTTGATTTCAAAATCGGATATGACCTCCAGGACAACGGTTGGTTGTTCCTGAGCGCGGATTACCGGATCGTCAGCGGCTACCAGCTTGTAGATTTCCTGCACCTTTTTCTGGGAGTCGGCGCCTATACCCAGATCTACTTTCATCAGTCAGACGCCCTGGAGCTGGGACTGCGGATCCCATTCGGGCTCCAGGCATTCCTGATCGACAGCAAGGTCGAGCTGTTCCTAGAGGTGGCTCCAACCGTCGGATTTCTGCCGACCATCCAGGCTTTCCCGCGCTGGCAGGGGTACTTCGGATTCACGATCCTGATTCCCAAGTTCTGGAAGTAACGATCAGTCGCTGCGCTGACCGCTCCTGCCCAGTTTTCTGAGCAGGCCAAGATTTTCGACATCCTCGTGCATGTCTCGGCCCTTTGGGGTTTCCAGGATCCCCGGCAGATCGCCCAGAGAGGGGTCCCGGGCAAGCTGCCCAAATCCGGACACGCCGATCCGTCCCCTGCCGATGTGCTCATGCCTGTCTCTCCCCGAGCCCAGCTCACCGAGGCAGTCATTGAGATGAAGAGCCACCAGATGCTCCTTGCCGATCACGCGGTCGAACCGTTCCCAGGTAGCCCGGTACCCGCTGCGGGTCCTCAGCTCGTAGCCGGCGGCGAAGACGTGGCAGGTGTCGAAACAGACGCCCGCCGGAATGCCGGCCGCCTCCAGGGCGCCGAGCAGATCCCGAAGCTGCTCGAAACTGCCGCCCAGGGTTGAGCCGCCGCCGGCGGTGGTTTCCAGAGTCAGCCTTACATGCTCCGGCCGGTCTGCCCCGTAGACCCTGCGCGCTCCTTCGACCAGGCGTTCGATTCCCCAATCGACACCCCGTCCCCGGTGCGAACCGGGGTGTACAATCAAGGCGGGAATCCCCAGGATGCTGCAGCGCCGCAGCTCTTCTGCGAGGGCTTCGATGGATTTCCGGTGTATTTCCTGATCCGGTCCGGCCAGGTTGATCAGATAGGAGGCGTGAGCCAGCACCCCTTTGAACCTGGGCCTGAGCCTGTTGAAGCTCCGGATCTCCTCTTCCGCAAAGGCAGGTGCGGACCAGCGCAGCTGGTTGCGGGTAAAAATCTGCACCGCCTCGCAGCGGATCGACAGGGCTCGCTCCAGAGCCCTGTGCACGCCCCCGGCGATGGACATATGGGCACCTAGGATCAGCTTTCCCTCCGATTGAACCCCGGGCCGGTCATCGGCTATAGTTGCGGTGATGAATCGGCCCCAGTTGGCAGCGTCGCTGTCAGGATATCGAATTCACCTGGTGGGGATCAAGGGAACGGGCATGGCGGCTCTGGCCGAGATCCTGCTGGACCGGGGTGCCGAGCTGAGCGGCTCCGACGGCCCGGAGACGTTCTATACCGATCGGATCCTCCGGCGCCTGGGTATCCACTATGCCGAATCCTTCGATCCGGACAACATCGGTTCTGGCGTTCAGCTAGTCATCCACTCGGCCGCCTATGACCGCAGCAGCAACCCGGAGCTCCTCGCGGCGGCGCAGCGGGGAATTCCGGTTCTCAGCTATCCCGAGGCGCTGGGCCTGCTCTCGGAGTCCGCTGACTCCAGCGGCATATCCGGCACCCACGGCAAAACTACAACGGCAGCCCTGAGCGGGACGATTCTACGGGCCTGGGACCTGCCGGTTACGGTATTGGCCGGCTCGGAAGTTGCCGGTTTTGGCGACCGTTCGACCCTGATCCTGGGCAGGCGCTACCTGGTAGCCGAAACCTGCGAATACAGACGGCATTTCCTGCATTTTCGTCCCCAGCGGATCGTGGTGACCTCCGTGGAGGCGGATCACCTGGATTATTTCCGGGATCTCGAGGACGTGCTGCAGGCCTTCCTCAGCTACTGCCGAAGCCTTCCGCCGGAGGGGCAGCTGATCATCAACAGCGACGATCCCGGTGCGGGGGAGCTCTTGAACAGGATCCGCCGGGAACGGAAGGATCTGCGCCTCATCGCCTACGGTCGCAGCGCAGAGGGCCCCTTCCGCATCACCCGGATCGAAACCGGGGCAGGGCGCACACGCTTCCGCCTCTCCGGAGTGGAGGGTCAGCTGCGTCTCGAGTACCCGGGTATCCACTCGGTCTACAACGCCACCGCGGCTGCGGCGTTGAGCTCCTGCATCCTGGAGGCCGAAGGCCGTGAGCGGACAGCCGACCTCAGCCGGGCCATGGCACAGGCGCTGGCGGAGTTCCGCGGCAGCCGGCGGAGAAGCGAAATCCTGGGAACAGCCGGGGGCGTGCTGTTCATCGATGACTATGGGCATCACCCTACGGAGATATCCGCCACGTTGAAGGGTTTGCGAAGCTTCTACCCCGAGCGCCGAATCGTTGTGGATTTCATGTCCCA
The DNA here is from genome assembly GCA_964588355.1 of uncultured Spirochaetaceae bacterium. Classification (GTDB taxonomy): domain Bacteria; phylum Spirochaetota; class Spirochaetia; order SZUA-6; family DRHE01; genus JAFGQJ01. Next base: position 3,244 of record CAZPPB010000140.1, on the reverse strand, counting down.
TACCTACTCCCGCACCAGAAAGCTATTGGGAGCGTTCGCAACCTGTTTTCAGGCTGCCGACCTGGTGGTTCTGCACCGAATCTACGCCTCCGCCAGAGAAACCGGCGACCACAGCATAGACGGCAGAACCCTGTTCCAGGAAGTCAGTCGCCACCACCCGCAGGCCGTCTACTTCGAAGAACCGCGGGAGGCCGTCCCCTATCTTCGGGACATCCTGAAACCCGGGGATCTGCTGGTCACCATGGGGGCCGGCGACAACTGGAGGATCGGGCGGGAAATTTTCGAAGCGAAAGTCGAGGCGGCGAAATGAAGAGCATGACCGGTTTTGCCTTCAGGGAACATCGGGACGAGCGGCACAAGATCACAATCACGATGAAATCGTACAACAATCGATTTCTCGATATCCTCGTTTATCTGCCCTCCTTTCTGAATCCTCTGGAGCAGAAGATTCGGGAGTTCCTCTCCAGGCGGATCGCCCGCGGGCGGGTCGAGCTGTATCTCAAGGCTTCGGAGCTGAAGCAGGCAGCGGAGATCAGCATCGATCCTGTCTACGTAGAGTCATACGCGCAGGCACTGCGGCAGCTGGCCGATGCGGCGGGGATCCGTGAAAAAATCCGCCTGTCCCATCTGCTGCGGATCGAAGGAATGCTGAAAGCCGAACAGTCCCTGGACCTGGATAACTACTGGCTGGATCTGCAGCCTCTCCTGGAATCGGTTTTCCAGGAGTTCGATGGGCTGCGTCGGGCGGAGGGAGAGGCCACCAGGAAGGATATCCTGGAGCTGCTGGGGAAAATCGAAACGGACATCGTGAAAATCGAGGCTGTAGCTGCGCAGCTGGAGGAGAAGATCAAGAAAGATCTGCGCACCCGTTTCGAAGATCTGCTGTCGAATGGTATCGATGAAAACCGGATTCTAACGGAAACAGCGGCGCTGCTGATGAAATCGGATATTCATGAGGAGCTGGTTCGCAGCCGTTCTCATCTGCAGAGCTTCAGGAAGATCCTGGGCGAATCGGGACCTATGGGGAAGAAGCTGGACTTTATCTGCCAGGAGCTGAATCGGGAGTTCAATACCATTGGAGCCAAAAATCTGCTGGTGGAGGTGGACGGGGCGATCGTTTCCCTCAAGGACCATGTGGAGAAAATCAGGGAACAGCTGAGAAATGTCGAATGAGTTAAGAATCGCGGTATCCAGTAAAAGCGGCTGCGGGAATACCACGGTCTCCAGGATATTGGCCGGCCGGCTCGGGGTTCGGTTGATCAACTACACGTTTCACGACATGGCGGCCGAAAGGGGTATTTCCTTTGAGCAGTTGTGCCTTCTTGCGGAGTCCGATGATCAGTACGATCGCTACCTGGATCACCGGCAGGTGGAGCTGGCGATGGAGGGCAGCTGTGTGCTTGCATCCCGTCTGGCGATCTGGCTGCTCCAACAGGCGGATTTCAAGGTATACCTGTACGCGTCCCCGGAAATCCGCAGCAGGCGCATAGCCGAACGGGAAGGTATTCCATGGCGGCAGTCGCTGAAGGACCTGGAAGCGCGGGATACCAGGGATCGGAACCGCTATCTCAGGCTGTACGGAATAGATATCGACGCGTATAATTTTGCCGATTTGGTGGTCGATACCGAGCGGAGGGATCAGTTTTTCGTTGTCGAGAAGATAATCGAAGCATTCGAATCTTGATCTTTTTCCAAATAATCTATATCTTTGCTATACAAGAAAAAAAGGGAGCAAGGGGTGATCATACCTTTGAACAGTCTTATCAGGTACAATGGAAACGTATACACAATAACTAACGCCATGATAAGGCGGGCGACTCAGATCCATCTGGCCGGAGATGAAGAGCTGGAGGCTAACAAGGGCAAGGTGGTGTCTACGGCAATCAAACAGATCCTGACGGAAAAGGTGCGCTATCGACTGGAGAGCTGATCCCCGGGGCGACGGATCGTCGCACCGAGGGCCCAGGGGTGCCTCTCAGCCGGTACACCGGAGCCGGCGGTGCGCCGACGCGACGCCCCTCAGCCGGGCGCCCCTCCCCGTTATTTTCGGTCCTACCGCGGTCGGCAAGACCGCTTTCGTAGAACATCTGTTTACCCGCCTCGGTAATATCGAGGTTATCAACGCCGACTCGATGCAGGTTTATCGCCGGTTGGATATTGGAACGGCCAAGCCGACGGAGCAGCTGCGGGCCCGTATTCCCCATCATCTGATCGATATCCTCGAGCCCGATTGCCAGTTCAACGCCGGGCAGTTCGTGCACCTGGCCGAGGAACTCATTCCCGAGATACGGGCACGAGGCAACACGCCGGTCCTGTGCGGGGGAACGGCCTACTACCTGCGCAGCTTCATCACCGGTCTGCCGGATGCCCCGCCGGGGAATGCGGAGATTCGCCGAAAGCTCAAGATCGAAGCCGAGCGGAGGGGGCTGCAAGCGCTGCTCGACGAGCTGGAGAGAGTCGATCCGGTCACCCGGTCCAGGGTGAAGGAGCGGGATTCATACCGGATACTTCGGGCATTGGAGGTGTATCGCGCCGGCGGCAGGCCTCTATCCGCTTTCACAAGTCCCTCAACACCCCGAAAAGACTATGAGTTTCTTCTGGTGGGATTGATGCGAGAGCGCAGCCGGTTGTACTCCAGGATCGAACAGCGGGTGGAGCTGATGTTTCGGGAAGGTTTGCCAGGAGAGGTAGGCTCCCTACTGGAGACGGGTCTGGGCTTCGAGGACCCTGGGATGCGGGGCATAGGATATCGGGAGTTCTTCGAGCTTCGCATGGGCTGTTCGACCCTGGAGACCGTGAAGCAGCTGATCAAGAGAAACTCCCGCCGTTATGCCAAGAGGCAGATCACATTCTTCAAATCTCTAGCCGATATCCACTGGCTGGATCCCGAGGAGACGGATTGCGCCTGCGCTCTGATACAGAGCTTCCTGAGCAGTTCCCAGATCGCTTCCGGAACCGGCGGCGGGACGACACGGGACGGCATCGCTACTTGACGACCAGCCCCCCTGAGCGCATAATCAACGGAGCTGTATAAAGCAGTTGTCGTTCTGGTCTCTCGGGCACTATATTGTAGCGGAGCAGCCTGCGCGGATATTTCAATAAAAAGAGATATCATTGCTTATATACAAGTGAAAAAGAGGAGACGAATCTGTGCCTTGTGGTAAGAAACGAAAACGACATAAGATCGCTACGCACAAACGCAAGAAGAAACTGAGAAAGAACCGGCATAAAAAGAAATAGTTCA
>CAZPPB010000139.1:0-10080 GCA_964588355.1 uncultured Spirochaetaceae bacterium | reverse complement strand
AAGTGAGGGAGGGTTCTGATGCCTTCAAGGAGGAACAGGACGGGTAAAATCGTGGCCAGCCGGGTATGCAGCCGAACACATCTTCCCTGCTTACTCGTCCCCGCCGTGACGCTGAAAAGTCGAGACTAATGGTCGGGCGTTCTTAGGCCGGCGCTACGGACTGTCCCTTTCGATCAGACTCGCTTTAGTAATTTTTGTTCCCTTCATCTTCTGGCGCAGATGGGTTACGGTCTCCTCCACTTTACGGCGCTTGTCGTGTTGATCCGCGAACAGCTCACCCTGGATCGCCTCTCCCGGAGCAACCACGTTGGCAGTTCCCACCCCGACAAGGCGCACCGGTGTGGATCCGTTCCAGCGCTTGGATAGAAGTTCCAGGGCCAGAGTGTATATCTCGTCGGAAGAGGTGATCCAGTGCTTCACCCGCTTCTGGGCCGTAGTCGTGGCAAAGTCGAAGAAACGTAGCTTGAGCACCACCGTGTTGGTCCTCAGTTTGGCGATCAGCAGCCGATGCATCACCTGTTCGGCCAGCTCGAGTATCGTCCGTTTGAGGGTGTCGGCATTCTTAATGTCCCTTTCAAAGGTGGTTTCGCTGCTGATCGAATGACTCTTGGCGGCGGCGGCGAATACACCGGGATCGTCTCCGCGGCAGGCTTTGTACAGATAACGGCCGCTGGCTTCCCCCATCATGGAACGCAGAATATCCAGCGGAACGTTCCGCAAGCCCTGGACCGAGGTTATGTTGAGCTCTAAGAGGCGCTGCCTGGTCTTCTCCCCGACCCCCCAGAGCTTGCCGATCGTCAGCCCGTCCAGAAAGGTCGTCTCCTGCCCCGGTTGTACGAAGTACAAACCGTCCGGTTTGCAGTACTCTGAGGCCAGTTTGGCCAAATAGCGGTTTGCGGCGACCCCGATTGACAGGGTCAGTCCGGTCTGTCTGCGCACCTGTTCCTTGATCCGGTTGGCTGCAACGGGGGGAGAACCGTATAGACGCTCGGTTCCGCTCATATCCATGAAGGCCTCGTCGATGGAGATCTGTCTGGACTCCGGGGTGAAGGCTTCCAGGATCTTCATTACGGTATGGGATACCTCCAGGTAGCGCCCCATCCGCACCGGTACAAAGATGCCCGTCGGACAGCGGCGCAGCGCTTGAGAGATCGGCATAGCCGAGCGGACACCGAACCTCCTGGCCTCGTAAGAACAGGAGGATACTACGCCCCGGTGTCCGGGCGCAGCTCCTACGATCACCGCTTTGCCCTTCAGGTCGGGATTGTCGACCTGCTCTACCGAAGCATAGAAAGCGTCCAGGTCGACGTGAAAGATGACGTCCATCGCGCCCGCCTCAGGTCTTCAGCTCGAGGTTTTTCCGGAACCTCAACCGGTTGCTGACCGATACAGATTCCCCCGTGAGGGTGTATCCTTCCGGGGGCTGGAGGTATTCCAGGGTGACTTCTACCGTAAAGGCTCTGTTTCGCGGAACCGTCAATTCCACATCAAGCGGCAGCGGGGGGTTCACACCAATGAGAATCGTGTACTCTTTGCCGCCGGGGGTTCTGGTATAGGGAAAGTTGGCATCGAAGAGCACAAACTCCTGATCCGAAGTAATACTCAAGCCTACACTGTACGGTTCCGACCAGGGATCCAGGTTCAGGGAAACGTTCTTGCGGTCCAGGAAGCCTACGCTGCTGATATCCGTCTCCAGGTATTCAGCCTGAGTGACCAGGGGCAGCCGATACAGTCGGGATCGGGTGTCGATGGAGATCGTTGTGCTGCCATTGATAGCCCGTACGTTTCGAATGGGTGCGGGACTGGAAAGTTCCAGGTATCTCTGGTTCCGGACCTCATCGATCACGTAGACCGCGTTGATAGGCTGCGGCCGCTCGCCGCGGTATGGGGAGTAAACGAAGAAGGTGGTCAGCAGCCCGATCAGGACCAGGGCGAACAGTCCGGCGGTCAGCCTGGAGCGCAGTTTGTTCGATGTGATCCGAACGGGGGGAAAGATGAACTTCAAGCGGATAAACATGAGGATGAAGGGGATAAGGATGACGGTGAGCAGGAGGTTGCCTCCGACTTTGGACAGCAGAAGAATTCGACAGAACTCCAGGCGGGGAAGGGTGAACAGCTCGACAATGGTCTTTACGATCCAGTAGGGTGAGGCCAGGAACAGAAGAACCTTGAGCGGCCTGTAGGATACCGCGGAGAACAGCAGGGCAAAGGTAAACGCCCATAGGAAGTAATAGGTAAAGGAGATATTGATCACCGCCAGTACCACGATGTCGAGAAGCAGGAATAACAGCGCCCCTGCTGAGTAGAAGCTGCCCCGTCGAGGTATCGGCAGCCTTTTGACCACGCTCAGTAGAATGAACAGCATGGCCAGGGGAACGGCCAGCTTGAAAACGAGGAACTGCAGAGGCAGATCTTCCCAGAGACGAACCATGTTTCGGGCTCGGAGAATGCCCTCGATCAGCCAGGTAGAGAGAAACAGCAGGGTAAAGATGAAGAGAAAGAAAAGGGGCAGCGCCCAGATATTGTGGGCCAGGATCCGCAGGTATTTCCTGAGACGGCGGGTAAACACGAGACCGTATATCAGGATGCCTCCGAGTACCAACAGGAGGATGATCAAATAAGCCCTTTCCGAGATGCTGAGATAGAATCCCCGCGCCTGAAAAAACAGATAATGCCGGTCCCAGGTCTCCGGGATGCCGTCGGCAAAGGCATGCAGGAACTCGGTCATGAAGAGATTGAAGGATAAGATCCAGTTCTCCTGCTGCAGGGGATCCAGGTCGCTGTACTCTCCCTCGAAGCTCACCGCCGGGTAATCGGAAAGCAGATAGGGTTCGACCATGGTTCGCTCCGAGGTCAGCCCGATTCGAAAGATCTGGTTTTCATTTCCCCTGATCAGGAAGAAGAGATCTGTTTCCTCCAGTGCCTCGGTCGCGCGGTCCAGCAGCCAATAGGGAGCCTCGATACCCCGCGCTCCTCCGCGCAGGTACAAGCGTGACGGGATGCGCTCGAAATTGAGGTACAGACACATGACCCGATAGTCGGGGAAGAAATCTCTCAAGAACAGGCGGCTTCCCATCGGATAGTCCTCGGTCTGTCCGTACTCCGCTCCCAGAAAAAGGATCTTCAAAGACAGGGGCGGTGTTTTGCGGCTGATGTGCTCGACAATGCCCAGAGCCAGGGCAACGTTTATAGAGCCGTCGAAGTCTGCCTCAGTCCCGGGTGGATGATTGATCGGCACCGCCAGGATCAGGGTGTCTTCCCGCTCCCCCCGAATGTCCGCTACCAGGCAGGATGAAAACGAGTGATTCTTGTCGGATTCGCTGAAATCCAGGCGGGAGTAGGGAACTCGCAAGAGCTGGAGTCGCTGCTCAACGAACTCCAACAGCCGGGTCTCACCATTCGAGCCCTCCAGACGCGGATACATCGAGCGGATCGTCCGGTAGTCGTCCAAAACCGCCCGGTTGTCCGGCGGCAGAACGGATTGGCCGAACAGCGCTGCGGAGCCTGCTAACAGCAGAACACAGGCGATGAGTCTGGACATAACTGAAACCTATCATATCGCATTTTTTGCTTTTCAACGCTGAGGGAGATTGCGATGTCTTCCACCAGTCGAAAAATTCGACTGGCTTCATAATATCCGGGGGAAAAATGCATTGCAATATGGATAGTGATCTTTTATCATGAGAAGGACACTATGGCATTATTGGAAGAGATCCTCAATCGCAGAAGTATCAAAGAGTTCAAATCCAAACCCATTGAGAAAGACAAGCTCGAACGCGTGCTGGAAGCGGGGCGGTTGGCTCCGTCGGCCAAGAACCGTCAGGAGTGGCGTTTCATCGTTTTGCAGAAAGAGCAGCTGCGGGAGAAAATAAAAGAAGCGGCCTTCGGGGATGAGAAGGTAGGCCAGGCACCGGCGATCATAGCGTTGTGCACGACAAATGTAGAGTACATCATGCCGAACGGACAGCTGTCCTACCCCATCGACCTGGCCTTTGCCGCCGCCTTCATGGTGCTTCAGGCGGTGGCCGAGGGGCTCGGGACCTGCGTGCTGAGTACCTACGACGAGCAGATGGTCCGGGACCTGATTACCGTCCCCTATTCGATGCGGGTCGTGCTTCTGATCCCGATCGGTTATCCTGAAGCCATCCCGGAAGCGGCTTCGCGAAAATCGTTAAAACGGATATCGGCCTTCGATCACTGGTAGCGCTCGCCCCTCAAGCGTAATACTTCAACAGCTGCTCGAGTCTTCCCCTGTCTTGCTTGGAGGTTATCAGTCCCCCGGCAAGGAGGTACACCGGGTCCTTTCGGGTCCACATGATCTGCAGCTCGATTGCAAAGCGGCTGATTTCCATCTCCTCGCTGGGAAGCACATCGACACTCACGACGGTCCCCTCTTCAATCGGGGGATCCCCGATAAGAGCGAGTTGGCATCCCTCCTTGCTGAGATCCCTGAGGTAGCCCAGGGTGCCGCTTTCTGTCAGGTGCACCTTGGCGTAGGCCTTGCTCCTCGGATTCCTGCGCTGATTTTCTCCCATCATGCTATCCGTTCGTAGAAACTCGGATTACCGTGCCGATCACCTCGCTCTCTCCCCACTGAACCGGTTGTTCCTCTTCATCGAAGAAGATCAGTTGGAAGGAAGGAAAGGTTTTTTTCGTGAGCAGCAGCCCCATGCCGAAGCGGAGGTAATTATATTTCTCCTGGTACTCCTCGAATGCATCCGAGGTCTGATCGATCGTCTCAGCCGGGGCCCCTATCGGATAGGGAAGGCGCTTCGGATCGAACCCCCCTCCGAAATCCTTCACCTCGATATCGACTTTCGTGTTTTCGGCTCGGAACACGGCGATTACCTGCTTGTTGACCTTCCTTTCCCGATGCGCCCGTAAGGAATTGCTGATCATCTCGAGTACGGCATATTTGATGTTCTCTGAATTGGTAACGAAGTCGGGGAAGTGAATCGATTCCAGGGTCTGCAGGATTTCTCGAAAATCGGCTTTGGGGTGGATGCTAACAGTAACCTGCTCGCTCTGCTTGCTCTGGAAGTCAAAATAGTTGCTCATGCGGTAAGTTTAGCCCTTTGAAAAACCCTCGATGTGGTGTTAAATACCGTCAATGCTATTTCTGTTGGTTTCCCTCGATTATTATATACAAATCCGGACGGTTGACCAAGAACTCGTCGCCGGAATCTGCAGCGAGCTTTCAGCCTTGGAATCTCTGTACGGATACAGGAAAGTGGCCGAGCGGGAGGGTGGGTCACTGTATCGTTTCGGTCAGGAGTTCGGCCTGGATTCGCGCCGCACCCTGGAGTTCATTTTTCGCGTTTTCGAGGTGCTCGAATCCCGTGAGAAACAACTGTTCGGATTCAATCTCCTGATCGCCCGCGGGCCTGAGACCAACCCGGAGAACACCCTGAAAGTCATGCAGAAGTCCCTTCTTCCCATCGAAGAGGACCAGCAGATCCTGATCGAATCAGACTGCCTGTCTTCATTCGCCGATCTGGTGCACACGGAGAGAATCGATGGGATTTTCAGGATAACCAAGAGAGACCTCGGCGAAGCTCCTGCTTCGCAGCGCCCTCGACAGCCTTGGAAGCAAACACGGCTGGCCCGGGATGTGGTTCGGAAGATCAATACCCAGTACAAGGCGAGAACCCAGAATCGCGGTATCGTCATTCATGGACCGGTAAATACGGATCTGCGCCTGCTGCTGGATGCGGTGCAGGACCTGCTGTTCCAGGATCTGGCGGTTCCTCGCGCGCCGCGGCTTCATACGCTTTTCAAACGCCGTTCGACCTTTCACCCGTTTCTCAACAGCATTGATCCCTTTTTTCTCGAGGCGGCTGCTCAATATTTGACGACCTGGGAACAGCAGGTTTGGCAGGATCTGAACACTCTGCTCTGGTCGATGAAGCCGACCGTTCCTGGTGGCCAGGGCGTTTTGTACAGATGGCCTAAAGGGGTGCCGAGTTCCCTGCGCCGCAGGGGGAAACCTGATCAGAATGAGCAGGACTCGGGGGGGGGATCCGTCGGATCGGTGTGCCCGGATCGTCTGTACCGGGATTTCTATCTGGCCTTTCACCTCTACCTGACCGCTTATTTCCGCATGCTGGAGGAAAACTTCCTGCCCGCCTTGCTGTTCTGTGAAGACGTCGATACCTACCACCCCAAAAGCCTGGAGATGCTCACCGAATTGTTGAAAGACTTTTACCAGATCCACTCTTTCATCCCGGTGTTCACCTCGAAAACGCAGAAGCTTCCCATCGATCTGGGCGGCCGGGCTGTGAAGATCGTAGCCATGCGCCCCCTGAGCACAAAAGAGATGGATAGAATTACCCTCAGGATGTACAGAGGCTGCAAACTGCCCGATGATGTCTTGTACAGCCTGCGCAAATACGTTCGGGGCAAGTTGGTCGGGTTCTATCACTGTCTGCGTTTTTTGGAGCGCCAGGGTTTTCTGGAAAAGGAGCAAGGGAGCTATCACTGGCGTGAAGGCAAACCACTAGAGAAGGTGCTGCCTGCGCGCAGTAATTCCCTCACCTGGCAGTTGATCTCGTCCCTGTCCTTTGTTCTCAAGCGCCTGCTGTACATAGTCTACCTCCAGGCGGGGCTTCTCGATCTGTGGGGCCTGATCGACTTTCTCCACGGTCAGGGAATGGCCCGGGAGGACGCCCTGAACCTCCTGCGGGATCTGGAGACTCACGGGTTGATCTTCATCGAAAATCATGCTGTTGCTCTGTTTCCCTCTTTCCGCAAGAGGCTGCGGCGCACCGTCCTGGAGAAGGAGCCGGAGCTGGAATCCGCCTTCATCGATCATCTTCTGGAGCGCTGGAGGGCAGGCAGATATCCCCATCTGGTTTTACTGTTTTTTCTTCTTTCCAAAGCGCGCCGCGTCGCGGAGGGCTTCGAGGTGTTGTTTCATCTCCTGAAGCAGAAATTGGATGAGCTGGATTTCAACGGCATACGCATTTTGCTGGATCCCAAGCATTTCCGTCTCGGCGGCGCGGAGGTGAAGAGAAGTCTGGATCGCCTGCTGGCCGCTTCCCGGCTGCGCTATCTCCTGCTCCAGGACAAGCTCAGGGAGGCGGAGGATACCTATCTGAAGTGTATGGAGTTCGGCGAGGATTTCGATGTGAGCCCGGCCAAGGGAGCGTTGTTCCTGCAGATGAGTCGTTATCTCCTGGTGAGGGGAGAGACCAGCATGGCCCTCCAGTGGATAAAGAAGGGGATGATCCAGTTTCAGAATGCCGGTCATGCCGACGGGGAGCGAGAGGCGACGATCGGCCTGGCTTCCGTGCTCCTGGCCGAGGGGAAGTTCGATGAGGCTTTAGAATATTTCGGCATGTCCGATACGGCGCAGACAGATCGGAAGGCACTGGATACTATCGTCTCCCATGGTCTGCGGGCGGTAGCCCTTTTCGTGCTGGGGAATCTTTCCCGGGCTGAGGCCGAGACCAGGATCTCCCTGGGGATCAGCCGGGCGCTAAAACGACGGGAATGGCAGCTGTTCCTGCAGTTCCTGGCCGCCCGCATCTCTTTCGAACTCGGTTTTTACGAACGCGCCCAGCTGGACTTTCAGCAGGCCCTGGCTGTGGAGACCGTCTACGAACAGCCCTCGGCCTGCGCCGTACTTCAGCGATGGCTGGCCCGCAGCTTTGCCTATGCGGGAAAGCTGGAGACAGCGGAGGGGATCCTGGGGCAGGTCGAGGAGCATTGGGAGAAGTCCTTTTTTCTCTCCGAATGTTCTTTCTTCACGCGGAATTACGGCAAGGCTCTGGAGCACTGCGACCGGGCCATCAAGTTGGAGCAGGCTTCAGTCCTGGAGGTATTCCCCGGCGAGCGGGTCCGCTGGATAGACGGTTTCAGGGACGTAGAGGGGCGCTGTTTCGAACTTTTGAGAGAAAACGCCCTGGTGCGACGGCTGCTGCAGTCGTTTCAAGCCTATCTGTGGGGTTTGGGGGGCAGCAGTGAGCGTGGGATCGAACAGCTGCAGATGATTACCCGGGGCGGGCGCATTCCCCCCTCGGATCCCTATCAGAGCCTCTACACCTACTTCTACGCCTGTACTCTTCCCGAGGTCCGTAAAACCGAGCTGGACGACAGCCTCACCGTTTTGAGCAAATCCCTGAAGCTCCTCCAGCAGCGGGCCAGCAGGATCGACGATTCCTCCGAGCGCTGGCACTACCTGAGCAACAACTACTGGAACAGCCTGCTGTTCGCCGAAGCCAAGAAGAAGAAGATGATCTGATTGCTCTCCTCTTCTCGAGGCAAGCAGGCCTGCATCGAGTTGTGCAATATGCAAGCCCCGCAACGACCTTGACGCCGCGGGTGTCGGTGATCTATACTTGTATCGCACTCTTCGATTGTGATCGAGATGGAAGATTGCGATATCTTCCTCCAGCCGAAAATCTTGCCGGAAGACAAGATTTCCTGCTGCCGTCATAATGGGTCATACACTGGGAGGGGATATGGCCGAACAGCTTATCCTGAAAAGTCTGCCTTTCATCCGCATCCTGCCGAATTGGGCCCAGGAACTGGCCTACAAGTACTGCTCCAAGACCGCCAACCTGTACATCGTCCACGGCAACATCCGGGATTTCCTGCCCCACAAGATGAAGGACAACGAGTTCAACTTCGTGCGCATCCAGGACTACATCGGTGAGGTGCTGTTCGGCAACCGGGACATCATCGTGTTCTACGATCGTTCCTCGGGGGTCAACTTCTGCACCCCGGAGATGCGCCGGGACTTCCTGGCAGCCTTGAGCGGCGCGAACGGCGACACCCGGGAGCGGGCAGTGTCCCGGGACCCGATGGACGCCTTCCCCTGCCTGGAGCGTTACTTCTACCAGAACATCTCCAACAAGCGGCGGATCGTGCTGATCATCGATTACTCCGAAACCATCGTCCCCAATACCGATATCTCCCGCTACACCGATGAAGACCGCTACTGTCTGGTCACCCTCAACCGCTGGGCCAACGATCCGATCTTCACCGAAGGGGATATCTCCATCCTCCTGCTTACCGAAAACCTGGCCGACCTGAACACCAAGCTGGTCCGTTCGCCCAGCACGATCAAGGTCAACATCCCCCTTCCCGATGAGACGGTGCGGGAGCGTTTCCTCATCTTTCTGGAACAGCAGGAAAAGCTCCTGCTGGAACGACGCCTCAATCCGGCCAAGGTGGCCCAGATCTGCAGCGGCCTGAACCTGGTAAACATCTACCAGCTGGCTGCGGAGAGCTACCAGGAGGACAAGGAGATCACCCTGGAGTACCTGCGCCAGAAAAAGAAGGAGATGATCGAGACCGAGGCCAGCGGCCTGCTGGAGTTCATCGAGGCCGAGTTCGACCTCACCATGGTCTCGGGGCATGACTACGTGAAGAAGCGCTTCAAGAGCGCGGCCAAGGCCATCAAGATGGGGCGTCTGGACATCCTGCCCATGGGCTATCTGGTGGCCGGCCCGGTTGGCACGGGCAAGAGCTTCATGGTCACCGCCTTTGCCGGGGAGATCGGCATCCCGATCGTCAAGTTCCGCAACTTCCGCTCCAAGTGGCAGGGGGTGACCGAGGCGAACCTGGAGAAGGTGCTCAACATACTCACCGCCATGGCCCCTGTCGGGGTGATGATCGACGAGGCGGATGCCTTCCTCGGCGATCGCAACCAGGAGGGGGACTCGGGGACCTCGAACCGCATCTTCGCCCAGATCGCCTCTTTCATGGGAAACACGGAGTACCGGGGCAAGATCATCTGGTTTCTCATCACCTGCCGTCCGGACCTGCTGCCCATCGACTTGAAGCGTCAGGGCAGGGCGGAGGAACACCTGGCCCTTTTCTACCCGGAGACGATCGAGGAGAAGGAAGCCCTGTTCCAGACCCTGATCCGCAAGCTCAAGCTCAAGGTGCAGAAGGTCAACATCAGCGACCTTTTCCGCAAGTACAAGTTCGACTTCTCCGGAGCGGATCTGGAATCGATCCTGATCCGGGCCAAGCTGCTGGCGGCCATGAACAACCACGTGATCATCACCTCCGATGACCTGGAGGAGACGATCCGGGATTTCAACCCGCCCAGCTACCCCCACGAGATCGAGC
>CAZPPB010000138.1:0-10097 GCA_964588355.1 uncultured Spirochaetaceae bacterium | reverse complement strand
GTTGATTGACTTTTCAGGTAAAAGCGACAACGATGAGGAATGATGACTGAACAGGAACACTACGATCGGATCGACCTGCCCTTCTACCGGGGAGAGATCGAGCCTCTGCTGCCCGTGCAGGTCCTGGACTTCCATGCCCACATCTGGAGAAGACAGGACTGGAAAGAGGTGCCCTGGGATGAAAACGAGGTTGGGGCCAGGTACATGGTTACCAGTCCGGACTACAGCCTGGAACAGCTCCAGGCGGACAGCAGACGAATTTTTACGGATAGGACCTACAAGGCCGTGTGCTTCGGCAACCCTACCCCGGCGGCGGACATCGAAAAAACCGACAGCTACACGGCGGAGGCCGGAAAAAGCGGCTGGGTATACCCCCTGATGCTGGCCGGCAGGGGACTGCGCAGCGGCGAGCAGATCGAACGGCGGCTGATCAGGGACGGTTTCTACGGCTACAAGGTCTTCCTCAACTGGTTCGGCAATGAATACGGCACGGTAACCGTAGACGATATGATCGGCGACGTGGAGATGCAGCTGGCCGAGAAGTATCACCTGGTCGTTCTCCTCCACGTACCCCGCTCGGGCAGGCTGGCGGACCCGGAGATCCAACGGGGTGTGCAGAAGCTGTCCCGGGACTATCCGCACGCTCAGATCGTGCTGGCCCACTGCGGCCGCTGCTACCTGCCGGACGAGATGAAGCGGGCCATCCCCTCGATCCGGGATCTGGGCAACGTGTACATGGACACATCCATGGTGATGGATCCGGTGGTGCTGCAGATGGTTTTGGAGGAGATCGATTCCTCCCGGCTGCTGTTTGCCACCGATTTTCCCGTACCTGCCATGCGGGGCCGCAGGGTCTACGTGATGGACCATTGGGTGGATCTGGTACTGTCCGGAAATCCGGAAAGCGACTTCCGCGTGCAGTCGGAGAACTTCCGGGCGACCTTCATGGTCTACGAAATCGTTTTGGCCATCCGCAGGGCTGCCGAGCGGATGAAACTGCCTCAACAAAAGCTGACGGCCATCTTCTTCGAAAACGGAATCGATGTCCTGAACCGGGTGCAGCGACCCGCACAGTAGAATCGTACATGCACATCTGCTTGGTGCAGCGCACGCATGGATAAGATCTTCGCCCTCCTGGGCATGATGGGAAGCACTGGAAACGATCTGCTCTACAAGAGCTCGGCAAGACACCGGGGTGGCCGCGGTATTGGGCTTTTCTATCTGCTACAGGCCGTCTTTCTCATAATCTTCTCTCTGGCCGGGGTCGCGATTTTTCAGCTCGGAGCGCTGGTTCATCGAACCAGCATTCTGTTCGCGCTGCCCATAGGCGTTTTGACCTTCGCCATCTATATGCTCGTGCTCAAGAGCCTTGTGGAGGGCGAGGTCTCTACAAATATCACAGTCTTTCGATTGAATTTCGTGGTCTCCAGCGTGCTGGCGGTGGTTCTTCTAGGCGAAATACTCACCGTCCGGAAAATCATCGGCCTGTTCCTCTGTGCCGCGGCAATAGCAGCCCTTTTTCTGTCAGCGCCGCCGCAGCGCCGCAGCTCCCAGTCCGGGCTGCGTTTCAGCATCCCCGCCTGCCTGCTTGCCGGCGGGCTGAACATTCTCGTGAAGACGGCGTTGACCAACGGGGCATTGATCGTTCATCTGATCCTCTACCGCTATCTGGTGGTTGCTGTCATTGCGGCGCTGTTCCAACTGCTGCACCAGGGGCGGCGGGAACGGGGAGATCGAAGGGTCTACCTGCTCGCCCTGCTGAGCGCAGCGGCCATGATGTTCGCACTCTCTTTCACCTTCGCCGCCCTGCAGATCGGGGACGTGGCCCTGGTAATCCCCATCATTCAGCTGGCCTTCGTGTTTTCCAGCGCAGGGGCTGTATTGTTGTTCAAGGAACGATTGTCGGCTCTGAAGGTCCTTGCCATCACCCTGGCAGTCGGCAGCATCGTCGTGATCGCCTAACGGGCTTATTCCTGCTCAGCGGTTTTCATCAGGGCCTCGGCCTCCTCTACGCTGGGCACGTTGGCCCAGAAGAACAACCGCTTCGGATCCAGCTCCCGGCAGAGGATCTTCAACTCCTCCACCGTATCGGCCTGGTCTCCATGGGTGGGTCCGTAGTAGACCTGCACGGACTTGCCGGCCTGCTGGATGCGCTTCAGCAGCTCCAGCCAGTCGGTGGCCGGGGGCTGGCCGGAGCCGTGGATCCACTGGACCGCCTCCAGCCTGTCGATTTCCAGCAATCTGGGGATGTGCCTGATAGCGTCCGGTCCATCGAGATGATAGAGGGAGTGATCCACGTAGTTGGTCGTTTCCAGAGTGTCCCGGAAGCAGAACTCCTCGAACATCTCGGGTGAGATCATACAGGTAAAATCGTTCTGCCCGATGCAGAGGAAGCGCTGCGGACTCCAGCCCGCGGTCCAATTGGTCGTGCCCTGCCCGGTTGGAAGAACTATTTCCGATACGACGTCCACGATCCACTTGAACAGCTCGGTCATCTGCTCCATGGCTCGTCGGATCGGATCGGGATTCTCCAGCAGATCCACGAGCAGGTTCTCCGGGCCGCGGATGGCGCTCAAACCGTCGATGCCGGTGTGCAGATCCGGGTAAGCGGTAACCCACCGGTCCCTGCCCCGTTCCACGGATGCCCGCAGGATCTCCAGATAGAGTCTCCACCAGGGATTGTCCGCATCGATTGTAAGTTTGGGATGTTCCGACCAGTCGGTCACGAAGGGCTTGATCCAGGAGGTGAAATCCCGGGGCCGCAGGGTCATCTCCGCCCCGAGCCAGGCGGCCACCTGGTCCGGGCCGAGCCAGGGATTGTGGATCGGCAGGGCATCCCCAAAGTAGCGGGAGTGGGACAGGCTGTACTCCGCGGCCTCGATCACGTACTCCACATCGGTCCACAGCTCATCGTCAGTGCCCGGCTCAGCGGGCGGGCTGCCCGCTACAGCATCCGGTACCGTCACCCACATCAGCGGTCCCTGCTCCAGCTGCCCGGTCCAGAAGGCTTCGTTGCGCTGCAGGGCCCTCTGAACCTGCCGGTCGTCGATCCAGATCGAATGCATTCTCACCCTCCTCCAGGCCAAGCTCGTCTAGGCCAAGCAGCTCTCATCCGAGCACCTCGGCAGGTACCTTGTCTTTCAATCCGAACCACTGGATCGGATTGTCCCGCAGAATCCACCGGGCGACCTGATGAGCCCGTTCGACCGTCATCGAACCCTCGTTCACCTTCTCTGCCAGCACTCTGGCGATGCCATCCTTGGCCATGATCGCATGACCGTAGGAACCCTCGATGAAGATGAAATCTCCGCCGAAGCCGTGGATCTTGTTGGCCGGCACGGCGTCCAGGAAATCACTAAGCGCCCTTCTGCCGGCGGCGGGATTGACGATCCACATCCAGCAGAAATCCACAGCCACATTGGGGAAGTTTTTCACCAGAGTAACCAGCTCCTCCTGGTAGGGGTAGCTGATGTGGTAGATGTCGAAGCGAACCTTCGGATACTTGAAGAACAGATTGCTCAGCAAGGAGGCCCGGGAGTTTCGGATCGTGTTGGCGTTGCCCTCCTGCAGGCCTGTATGAAACTTCACCGTCAGATCGTACTTGGCGCATTGCCTGATGCTGAAGTGAACCAGGTAATCCTGGATCGCCCAAAGCTCCTCCAGTGAAGGCAGGCTGACGTTGCGTTCCCAGCCGGAGTTGAGCAGCCGGTTGAAAGCCGGCTCGATCTCACCGCGGCTCCGGTCGGGAAAACAGAGGGGGCGATAGTAGGCTATCGGAATTTTCAGCGCCGAGGCTCGGGTTGCCTGTGCGGCAAAGCGTTCCTCAATGGCCTCGAGGTAGTCATCCAGGCAGAGGATCTCCCGGCCCCAACCCTGGTGCCACTCCTCCAGCTGGTAGTCGTGCTGACCGGAGAGTCTCTGCTTATCCAGCATGAGATATGGGGTCAACAGATCCTGGACGAACAGGCTCCGATCGTATTCGGGATTCCACATCCGGGGGATCGGAGCCAGCCTGTCCAAGCGGTTCCAAAGTGCCAGGGCAATTCCTGCACGATCGAACACCTCCCGGTAGTATCCGCGCCGACGGGCCCCACTCATCTTCTCGGATAAATCCTCCACCGTGTCAGCATTCAAGCCGTCGACATCGTAGAGGTCGCGGATCGCGATCTCCAGACAGCGACCGTAGCCGGTTCCGCGCGTAGAGTTCCAGTACGGCTCGATCAGATGCCATTTTTCCGAGGGACTCAGATTCCGCCCCTCCTGGAGCTGCAGGATGGCCTCTGGAGGACAGCCGGCTGAAATCAGATCGCAGTTTGCGTAGTGAAGAAACAGCCGACCGAAATCCGCGGGCTCCCGGATGAAATCCTCCTCCGCGTCCAGGTGCTCATGGGTATCGATCATCCGGATCCCGTCCAGATACTCCCGCAACTCCTGCAACAAACCCTGTTGTTGTGCCATCTTGCCTCCCGTCTCAGGTCCCTCCCGGGACCGTTGTCATTTCACCTGCCAGAGCATGAAGCCCTGGCAAGTTGTCACTTCCTGAACGAAGGTTCCGCTACGACTGCTGCCGTGCACATAGGTTCTGATTGTTCTCCTTGCCTCCGCCCCTACTTCCAGATAGCGGCTGAACTGATCGATCAGCCCCTCTACCGCCTCTTCCTCACCCATCTCCAAATGGGCTCGAGGCTGGAAGAAGCGAAGCTCCGGCCTGTACCCCAGGGAATACAGCAATCCAAAGGGATAGAGAATATCGCTGGGATAGTCTCCAAGCTGTTCAGCGAAAAGCAACGGCCACAATTCTCTCTGAGCCTGCCCCCATTTTCCCCACCGGCCCCCGGACCAGCCGCTCAAGTAGCAGAAGTTCCTGGAGGCGGCCACCATCTTCTCCAGCATGGCCGGCGTACTGACACCGGGGGACATCGAGGCCAGGACCAGATCGAATGCGCCTTGCCAGCTTTCCGCCCCAAGATCCACAGCTTCCCAGGTTTTCGGGAGGATACGAACGTTTTTCAATCCTTCACTCTCGAGCTTCCGCTCCAGGATGCCCACCATTCCCTGCGACGGTTCCACAGCCACCACCTCGGCTGCCATATGGGCAATGGGAATCGTGAAATTGCCCGGTCCGGAACCTATATCCAGCACCCGGTAGCCCCGCTGGAATGCTCCCGCCTGCTCCAGCCAGGCGAGGATCCGGTCCCGCCGCGCCCGACTCTCCTCCGATTCGCTGTGTTCGGCATAGCTCGAGGCTCTGGTATCCCATCGTTGCACCTCGGCGCCTTCACCGTGGCGCTCTCTGCGGTTTACAGGGGAGCGTTCCTTTGCCTCAAGCCACAGTCGCTTCCACGCCTCGGGGTCGCGGGTTATGGTCCGGGTGTCCGGTTTTTCCTGCGGTGTATTCGCCCTGTCTTTACGGCTCATCTCTGTTCCCGAATCGGATACCTGCCGAAGGTCCTGGCCGTATCGTAGGCAGCTGCGATGTTCTCCGGAGGCGTAGCCTGCTGGATGTTGTGGATGGTGTTGAACACGAATCCCCCTCCCGGCGCGAATATGCGGACCCGCTCGGCCACTTCCCCCGCCACCTCTTCGGTAGAACCGAAGGGAAGCGTTTTCTGCGTATCCACTCCCCCGCCCCAGAAAGTTACCTTGGATCCGAACTCGCTCTTCAGCCAGGCCGGATCCATGCCGGCAGCCGAGGTCTGCACGGGATTGAGGATGTCCAGGCCGGATTCGACCAGCAGAGGGATGATCCGGGTCACCGATCCGCAGGTGTGCTGCCAGGTCTTCCAGCTCGTGTTGCGGTGCACCCAATCATTCTGCTGTTTGAAGAAGGGCAGGAACAGTTCTTCGAACAGCTCGGGGGCGAACAGTTCGTTGTTCTGAGCTCCGTAATCCGTCCCATCGAGCCCGAGGATATCGATATTCTCACCCAGATACGTCTTGAACTTCTCCAGGTTCTTCAGAGCGGTTTCGGTGCGCAGCGAAAAGAGGTCCTTGACATACGTTGGGTCCATCGCTATCAGGCAGAGGAAGTCGGGGATGCTCCCCACCCAGGGAAGCCCCACCCAGCCCCAGCAGCCCAGAAGCAGAGCCTTGTCCGTCTCCCTGCGCAGCGTTTCCGCCCGGGCGGCCAGAAACTCCAGCTCCTCCCCCGTGATGAGGTTCTCCTTCCTCACCTCCTCTACAGGCGGAGGCTCGTAATCCAGGTGGGTATCGGTCATGGAGGCCATGTCGAAGTAGAATCCATCTTCGGGCATCCGACCCTCTACGGGCCTGGCCGGATCGCCTTCGCTGTGAAGCAACCAGTTACCCCCCGCATCCACCTCCACGTCGAACTGTCCGGGAACCAGCACATCGGTGCCGTCCCACAGCTTCCAGGGCTTCCAACTCTCCCGACGCAGACCGAAGAACTGAACCGGCGGCTCCACCGGCAGCACGTCGATTCCCAGACGCTCCACCACGTCCATCTCCACCTCTCCGAGCATCTGGAAGACCTCATAGACCTTGACCGGTCGCCTGGACAGGCCAAGGTACCTCCGCAGCCTGTCCAGGGCATGGGCCATGATACCGCTCATGATGGTCGCGCCCATGTCCAGGGGAACGCGGTCCGGCTCTTCGTGGTTTAGGGTTGCGAGGACCCGCTCCCGGGAGGTCATGGTTTCCCTGCGCCGCCGCCCCGGCTCGGATTTCAATATCGATCTGTCGGTATGGACGCCTGAGCTGTTCATCGGCCCTTCCGTACCTCTTCGATCACCGCGGCGCTGTTGTTGTAAAATACATCCTCCAGATCCCCCGCGCTCAGTCCCGCGCGTTCCGCAGCCTGCCTGAAGGCCAGGAGCTCTTCGTACATGAAGAGGGTGAGCTTTGCGGCCTCATTCCCGCCAACCTCGCGCATGTTCGGATCCCCCGACACGTCCCCGTACAGCCCCTTGGGCACCAGATTGATGTAGATACCGTTCTCGCAGATCCGGCGCATCCGCATGCGCAGGATCGGCAGATCGCTGCCGAAGAGAATCCGTTTAGAGCCCAGAGCCCGGATCAACTGCTCGAAGACCCGGGCGTTGGTATTAGCGGAGAAATCCACGACCAGCCGCTCGGTCTCCTTGAGCACCTCGAAGGCGTTTCCCACATCCTCGTTGCAGTAGGCCCGCCCAACATGAGCTAGAATCACCCGCACCCCCGGATACCTGCGTTCGATCTCGAGGATCTGCGCCAGGTTGACCGGATCGCGGAGGCGGGCATCCCGGGGAATGTGCAGCATCACGATCCAGCCCTTCTCTTGCAGCAGCTCCAGCTGATGGTGGGGGAGGAAATCGAAAATACGGATCTCCTGGCGGGGAAGATAGGCGGGAGCGAGGTTCAGATAGACCTTTATGCCCAGGAAGCCTCCCTGCAACACTTTTCTTTCCACTTCCTCCGCACTCCACTGCGGCACGGAGAACAGCAGCGCCGGCAGGCCGTGCTGTCCGGCGCACCGGCTCACGTAGTCGTTGAGCCCGTCCGCCGAATCGGCGTTGACCAGGCCGGGGAAGATCATAGGGGTGATCTGTTTTCCCGCAAACAGCAGCTTGTAGCACTCCAGGTGATCCTCTATGGGATTCTCCTTGGCAACCAGAGACGGCCAGCTCACCACCCTGTCTCTCTTTACATTCTTCTTCAGTCTATCCAGCCATACGTGGCTGTGGATGTCGATCATCCGCTCGGGGAGGAAATCCCGAAGCGTCTCCTCGTAGATGCGGCGATCCAGGTCGTTGATGTCCACGATGGGTTTCAAAGCATAGCTCCTTCCACTCAGGTCCTGTATTCATTCAAACGACTGCGGGGCCGAGATCCTCTGCTCAAACCTTTATCTTCGCTCGCACAACCTCGATACGCGCTGCGGCTTCCCGATACTTCTTCAAGGTATCTCTGTCGATGTCGGAATCGGTGAGGATCGTGTCGATCTGTTCGATGGAAGCGTAGCGGATAAAGGATGTTTTGTTGAACTTGCTCGAATCCACGAGCACGTAGGATTTCTCCGCCCGCTCCACAACCAGCTCATTCATCGTGGAGGTCCTTTCGTCGGTGGTCATGCAGCCCCCCGAGATGTTGAGCGCATCGGCTCCGAGAAAGGCCTTGTCCAGGTGGAACATCATCAGGGTCTTCTCGGCAACGGATCCGCAGACATCGAGCCTGTCCGCCCGGATCTCTCCGCCCACCAGGATGACCTTGCACCAGCGGGCAACCGTCTCTACATGGGAGATGGCATTTGTCAGAACCACGATGCCCTTGAGCTCTCCGGTCTGCAATTTCACGGACAGGGTTTCGGCCATTTTCAGAACCGTCGTTCCCGAATCCAGAAAAACATGGTCATTGTCGTTGATCAGCTCCGCCGCCCGCGCCCCGATCAGCGTCTTCTGTTCCTGCCGATGGGCGGCCTGGACCCGAAACGAGTAGTCATATCCCAGCTGCTGAGCCAGCTGAACCCCGCCGTGAACCCGAATGACCTTTCCCTCCTCCTCCAGCTGGCTGAAAAAACGCCTGGCCGTGGCCTCGGAAATATCGAGGGTTTCCGCGACGGTTTTGACGTCGAGCCTTTTGTTGAGTTGGAGCATGTCCAGGAGTCTGATCGTCCTGCGCTCATACTTGTTCATCTACGTATCTCCCCAGAAATTCTTGGTATATGGAATCGTAAAGTTTCATGGTTTTTGCCGATGGGGTGATCACCTTCCCCTCCCCACCCATCGAGGCGAAGGCCTCCCGTTCGTCCCGAAACAATCCCGCGCCGATGGCGGCAAGGATCGCCGCGCCAACCGCTCCGGCGGTTTGACCGTTGATCAGTTTGAGCTCCAGTCCCGTGATCTCCGCGACGATCCGCGGCCAAACCGGGCTCTCCGCAGGTCCGCCCACCATGGCGATGCGATCGGCCCTGATTCCCGCCGCTGCGAGTCGCTCGATATTGTAGCGCATGCGCAGAGCCGGCCCCTCCATCACCGCCCGGGCGATTTCCTCCTGGGAGTGGTGGACGGGAAGGTCGATTGGGGCCGACGGAATATCCAGGACCGGCACAAACGGATCGATGAACGCTCCACGGGCGCCTGGAGGAGCCTGGCCGGCGCGGGTATTGAACAATTCGTATTTATTTTTCGAAGCGATCCCTTCCCGCAGAACGTACCTGTCGATGTATCGATCGATCAATCTGCCGATCTCCGGGATGGAAAACATCGTAGCCCACGGACCTTCAGGAGTCAGAAAAGAATCCACCAGCAGCCGCTGGGAGATTGCCAGATCCCGCTCTTCGATCGGGTAGAACCCGACCCAGGAGGTGCCGCAGGACAGCAGGAGGTCACCCACCTCCATGAAGCCGGTTCCCCTGGCTGCGCTGGGATGGTCGAAGGCGCCGAGGGCTACAACGGCCTTCCTGCTCAAGCCTGTGTCTTCTGCCCCCTGAGCGCTCAGGGATCCGAGAACGGAGCCTGAAGGACCGAGCTTGGAAATGGCCTCTTCAGGGATCTCCAAGATGTCGAGAAAGGGCCTGTGCCACCTGTGGTTGAGCTGATCGATCAAGAAGAAAGTCGAGGCCGTGGAATAGTCCATCCCCCATCGCCCGGTGAGACGATACATCAGCCAGTCGCTGTTCATGCAGTAGCGGGCAGCCCGGCTGTAGGTGTCCGGCTGATATTTTTTCAGCCAGCCGAGATGGCCCAGGGGAAACCAACCTCCGCTGAAGGGCCACCCCACTACCGGATGGACGCTCTCTCTGTCGAAGCCGGGAAGGATATCGTCGGTTTTGTCGAAGGCCCGCTTGTCCATCCAGCTGATGATGTTGATCAGGGGACGCTGCTCCGCATCCAGCAGCATGGTGTTGCCGCTGGCAAAGGCCATGCTGATGCCGCGAACCTCCGCGCCGGCCGGGGCATGGGAGGCCAGCTCACGAATCAGGCCGCAGACTGAAGCGTAATGCTCCTCAGGCTGCACTTCGACAAAGCCCGGTTGGGGGTACAGCAACTGGGTACCTCGTTGACTCAGGGCCAGCTGATCCCCCTCCGAGGAAACCAGCACCCCCTTGACCGCGCTGGTACCGACATCCAATCCGATCAACAGATCCATAGACGAATTCT
>CAZPPB010000137.1:0-10103 GCA_964588355.1 uncultured Spirochaetaceae bacterium | reverse complement strand
TGAACATCTGTACAGAGGGCAGCCGATGATATGGTGGGATTTTTAACACAATCGGCCAATTGTATCAAAGTCTGGTTTTTTTCACCTTTTCCCAAGATTGCATCACCGTGGTTTTTTGCTGACTTCAAAGCAAAGCAATTTTCAGTCAATTATCTTACGGTCTAATAGATCCCGCCTTATCATGAAACAAGTGCTCGCAGTGTAACATTCTGTCAATTATCTTTCAGCCTATATCCACAAAGAAAGACAAAGATCTGCTTGTTATCGTACATGCAAACATAAGACTTCTTTAACCCAGGGTAAACCTCGACAATCCCCCTCCTCCCTCGACGAGGTTTTCAATAATATTGAAACTTTGACCCGCTAATAGTTGTGCCGGTTTTGCATAAATCTTCACACACCTGTGAAGATTTGTATGTTTTGCAGCGGCTATATGAGCATTTTCACCTTGGTTTCAATATACTTTAGTGAAGAGGGGCGCTGAAATGCAGCCGGAGGGCAGCGCACCATATTAAAAAAGGCGATAGTTGTTCTTTTGTTTTTCGTTTTCGCTTCTAATAACCTCATAGCCCAAAAGTGGTCTCTGGAGCCGGACGGCTATTTCCAAGTTTCGATGGGTATTCGACTGGGAAGTGAAGAGCCTATGGATTATTACTACGATTGGACACTTGGTTTTGACTTAGGAATAGGAATGCAATTTGGTCCTTTCCATGCTGGGATTGGTGGCGGAATAAGGACTCAATTTGTTGAAATGTTGCTTGGTCTGATCTTTGGTGAGGAAAAAGACCCACCAAAATACCCATACCAAGTAGAAGACCCAGAACCCCAATTGTATGCAGATTTCCCGGTTCGCTGTTATTTCGGTCTGGATGTTGAACGACTCCGGATAGATGCGTTCTTGGGTAGGTACTATCGTGTGGGTAACCACAGCGAAGCACCGCCTGAGCAAAACTTCGAAGCTGGAATTGTATTCGCAAGAGGCGTTGTTTTCCTTGAGACGTCGTATATCTGGCCGCAAAAAAATCTTGTTAGGATCAGTATCGGATTCCAGGCCGATTTGTAAGATTTGCCTGCGTTATCGTATGGACCATTCGTTACCTGGGGCAACAAAAGGTGGATTCTTCTATGTGTATAGAAGTTGTAATTTTTGCCGCTATTATCTTATACGGAAAAATCTGGGTATCCAGAGATACCACCCCACCCAAGAAATCGCTTGTAGGTAATCCTGTCAGTTGTTATCAGGGACTTAGGCAAGTGTAAGAATCTGCCGCTTATCCTTCACTCGTTGGACTTTAGCCCGAGAAACTTCACATTACCTTGAAGGGATTTCAGCTCTAGTCTAAGACGTGAAAAATTCCTTGACTGTCCAAAGATGCATTAAAGCCACCTCGCGGATTCGAACCGCGGACCCCGAGATTACAAGTCACGTGCTCTGCCAGCTGAGCTAAGGTGGCAATAAATAACTGCGATATATAGAATTGCAGACAAGCTGAGTAAAAAAGTATCTACATATCCCGTTTAATGTAGTAATTTCAAATCGCTTTGTCTACCGCGCACGTGTGAACTGTGGGGTTGGCAGCGTGCCGCCAATTTTGCTGCTTGCGGCCAATTTTGCAGCCTTCCTCCACCATTGGAGAAACAGGAAAATTTAAAGACTTACTTCAAATTTTACCCGACTTCTGAGGGTTTTGGGATACCCAAATTCTATAACGGGTCAAAATGCCCTACTGTTTCATAATGACCCGGTCACGATCCTTATGGGTTCCTACAGCTCGGTAAGCACCTCGGTCCGATCAGCGAATATGGCGAGCGTGTGCTCGAACTGAGCCACCGGCGATCGATCCCGGGTGCGCAGACTCCACCCATCGGGTTCCTTCTGCAAGGCCGCGCCGCCCAGTCCGACTGCGGGCTCGATCGTAAACACCATCCCAGGCACGATAGGCAGCCCCTCCCCTCTGCGCCCTGTATGAGGCACGACAGGTTCTTCATGCAGCTGGCTGCCGATGCCGTGACCCACAAACTCCGGCAGCACGACTAAGGCTCGAGGCTCGGTGACTTCCAAGACCGCAGCGCCCAGATCCCCCATACGCCCTCCCGCACGGGCAACCCCGATCGCAGCGGCCAAGGCATCCCTGGCCGTTTCGAGCAGCTGCTGCTTTTCCGCGGACAACACGCCCACGGCGTAGCTGGCCGCGACGTCCCCGTACCAGCCTGCCGACAAAACCGTTACGTCTATGGTGACTATGTCGCCGTTGACCAGCTTGTCTCTGCCGGGGACTCCATGGGCTGCCACATCATTCACCGAAACACAGATCGATCCCGGGAAACCCCAAGCAACACCAGGCTTTACACCGAACTGGCGCATCAGAGCCGCGGCTATGCGATCCAGTTCCCTGGCTGATATACCCCCTTTCACATGCGCGGCCACGGAACGGAGGATTTCGGCGGCAATCCGGCAGCTGCTGCGGATACCCTCGACTTCTCGGGATGTTTTCAGCGGAATGTCCCGTTCCATTTGTCCTACAGCCTACCTCTGTGCTCGATAGAGAGGCAGGTAGCCCTCCTTCATGACCTTCTCCCACGTGTAGTGGTCGTACACCTCGTTAAAAGCCCGCCGGCGGAGCCGATCGAGCCGACCGGGATTGGCCTTATAGTCGCTGAGAGCTTCGGCGATAGCCGCAACCAGGGCTTCAACCGAGTGCTCCTTGTAGCTGTATCCAGTTACCCCCGGCAGCACTTTGACCAGACCGCCCACGGCATGGACGATCGGCAGATTTCCCATCATCTGGGCGAACAGATCCGTCAGACCGCAGGGCTCGTACTGGGAAGGCACGAGAAAGAAATCACCGCAGCCATACACGTACTTGGCCGCCTGACCGTTGTACCCGATCAACAGGCATATCCTCCCCTCGGCCTGGGGACGGCGAGTCAATTCCAGCAGATGCTCCTCGATCACCTTCTCCCCCTGGCCCAGGATCAGAAACTGAAGATCCGCTCCGCTTGACAGATATCGATCCAACGCGCCGGCCAGGATGTCCACGCCTTTCTGTCCAGTGAGCCTCCCGACGAAGGTGTACAGCGGCCGGTCGACCGCGCTGTCGAGAGATCCGAAGATCTCCAATCCTGCCAGCTCGGGAGCGCTCTGCCCGCCGCTCAGAAGATCGAAAAAACGTTCACGGCAGCGCAGCTTTCCCGACAGCTCGCCTCGGGCCGGGTCGAAGGCGAAAGGCAGACCGCTGTGATCGGGGTAGCGGGGGTCGAAAGCCCGCGGCGCGATGCCGTTGGTGATACCCAACAGCTTGACGCCGCGGGCCTTGAATGCGGCGCCCAGTCCGCCGGTCAGCTCCTCGAGCTGTCCGGAGTTTATCTCTGCGGCATAGCCCTCGGAGACCGTATTGATCGGAGCATAAACCGCCCCGACAAGGAAGGGATCGACCGCCTCATCCACCGTCCCGGCTGAAAGCACCTCTGCCGGGAGTCCGGTCAGAGAGGCGGCCAGATGCGGGTCATGGATCTCCTGGTGGTATCCCCTCCCGGCATTGTGGATCGTGATCAGAGCCCGGCACCCCCCCAGCTCCTCCCGATAGGGGGAACAAGCCCTGAGAATCGCCGGAAGAAACGCCGAATGACCGTCGTGACAGTGGAATACGTCGGGAGGGCCCGCGATCCGGGCCAGCTCCAAAGCTCCCCGCTGGAGGATGAGGTTGAGGTAGTGGGCATCCCAGTGCCCGGTACCTTTGCGTCTCCTTGGGTCCTCCCGCTCCTCCCCCGCCGTGTACGTGTAGATGGCCCGTTTGCTTCGCGTCCGGGCACTGTCCAGCAGATACACATCCACGCCCAGGCGCCTGAGGTGAAACACCTCTACATGCTCGATGTCACCGGACTCGCGAGCCGCATCCGCTGCCGGGACGCCGGCATCAGCCGAGGCGCCGGCATCAGCCGGCATCTGCAGATCGAATTGGATCCCCGTGGGTTCGGCATTCAGACCAGCCAGATCGATGAACCCGTAGCGGGGCAGAACCACCGCGCTGGGGATCCCCTCGGCGGCCAGAGCAGCTGACAGGCCGGCCACCACGTCTTTCAATCCCCCGGCTTCAGCGATGCCGTCGCACTCCCGGCTGACGTGCCACACTCCCCGATTCAGAGATTCCGCCGGGCTCACCGCCGCATCTCCCCGTCCACCCCGTCGCTCAGATCCGGACGCAGCTCCACAGCCCGGCCCAGATAGACCGGAACGGGCGAGCGATCGCTCTGTCCAGAGCAGGTCAGCAGGACCCGGAGGATTCCGGGCTCGGCTCCTTCGATGTCCGCCTCCTGAACACAGAATAACGGCGTGTCCGCAAAGCCGTACGAACGAAGGCCCGTAGCGGGATTGCCCTTGGTCAAATCCTTGGTCACGGAGAACAGGATGCTGATGATCTGCTGTTCCCTGATCTCGTTTCTGTTCAGGATCTCCCGTACCAGCCGATGGGCGCCTGCATGGATCTCCTGGGTATCGTTGCGTTCAATACTGACAGCTCCTCGCACCGCGCGGATCACTCGATCAGCTCCTACAGCAGCTCGGCGATCATGGCTTCCCGCTCCTGCTGACTCAGCTCCCGCGGATTGCCCGACATACTCGACCCGGAGGAACGGCGGGCGATCTCCGGGATCTCCGCGGCATCGATGGCGAATCCCTTCAGGTCTTCTGGAAGATCGTAGAGGGCGAACAGGGCGCCGATTTCTCCGATCAGCCACTGTACCGGGTCCTCCCCTTCCCCGATCTGCGCCGCGCCCTGCTCCACCGCGCTGTGCAGCAGCAAGGCGCAATCTTCCCGGATCAGCTCGGCGTTCGCCCTCAGCGCCGGTCTGATGAACAGGGCGCAGATCAATCCATGGGGGATGTCGTACAATCCGCCGAGTCCGGAGGCAAAGCCATGAGCCGCACCCAGTCCGGAGTTGGCCAGGGCGATACCGCTCACCATGGCGCCATAGGAGGCAGAGGTGCGCGCCTGGAGATCGTCGGGATTTCGGGGAATCCTCCTCAGGGCCTGCAGCATTTCGGGAAAAGCCCGGCGAGCCAGCGCTCTGGGAACGGGGGCGGCTTTCCTGGACACGAAGGCCTCGATCAACTGGGTCAGGGCGTCCATGCCGGCGGTCCCGCTCAGGGACAGCGGCGCCCCCAGTGTGAGTTCCGGATCGACGAGGGCGCAGGTTGCCAGCAGGTAGGGCGAACGCAGGCTCTTTTTAACGCCGAGGCTTTTGGATTTGAGCACTGCGTTCTTGGTCACCTCCGCCCCGGTTCCTGAAGTCGTGGGCAGTGCTATCCAGGGAACACCGGGATGTTCTAAGGTCAAACCCTGCCCCACCCCCTCCAGGTAGTCCCCCACCTTCTCCCGGACTGGAAGTAACCCGGAGACAGCCTTGGCCGTATCCAGCACCGATCCGCCCCCCACGGCGACGATCGCATCCGGCTCGAACTCCCGAGCTTGCCGCAGCAGGACATTCAGGCCTTCGACCTCCGGCTCCCCTCCCGGACAATGCACGGAGAGCAGCTGGAAGGGATCGAGCAGCTGGAGGAATCTATCCCGCCAGCCCGACTTGTTGAACCAGTGCTGCCCGCTGAACAGAAGCACCCTGTCTCCGAAGCGATGAAGCAGCTCCGGCAGTTTGTTCCGCTGCCCGGGACCGAAGTAGATCCCCTGGGGCATCTGCAAAGTGAAATTCTTGATCATGGCAACCCCATCTTGCAACGCCTGCGAAAAGCTGTCAATGAAGCGGACGGCCCGGTACTACAGCTGAATCCAGGCTGTTAGAAAGGAGAAGGCCATAAGCAGAACGAAAGAGGCCACAATCGAAAGGGAGCAGAGGATCACCTTGCCGAGGAACCTGCGCTGCCGACGCAGAAGGAAAATTATCAGAAGGTAGAGCAGGCCAGTGAAAACCTCGGCAAGCAGAATGACCTTGAGCAGCTGAATCAGGAAAATCTGCGTCGAATCGAGAAATTCCTGAAAGTTACCGAGAAGATAGAGCAGGAAGAGCAGCAGGGAGAAGATGAAGAAGAACACAACCGTCCTGGCGACCAACCAGTGCAGCGAGGATAAAAGAAAGATGCGACCGCGTCTATGGGATTGCATTTTCGCCCATTTTACGTAATATTGGGACGGAAGGAAAGGTGATGAAAGCATTCCTGATTATATTGGTTGTTCTGGTGATTCTGGCCGGCGTGGCTTTCTTCTTCGGCTGGGTGCAGATCCATCTGCCCGCGGAACACTACGCGGTAGTGTTTACTAAAACCAGCGGCTACGACCAAGAGGTAATTCGACCGGGGGAATTTTCCTGGCGCTGGGAGCGCCTCATCCCCACGAACATGACCCTCTTCATCTTCGATCTTCATCCCCGCACCCGGGTGATCTCTTTCAAGGGGAGCCTGCCCTCCGCCGAGTTGTACTCTTCGGTCCTCCCGGAGAATCCCGACTTCTCCTACAGGGGTGAGATCGATGTGACTTTCACCATCGCCCCGGAAAGCCTATCCGCTCTGGTTGCCGAGGAAAAGCTGCTGCCCGACCAACTGGAGGACTTTTATAACGCAAAGGCCCAGGCGCTCTCAGTCAGCGTTCTGGAAACCCTCCAGGAGATCGACATCGACCCGAGGGACGCTCAGGAGCTGAATCGACGGGTGCAGCGGGATTTGGCCGCCGATGTTCCGGATATCAAGCTCTCCAACCTGAACGTGCGGGTGACGCACATCCCTGACAGCGGCCTGTATCAGTTGGCCCGATCCTCGTACCGGGACCTGGTGCAGACCCGGGATCGCTCCCGGGACGAAGCCGTGGCCAGATTGGCGGGAGAACAGGTACGGGCGGAGAACGCAAGAGCCGAGGAAAAAGCAGAACTGGAAGCACTGCGGGAATACGGGGAGCTGCTGAACGAGTATCCGATTCTCCTCAAAGCCATGGCTGTGCAGAGGCTCTCCGGGGAGCAGATGATCACTATACCGGAATTCGATTTAGAATCGATCCCCGAGTGAAAGACTACTTCCTCAACTTCGAGAAGTACGCCTACGTAAAGGGAACCAAGCCAGAAGGGTGCATCCTGTGTCTGATCCGCGATCAGGACCCCGCGGTCATCGACCTGTCGGTCTATCGGGGCGAGCTGTTCGTGGTAACCGTCAATCTCTACCCGTACAACCCCGGGCACCTGCTGATTTTTCCCGCACGGCATATCGTCGATGTGCGCGCCTTGAGTTCAGAGGAGGAAAAACGACTGACCGAATTGACCCGCTATTTCCTCGACATCTCCGACAAAACACATCGGCCGGCGGGCTACAACATCGGTTACAACATGGGCCACCCAGCCGGAGCTTCCATCGATCATCTGCATCTTCATCTGATTCCCCGCTATCCTCATGAAACAGGGATCGCCGATCTATTGGCGGGAAAGCGGGTTTTGGTGGAGGAACCCAGAGAAACGGCGCGACGTATCAGGGAAGCAGTGGATCAGGAACCCTTCTCGAGGGCTACCAGCTGAGTGAGCAGTTCATGGAAATCGACGATCAGATCGGAGACCATCCGCAGCAGACCGGCAAGTGTCTGATTCTTGCCCTTGAAAAAATGAAGCGTCTTCAACACCGATTTGATGCTCTCCATGGGACTGGCCAGCAGATCATCGTAGACCCGTTTGATCCCGACCAGATACTCGATCCCCTGTTCTATCAGTTCCTCCGCTTCCTTGTCTTTCCGAATCACGAAGTTGCGATACTGCTTCTGCTGGGCGAGGTCGGTTTCCAAATGATGGCGAATCCGTAACAGCGTCTTGCCGTCATCCTCATCCGGCGCCAGGGAGCGATCGAACAGCACCAATTTTGCCTCCAGCTCCTCCAGGCCCGCGGCGTACTGATTCAGTCTGGTTTGGATGATCCGGTTTCCCGAAACAATGTAGGCGTTGGTGATCTGCAGGGTTTCCTGGATATATCCTTTGTAGATCTTGGACAGATAGTTGTAGAGGATCTTCAGACTCTTGGTGTAGCTGAAGTAGGGCAGCTCCAGAGCGGCGTAGTCGAAGCTCGGAGTTTCCACGTAGTAGAACATCTCGAACAGCTGATCAGTTTTGAAGATCTCTGATATCTTTTTCTCGATGACCCGCTTCTTGACCACGGTCATCCGTTGTTCCAGCGCAGCCAGGATACGCTCCCGCAGCCCGCTGATGTACAGGGGTTTGGCTTGAAAACGGGGTACGGCGAACACGAGCTTGTAATACGGATCTTTGCGGAAGTAGCGCAGCAGCTCGAGCAGAGGGATTCTTCTCAAAAAAGCGTTCGCTCCGGCTACCAACTCTCCAACCGCCGTGCTCTGTTCGGAGATCTCCTCCTCCTGTTCTAAATATACCACCTCGCTTTCCCCCTCTGCGCTGCCCATGCGTTCCTCGAGATAGAAGGAAAACAGCTCTTCGTGGCAGAACCAATCGGCGCCCAGATTCGCGGCCAGGTTCAGGGCGTGCCACAAACGCTCCAGCTGGTCGAGTATCAGCATAGCCGGCGCATTTGTGAACAGCGGGTACTTGTCATCCAACACCCCGGCGGTGGGGTGATAGTTAAAATGGTGGAAGGCATTGGTGTAGGGAAACAGGACAAGATTTTTCAGATAGACGAGCGGCTTGATCCCCTCTTCCAGCTGGCGCAAAAGCTTGTCGGGAATGCGTCTGGCATATTCCCGGAAGTTACCCAGCAGCCGCTTACGAATCTCTTCTACGCTGCCGGTGTCGTGGAAAATTTTCTCCATCTCCTCGATGGGGAGGAAATCCTCCAGCGTCCGCTTCGCCTCAGGGTATTTCTTGTCGAACAGATGGGTTATAGCCCGACTGCGGAACCCATGGTCACTGTGGAAGGCTTGGAACAGGGGTCGCAGCGGGAAGGAGGCATGATACAGATCGAACAGCTGTCGGGCAAACTTCGTGGTCAGGTCCCGGGTCTCAAAACCTGTCAGCCCCGAGCTCTCATGACGAATGACGCGCTTCAGCTGCTTGATCTTCATGGCGACAAACAGGTCATGCTTCGATTTGCCGCTGAACACCCCCTTGAGCCAGACGCCCAAACGAGCCCAAAAGGAGAGGTTCTCCATCTCCTCGGCCAGCAACCGCTCCCGTTCATTCCGCTTGAGCTCGACCCGGCTGAACTCAGGCTGACTCTCCCGCCCTAGGGAACGGGTGATGCGCTCGAGCAGCTCCTGGCGTTCGTGTTCGGGAAGTTCGGAAGAGATCTCTTCAAGTTTGGTTTTTTCGAGCATCCCCCTCCTCTTCCACGGTTCGCACCATGAGCAGCCGGCCGCGGCCCACGGAGATCGTGCTTCGGTCCTCAGTGAACACGTTGCTCACCCCCATGTCGCCGCGGCTCCACTCAAGTCCATCCAGGGGCCATTTCAAACCGCTGGAACTCATGCCGGCAACAACCTCGCTGAGAGGAAAAAACGAAACTGTTTGACCTTTGCACTCAGAAACGACGAGCGTCCCCTCCACCGCTTGGATAATTTCCTTCGAAGTATACCACAGTGTCGGGATTTTATCCCGCTCGAACAGGGACACCACCCCCAACAGGTGATCCAGCCGCCCGGCGCCGCCCCCGGCCACTATGACCCGCTGGATCCCACTGTCCCACAAGGTCTGCAGGCCCAGCTCCGCATCGGTATCATCCTTGTGCCGCGGATAGCGCCGGATTCGCTCCTCCGGATACTCCTCCAGTTCCTTGGAAGGCTCAAGGGAATCAAAATCCCCCACGAGCAGATCTGGCAGGATATTCAATTTTCTGGCCAGGTCGAAACCGGAATCTGCGGCAACCGTGCAGACCACGGTGGCCAGGATCGGTTCCAGCAGATCCCGCGACGGTCCTTCCCCTCCGAGTAGCAGCAGGCCGACACCCTCTCTCATGCTGGATTAAATCTTAACCAATTTCGGAGATATCGTAAAGAAACTGCTTTGAAATTTTCAAATTGTTCCGACTAGTAAAGCAGGACGCAGAAGCGTTTTACCGGGTAGGCACGCCCGGGAACCTGGACAGGGATGTCCAGGCACCACTGATTCAATCAAGGAGGATTGAATGATCATCAACCACAACATGAGTGCCATCTTTG
>CAZPPB010000136.1:0-10249 GCA_964588355.1 uncultured Spirochaetaceae bacterium | reverse complement strand
CGCTGTTCGGCATCATCTTCTCGATTCCCATCAGCTTCCTGGCGGCCCGCAACATAATGGCCGGATCCTGGCTCACGATGATGTTCTACTACATCACCCGAACGGTCCTCAACATCGTCCGGGCCATCGAGCCGTTGATCTGGGCGATCATCGCCGTGGTCTGGGTGGGTTTGGGACCCTTCGCCGGGATCATCGCCCTCACGATCCACTCCGTAGCCGCTCTGGGAAAGCTGTACTCAGAAGCGATCGAGGCCATCGACCCGGGTCCGATCGAAGCGGTCCAGGCCACCGGGGCCAACCGCCTGCAGACGATCATGTTCGCCGTGGTGCCCCAGATGATCGCCCCCTTCGTGAGCTTCTCCATCTACCGCTGGGACATCAACGTGCGCATGTCCACGATCATCGGGCTGGTCGGAGGCGGCGGCGTCGGCTTTATCCTGATCCAGTACATCCGCCTGCTGGACTACAGAGCCGCCGGCATCGCCGTTTGGTTCATCGCCGTGACCGTGGCCGTGTTGGACTACGTGAGCTCGGAGATCCGCCAGCGATTCATCTGAATCGGCGGGACAGCAGCCTCGCCGGCAGGGCGTACTCCCGAAGTCGAAGTGCCGGGAGGCTGCTTTCCTGCATCTGCCCCAGTACCATGCGCAGGAGCATGTTCCAATCCGGGAAGTAGCGCAGCCGGTACTCCTCAGCTGAAAGGGCCAGCTCATCCTCCAGGAACTTCAAGGCCGAGTACACACCCCCGATCTGGTCGATCAGATCCAGCTCCAGGGCCCGCTCGCCCGAGTAGATCCTTCCGCCGCCCAGCTCCTCCACGGTTTCATAGGGCAGGGAGCGGGACTGTGCCACTGCCGTGTAGAAATGGGCGGTGAAACTGTCATTCAGATCCTGCAGCTTCCGGCGCTGCTGGTCGCTCAAAGCGGCCAAAGGAGAGAACAGCTCGACATTCTCTCCAAAATGGATCGAGTCGGTGGTGACGCCGAATTGCTCCAGCATCTCGTCGATCACCAGCTTGTAGATGTAGGAGCCGATGCTCCCGGTGAGGGCAGTCCTGCGGGCGAAAACCCGCTGTCCGGCCATGGCCAGATAGTAACCGCCGGAAGCGGCCAAACGGCCCATCACCACCACCACCGGCTTCACTTCCTTCAACTCCATGATCGCCTTCCAGATCTTATCGCTCACCATGCCGTCCCCGCCCCCGCTGTCGACGTACAGGACGACCGCAGCCGTGCGGCCGTCCTCCTCCAGATACTTCAGTACGGGTATCAGATTTTTATCGGTGATATAGCTGCCCCCGGTCAGCCAGTCCAAAGGGCCTAAAGTCTCGCTATCGACGATGGCCCCGCAAGCCTTCACCACCGCGATCTGAGGGCTTCGCCAATTCCTGGGCCGAACCTCCCGACAGGTCAAAACAGCTGCCTCCCCACCTTCCAGATAGCTGTCCTCGAAGTCCCGGTAGTAGGAGATCTCATCGATCAGGCCCAGCTCGGCCGCCTCTTCACACCAGTAGGGCCCTCCGTCAACCAGACGGACGGCACGCTCCCGGGACAGGCCGCGGGAGGAAACCAGGATGTCCAGGATCAGCTCGTAGGAGCTGGTCAGGTACTCCTCCAGCTGCCGGCGGTTTTCCTCGCTGAGGCCCTCTTGCAGGAAGCGGTCGAGGGCGGACTTGTAGTCGCTGGAGCGGGCATACTCAACCTGGATTCCCAGCTGCTCGAACAGTTGCTTGAAGTAAAGCTGCCTGGCTCCGACTCCGACCAGGAGGATGAGGGCAAAAGGAGAGGCCACCACCCTGGTGCCCGCGGCGGCGGCCAGGTAGTCGAACTCGGAATAGGGGGAGTCCAGGTAGGTCACAATCCGCTTTCCCCTGCTCTTCAGATAGGCGAAGGCCTCCGCCAGTTCCTCCAGCACATCGACGGAAAGCACCGTCGTGGCCTCGAAGGTCAGAACCAGGGTTTCCAGCCGCGGCTGTTCGGCCAGCCGATACAGACGGGCTACCAGGCTGTCCAGGTTGTAGAGGCTGTCCCTCTGCCGCGAATCGGGATCGATCGGCCTGCTGAAACGGAGGTGGTAGACCCTGGGACCGATCTCCAGCACCGAGCGGGAGGGAAGCAGGTCGTAGCGGATGCCCGCGCCTAGGCGGGTATCCTGGAAGTCCAGATCGCCGGCGATGGAAAGATCGAGGTTGAGGGAGTTGGCTGAAAGGGAGATCGCGGCAATGAAATCCCGGAAGCCGTTTTCCATCCGAAATCCGGCCCGCACCCCGGGCAGCGGTTCTGCCCGGAAACCCAGGACATAATCCGGAGCGGAGAAATCGTGGGGGAAAACCAGATCCCCGAACAGGGTGATACGCTCGGTGAGGGGACGCAGGCCCAGGCCGAAAACGTAGCTGCGTTCGCCGGGCTCCAGCAGGTGCTCCTGGGTCGCGGCCACGGCCAGATAGCGATGGGGGTACCAGAGCAGTCCAGTTGCCAGATCCACCTCGGCCCACTGAAAATCCAGCAGATCCGCGGAAGCTCTCACCCCCAGATGGAAGGCCGATTCCCTGGGCAAGGCCAGTCCGTACAGCAGATTCAGCCGCTCATCCGAACCGTTCTTCTGATAATCCAGACGAAGGCTGTCGGAGAGCCCTGCGCTCAAGCTGTACTGATCCGCCGCGCCGCAGGTACCCGCAAAAGCTGCGCCCAGAGAGCGCCCGGCGGCGACTGCAGCCGGATTGTACTGCAAGCCCTCGAATCCTTCCGCCGTGGCGGCCGAAGCGGCGATATCCTGAGCAAACAGCGGATTCAGCGTCAGCAAAGAAACGGTTAGGATGCCTACCTGCGCCAACGACAGATAAGCCCGGCGATTGCTTGTTTTCATTCCCTCACCCCCCGGACACTCAGTATAGAACGCCTGTCGGCAGCGGTCAAATCAGGGGGGAGACGAGTCCTACGCCGGAGCACGGAGCTACTGCCGTTTTCGGGACAAGGTGCGGGATATCCCCGGGTATCGGCACGTGATTCCCACCCATCAGGGTCAGGCCGCCTCAGGCTCCCACATTCCGTCCGGACAGTCCCCGGGACGCCCTGAATCCCGCATCCATCGTTCAGTCCGGCCGCGCCACGAGTACAAGAGCTAGAGACTCGGAGCTGAGGGGCTTGCCGCCGAAGCCCCCGAACAACTCGAGGCCGCCAAATCCCGCGGCCCCCACCAGCCGCCTCAACTGCTCACTGGTCACGATCCGAAGGGGTATCTGATTGCGGATCACCCGCTGCTCGGCTCCCCTTCCCACCCGAAGCTCGGTACGGAAGATGACAGCCCTGCCTTCGGGATCCAGGTCGTAGCTGCGCAAAAACTCCAGCGCGGCGGTTTCATCGTACAGCGTGGGCAGGCTGGTCAGGCCCAGAGCCAGTATCCGGTCGTAGTTGATGATTTGTAAGACCAGCACGCCCTGCGGAAGCAGGAGAGTGCGGCAGTCGGCCAGCAGCTGTCCGATCTGCTCATCGGATTTCAGGTGCACCAGGGAGTTTCCGATGCAGAAGATCAGGTCGAAACCGGGGTCCAGGGCTGCGGTCATGGACAGCATATCCATGACCCGGAAATCCGGGGCCCTTTCCAGATCTCCGGCCTGGCTGCGGGCGGCGCGGATCATGGCCCGGTCCAGATCGACACCGGTCACCCGATGCCCACGCTCGGCCAGGGACAGGGAATATCCTCCCGTGCCGCAGGCGATGTCCAGGATCCGGGACCCCGGCTGCACTTGCGAGTCGAAGAAGGACAGGGCTGTCGGGTCGACGGGAAAGATACGATCGTAATAGGCGCTGATACTCCGGTAGAAATCCATCTCAGGGCACCCGCAGGTGAACCGGAACCGCAACGGCGGCCGGCACGATCACCGGGCACGCCAGCCGGGCTTGCGAATTTTGAGCGAATCGGCTCTTGCCCCTATGGGCTGTGCCGGGGATGAAGATGATCAATAGCTTACCCCCTTGCCGGGGCTGCGCTCCTCCCCGGCCTGTTTACCAGAAAAACACCTAAGATAATCACCGCCCCGCCGATCATCTGAACCGCCAGCAGTCGCTCCCCCAGGATCGCCATGCCTCCCACTACGGTGACCACGGGCAGCAGATTGATGAAGGATGTGACCCGCACCGCTCCCAGCCTGGCCAGGGCATAGAGGTAGAGGAAAAAACTCAGAGCCGTACAGATCACACCCAGGTAGAGGAGGTTCAGCCATACGCTGAGGCTCCCGAAGGTCCAGCTCCGCGCTTCGCTGAGGGCGGCCGGCAGCAGGAGAACCGTACCGATCATCGATTGAAAGGTAATCAGATTGACCCCCTGCAGCCCCCTGTGCAGATTCCTGCTGAACATGTTGTAGGCCACCCAGGACACGCAGGCGCCGAACATCAGCAGATTCCCCAGCAGCGCCCTGTCGTACTGTCCAGGGGTTCTCTGGACCACAAAATATACCCCCACGATCGAGAGGGAGATGCCCACACCCTGAAACCAGCGGATCGAATTCCTGAACAGCAGATACTCCGCCCCAACGGTCAGCGCGGGGATGATGGCCGTGATCAGAGCGGCATTGGAGGCGGATGTATATTTGATGCCCCTGGATTCGCAGAGGAAGTAGAAAAAAATCCCGAACAGCGCGCTGAACAGCAGAAACAAGCGGTCCTGTTTCTGCAGCCGGAATCCAGGGTGCAGGCGGCGCTGCAGGGGGATCAGGACGATCGAGGCGATCAGGAATCTCGAGGCCACCATGGTCATGGGAGGAAACCCCGTGTTGAGTATCGCCTTGGAGCTGACGAAGGAAAGACCCCAAAACAGCATTGCCCCGATCACGGCGAGGATGGGAAGGAGGGGACGGGAGGTTTTCTGCTTTGAATCCATACTGCGCAGCTCCAAGCGATAACACAACCGCGGCGGACCTGTCAAGGAGGCGACAGTCCGGTACCCGTCGGCCTTTTTTTTGGTTATATTGAACTGAGAGCAATCCCATCGAACACAGGAGTTATGTCACGACGAGCAAGATGATAGCACAGATAGAGACCCGCAGAGCCCGCAGGGCGCTGAGCGACAAAGCGGTTGCGGAGGATGTACTGGCCCGGGTCATGACCGCCGCCACCTATGCCCCTTCCTGCTTCAACAATCAACCCTGGCGTTTCCTGGTTGTAAACCGGGAAAAGGAGCTGGAGATCGTGAAAGAACATCTGTCCGGCGGAAACTACTGGGCAAAACGAGCACCGGTGATCGTTCTGGTTTTGACCAAGCCCGATCTGGACTGCCGCTTGAGCGACAATAGAGATTACGCCTTTTTCTCCACGGGATTGGCCGTGGAGAGCCTGTTGCTCCAGGCCACCAAAGAGGGGCTGATCGCCCATCCAATCGCCGGGTACAAACCGCTGCCCTTGAAGGAGGCCTTCGGCGTGGATTCCGATATGATTCTGCTTACGCTGGTAATAATCGGCTATCCGGGGGATGAAGCTCACTTGAGCGACAAACACAGGGAGCTGGAACACAGTGCCAGGGACCGAAAACCGGAAAACCAGGTGATCATGTACAATCGCTGGGTGGAGGCAAGCGCTGAACAGTAGTGACGAGAATCGGAGATATCCCGAAGGGAGCTTGACCTGCCGTTCCCGGTTGTAATAGCATGGTTGCGCTGCCCGGGAGGTTGCTATGTCTTCAGTACGGAACCAGGAGATCTTCAAGATCGTCGAGAAGATCAGTGAACATTACAACACGAATCTCAACAACCGCTATATCCGCAAGGCCCTGCTGCTGATGAAAGTTCCCAGGGGCACCTGGGATGCCATCGCCCGGCTGACCGAGAAAACCGACTTCTACAAGATCCAGGGGTATCCGTACAAAGAGCTCTATGAGCAGATACACGCAGCGGCCACCTTCGTGCACCACGCCAAGATGGAAGTTGCCCCCCGGCTACGGGAGCTGCTGGCAGGAGGAACCGAAACGGTGTTCAGCCGCAGCGGCAAGCCCGGGGAGTACAGGATTCTCCTGGATATGGCGATCAACAATTTCCCCAACAATCTCGGGGTGTTTTCGGATCTGATCAACAGCCTGTACGTGAAAACAGTCGAACAGGATAAGGTGGACCACCCGGGCGAGCGGCCCATCTATGAAAGGATGGCGGAGCTCAAAGAGATCGGCCACCTCTTGATCTGAACTCGATCCGTAAAAAATCTTATCCCTGTATCTGTTTGACCAGCTCCGGCACGACGTCGAAAAGACTGCCCACGATCCCGTAGTGGGCGACGTTGAATATCGGGGCGGCGGGATCGTTGTTGATGGCGACGATGATATCCGAGCTCTTCATTCCGGCCAGATGCTGAATCGCACCGCTGATTCCGCAGGCTACATAAATCGTCGGATTCACGGTTTTTCCCGTTTGTCCCACCTGATGGGAATAGGGGATCCAGCCTGCATCGACCGCTGCCCGGGAGGCTCCAACCGCCCCTCCGAG
Source organism: uncultured Spirochaetaceae bacterium (assembly GCA_964588355.1). Taxonomy (GTDB): domain Bacteria; phylum Spirochaetota; class Spirochaetia; order SZUA-6; family DRHE01; genus JAFGQJ01. The sequence goes on along the minus strand of CAZPPB010000136.1, from coordinate 3,780 downwards.
CGCCTTGGCCAGTTCTCCGATCAGGGCGAAGTTCTTGGGATCCTTTATACCCCGGCCTCCGGAAACTATGAAATCCGCATCGGCCAGGTTCACCGTATCCATCTCCTCCGGGACAAACTCCAGCACCTCCACCCTGGGCTTGAGAATCGGGTAGCTCATCTCCTGAATCTGCCCGTCGTGGCCCTGCAGCACTTCGGCCGCTTTCATCACCTTGTGCCGGACGGTGGCCATCTGAGGCCTGTGGCTGTTGCAGAGGATCGTTGCCATGATGTTTCCGCCGAAGGCCGGCCGGGTCTGCTTGAGCAGCTTGTTCTCTCCGTCGATAGCGAGCTCCGTGCAGTCGGCGGTCAATCCGGTCAGAATCTTCGCCGCCACCCGGGGCAGCAGGGAACGGCCGATGATCGTGCCGCCGCCCAGGAAAATTTCCGGCTTTTTATCGAGCAGGATCTTGGCCACCAGGTCGGCCTGGATCTCCTCGTTGAAATCCCCGATAGCCGGATCTTCCATCATCCAGACCTCATCGACCCCGTAGGAGACCAACTGCTCCGCCATCTGCCGAACCTTGCTGCCCAGCAGGATGGCGCTGATCTTCTTGTCCAGACTGACCTTCAGCTCCCGGGCCGCTCCGATGATCTCGTATACCACGGAGGACAGTTCACCGCCACGGTGCTCGGCAAACACGCAGATGCCGGAGTAGTTCTCCACATCCTGGCCTTTGAACGGCCGCCGCTCTATGAGGATCGCGTCGTACTTGCAGGCGCTTACGCAGGCCCCGCACACGGTACAGCGCTCATTGAGCACAGCCTTCTTGTCTACCAGAGATACCGCATCGTAGGCACAAACCTTGATGCACAGTCCGCAACCAACGCACTTGTCGAGGATTATCCGAATAGGCTCCGCCATAGCTCTACCCTTACTCTTTCTGCTGCCCGATCGGGATACCCGCTGAACGCAGCTCCACCAGCAGATCGGTAACGGCCTGCTGGACATCCCCTTCGAAGATCTTCCCCCCGGAAGGTTTCGGGGGGGTAAAGACTTTCATGACCTGGGTCGGGGATCCGGTCAGCCCGATACGCTGAGCATCCAGTTCGATGTCTTCACTTTTCCAATTTTGGATCTCCGCCTTCTTAGCAGCCATCTTTCCCTTCAGGGAGGGTAAACGGGGTTCGTTGATCTCCTTGACCACGGTCAGGAGGATGGGGAGCTTCGACTTCAAACGGACATAGCCGTCCTCCAGAAGGCGCTCCACCACAATGGTTCCATCTTCGTCGATCTGTTCGATCTTCCGAATCTCCGTGACGTGGGGCAGTCCGAGATTCTCCGCAACTCCGGGACCGACCTGGCCGGTATCACCGTCAATGGCCTGCCGGCCCATGAGGACAATATCCACCTTGCCGATCTTCTTGATGCCCCTGGCCAGGGTATAGGCGGTAGCCAGGGTATCCGCCCCGGCGAAGGCACGGTCGGACATCAGGACCGCCTCATCCACCCCCAGGCTGATGGCTTCCCGCAGGGCGCTCTCCACCTGGGGTGGTCCCATGGAAAGGGCAATCACGGTTCCTCCATGCTGCTCTTTCAGCCGGATCCCCTCCTCCAGCGCATACATGTCGAAGGGATTGATGATAGACTCCACACCTTCACGCATAAGGGTATTGGTCTCCGGATTGATCCGCACATTTGTCGTATCCGGAACCTGTTTAATGCAGACAACGATCTTCAAAACGGTAAACTACTCCTTCTTCTGCAGACTCTCTTTGATCAGTTGAAGTGCTATGACCTCTCTTTGAATCTGATTCGTTCCTTCATAGATCTGGGTGATCTTGGCATCCCGCATCAACTTCTCCATGGGATATTCCTTCATATAGCCGTATCCGCCGTAAACCTGCACCGCGTCGGTGGTGACCCGCATCGCCGTGTCGGAAGCGAAAAGCTTGGCCATCGCGGATACCCGAGATACGTTTTTGGCTCCGGCGTCGATGGTTCTGGCCGCGGCGTAGGTCAGGGCACGGGCTGCTTCCACCTGGGTGGCCATGTCGGCCAGCATGAACTGTATCCCCTGGAAGGCGGAAATGGGTTTGCCGAACTGCTTGCGCTCCCGGGAATAGGCCACCGCCTTGTCCAAAGCTCCCTGAGCAATACCCAAGGCCTGGGCGGCTACCCCTGGTCGTGTCTTATCGAAGGTCTTCATCGCCACCAGAAATCCGGCTCCTTCCCTCCCGAGGAGATTCGTCTTGGGGACCTTGCAGTCGGTGAAGATGAGCTCCCGGGTAACAGAGGCCCGGATCCCCATCTTGTCCTCTTTCTTCCCGAATTCGAATCCCGGAGTATCCTTCTCCACCAGCACCGCCGAAGCGCCCCGGGGTCCCCGGGTCGGATCGGTGAGGGCGATCACCGTGTAGATAAACGCTTCCCCGCCGTTGGTGATCCACTGCTTGGTGCCGTTGAGCACGTAGTCCTCCCCATCAGGTACGGCCTTGGTCTTGACCGCCGCAGCATCGCTGCCTGCATCCGGCTCGGTCAGGGCGAAAGCGGCCAGAATCTCTCCGGCTGCCAGGCGGGGCAGATACTTTTTCTTTTGTTCTTCGTTGCCGAAAAGCATAATCGGCATGGTTCCCAGACCGGAGGCCGCGTAGGCCAGGGCAATTCCGCCGCAGGCCTTGGACAGTTCCTCCACCACAATGGACATCTCCATGATTCCGCCGCCCAGCCCGTCGTACTCTTCGGGAATGAAGACCCTGAACAGGTCGGCTTTGGCCAGCACTTCCACGATATCCTGGGGGAAGGTTCCCTTTTCGTCGTACTCCAATGCCAGAGGTTCCACCTTTTCCTTGGCGATCTTGGCGGCCAGATCTCTGATCATCTCTTGTTCTTCCGTCAAAAAATAGTTCACTTTTATTCCTCCGCTATTCCGTTGGTAGCCCCGTCGAAGCATCAGATGCACCTGCAAACAGGGGCGCGGCGAGATTCACCTATATTAGAGAAAGGGTGTGTTTATTTCAAGGGCTTGGGTTTGCCAACTGGGGCTGCGGCCAGACCCGGCCTATAAGCGCAGATCTCCGTGGATCTTGTACACCGGACCGTCCCTCTCCACCTCCAGCTTCCGATCGGGGAATTCCTTGGGCAGCTCTTCCCGCAGCCGTTGGACAGCTTCCTCCTCGATCCGGTCGCGGATGTACTGGGGCACCCGGGTCAGGGTAACCATGCGGACCTGCACCACGTACCCGGGTCCGCGCTTCGACCCGTATCCGGCTGAGAAACTGGCACCTATGTTGAACAGGCCGTCGTGGGACTTGCTAGAGGTTACGCCCCGGGCCGGACGCGCGGGGTGAAGCGGGTATTCATGGCCGTACTTTTCCTCGAGGCAGTCGTCGATGCGGTCAAACACCCGTTTGAGCCTGCTCTCCCACTCCTCAACTTTATGATAACGCATCGTTTTGGCTAGGGTAAGCCGATAATGGCTTCTCCAGGGTGCCGAGCCGCCTCGAATTTGATGGTCCGGACAAATCCGCCTGCAGCCGTGTTCTCTTGTTTTTGCACATTGCCAATTTACGTAACGTTTTGTCGAATGTCCAGAGCCGGTTTAGATCACGCAAGCGGAGTTGAAGATAAAATATGGTCAACGCGCCCGGCCGACCTGTAGATTGACCCGAGGACTCTGTGGGGCTAGAATATGAAAGGAACTATGGAAGATCCTGCGCTGTTCGATCGGTTGGTACGCGAGATAGATGACCAGGAACGCAGAGCCCTTCTGGTTCGCATCCAGAGCTCCGTGCCGGTCTA
>CAZPPB010000135.1:0-10254 GCA_964588355.1 uncultured Spirochaetaceae bacterium | reverse complement strand
TGGGATCTCGCTCGGCCAGAACGGCGATCTTCTTGCCGTCCACCACCAGCGAATCTTCCTTGGCCTCCACGCTCCTGGAGTACCTGCCGTAGTTCGAGTCGTACTTGAGCAGGTGGGCTAGGGTCTTGGCATCGGTGATGTCGTTGATGGCCACCACTTCGATATTTTTTCGTTCCATCGCCACCTTGAACACGCTTCGCCCAATCCTGCCGAATCCATTGATCGCAATTTTCATAAATCCCTCATATCAGTTTGTAATGATTAAATGTTCAGGCCTGAATATACGTAGAAAACGCGTGCCGTGTCAATGGCGAGACTTCAGCCCCCGCTGCCTACAGGCCAATGAAACCCAGCAGGCGCCTCAGCAATCCCGGCTCACCGGAGTCTTCGGATTTCGGGGGCTGTGAAGGCGGCAGCAGAGGAATGATTTCATCCCCGGCATTGATCAGGTCGAAAAAGCTGTGTTTGTTGACGGTCCCTTCGCTGACAACCTCGTCCAAAGTCTCTACCATGAAGGTTCCCAGAATGTCCCCCTCATCCGCGGTCACGCCGATCCGGTCGTTTCTCAGGCTTACCTTCCCCTTGCGCACGATGGCCAGCTCCTGCCCAACCTCCACCTGGTCGTACATACCCAGATCGATGACCCCCTGATCGAACTGTCGAGCCAGCAGGTTGCCCTGCAGGGGCAAAGCCTCGAAAACCCGCCTCGCCAGAATGTTGAAGTTATCCTGGACCCGATCATTCCCCGTTCGAAAAACCCTGTAGGTACGCAGTAGTTTTCCGGTGCTCGTGAGATACTGCTCCAATACCGTGGTAAAACTGCGCTCCGACTCTTCGATGTGCATCAGCAAGAAGTAGTCGGAATCCAGGTCGCGGGCTTCCCGAAAGGCGGATTCGAAGCTGTCCACATTGAGGGTGGTCTCCGGCATCTCTAGTGTCGGGTACCGTTGGAACAGGTCGTAGAGGTACGCTGCCGCGGCCTCACCGGCAAACGGGTGGAGCTCCCGGCCCCGGCTGGCCGGTTTCAGGTGATAGAGGGCCAGAGAAAAGCGTCTACGGTCCAGACCATACTGCTCGAACCCCCACCTGGCGGAAACGCTGTCGTAGAGGGTCGCAGCGATGATCTCGATATCGTCGAGGATCCGTGGATCCGTATAACCCAGAACCCGGAGCAGCTCGAGCTCCCTCATGTACTTTTCCGGAAATCCCATCAGCCTGTGCAGCTCCGCGTAGTGCAGCCGCGGTTCTTTGGCCTCCGGCTGCAGCCTCAGGGCTCTGCGATACTCCATGAGGGCTTTGTCCAGATAGTTCCGCTCCCGGAACAGGACACCCCGTTCCAGATGGTAGGCGGCGTAGCGCTCGCGGATCGGATGACCGATGGGCAGTTTGTTCAAGGCGATGTTTTCCAGCACGATCCGGACGATTTCGTCGTCCGGCTGCAGCCGAAGTGCCCGGGCAAGGCTGCTTATGCCCTGTTCGGGTTTCCCGCTGCGGTCGTAGGCAAGCCCCAGGGAGTACCAGACCAGTGGGATGTCCCTGTCGTTTGTCCGCATCGGCTCCAGGAGTTCGATGGCCTTCTCCGCATGTCCCTGCAGCAGATATACATGGGCGAGCAGGCATTTTGCCTCCGTATATTCGGCGTCCAGGGCGATCGCCGTACTCAGATAGCTTTCGGCCCGCTCGAGGTTTCCCTCATCCATGGAAAAACGCCCGGCGGCGTATTGAACCCGCGGTTCGTAGCTGTGGCTCTTCAAGGCGAGTTCCAGATAGGTTTCAGCCGCAGCCCGATCCCCCTGCTCTTCGCTGAGCAGGACCAGGGACAGCAGGGCCTTCTGGCTGTCCGGACTGACCTTCAGTGTTTCGATGTACCGCCGGGTGGCATTGCCTGTCCGTCCCTGTGCGATGTCCAGCTCCGCCAGGCCGAAGCGCGCCTCCAGGTTGTTGGGTTCCTTTTTCAGGACGGATTCGAACAGGCTTCTCGCTCTTGCCGGTTGATTCAGGGCAATGGCGATTCTCCCCTCCAGCACGATCAGATCCAGATTGCCCCGGTCGTATTTTTGGGCTTCCGCGAGATACTGGAGGGCTTCTTCGTATTCCTCCAGGGCGAAGAAGCTCTCGGCCAGACCGATGAGGGGTTTGACATAGGCCGGGTTTTCGATCAGAGCCGCACGGTACAGCTCCACCGCCGCCAGATGGTTCGAACGAGCCTGTTGCTCGCGGCCGCTCTGATACAGGTCTCTGGGGCCGGTTTGCCCGTCGGCTCCCGACTGAGCCGTGGCAGTGGTGGTGAAACTGAAGAGCAGAAGGGCGGTCAGGGCAAAGGCTGCAACGGTTTTCATCAGCGTTGTCTTCAAGCTCCTTCCCGCCGAAGTACGATCTTGATCGTATCGATCTTGTGCCCCTCCATGTTCTGGACGATGAAATCGATGTTCTGATAGCTCATCTTTTCGTAACGCACCGGGATCTTTCCGAAAAGGTGAAACACGAAGCCCCCCAGGGTATCGAAATCATCGTCGGGAAGCTCGATACCAAGCTGCTCGTTCAGCCATTCCAGGTTCACCCGGGTATCGCACAGATACACGTCATCGCTGATCTTGAGAAGTTCCTCGGTTTCGTTGTCGAACTCGTCCTGAATCTCCCCGACGATCTCCTCGATGATGTCCTCCAGGCAGACTATGCCCGAGGTCCCGCCGTACTCGTCCACGACCACGGCTATGTGGACCCTGCGGCGTTGGAACTCCCGCAGCAGAGAATCGAGTTTTTTACTCTCCGGCACGAAGTAGGCCGGGCGGATCAGCTTCTCCAGGTCGATTTCCGACTCCTCCTTGACCATGTAGTGCAGAAGATCCTTGGCGTACAGCATACCCACGATGTTGTCCACGGTTTCGTGGTACACGGGAAAACGGGAGTGGCCGCAGTCGGAAATGACCGTGACGATCTCCGCTATCGGAGTACCCAGGGAAATCGAAACCACGTCGATGCGGGGTACCATGATCTCTTTGATGTTTGACTCAGAGAGGGAGATGATGCCTTTCACCATTTCCAGGGCGTTCGCATCCAGGGTGTCCAAATTTTCCTCGACGGAGACCTTCCGCAGAAGCCTGTCAATGAAGCTTCTTTTTTTCAAAATATCCTCTCCTTTTTCAGGCCCGCCAATATATCCTCCTGCACCCGAATCATCTCGGACTCTTCGTCCTCATGGTCCATACCCTCTAAATGCAGAATGCCATGAATCAGCAGACGCTTCAATTCCTCCTCTTCGGGAATCTGACGGGCTTGGGCATTGCGGCTCAGGGTTTCCATTGAAATCACCACGTCTCCCACCGGGACCTTTCCTTCCCCCGCGGATGTGGCGTAGTCAGGGTCCTGGGAAAACGACAGAACATCGGTTGGTCTGTCCATCTCCCGATAATGCCGATTCAACTGACGAATCGTGCCGTCATCGGTCAGCAGTATGGAGAGTTCCCAGTTGTCGATTCCCCGGGTCTCCAACACCTTTGCTGCGAAGCGCTCACAGCCTCGCAGCCACCCTGGGTCGTCGATCCCCGCCGAGGCGACCTCCACGTCGTTCACCGGGCAGCCTCTTTTATTTTCGGATACTCGATGCGGGAATGATAGTAGCCGGCCAGAACCTGTACGAAGCTCTTCTTGATGGTTTCCAGGTCGCGGAAGGTGAGTTGGCTGTCTCCCAGCTCCTGGGAGGTGAACTTCTCCATGATGATGTCCCAGACGAATTTTTCCAGCTTGGAGATCGTGGGCTTCTTCAGGGTGCGGGTGGCCGCCTCCACCGTGTCGGCCAGCATCACTACGGCGGCTTCCCTGCTGCTGGGTCGATAGCCCTGATATGAATAGTCGTCGCTGCTCACGTTCGTTTTTTCACCGTTCTCCACCGCTCTCTGGTAGAAATATTTGATGACCCCCCGGCCGTGATGCTGGGAGATGATGTCCTGAACCTCCTTGGGCAGGGCCAATTCCCTGGCTTTCTCTATTCCCATCTTCAGGTGGGATTTGATCACCGCCGCGGAGAGGCTGGGTTTCAGATCGTCATGCTTGTTGTAGGAGGTCTGATTCTCGATGAAGTATTCGGCCTGTTCGATCTTGCCGATGTCGTGGTAGTACGCACCGACACGGGCCAGCAGCGCGTTGGCTCCGATGGCACTGGCCGCCGATTCCGCCAGATTGGCGACGCTGATGGAGTGATTGTAGGTCCCGGGAGCCAGGGAAAGCATCCGCTTGAGAGTGGGAGCATTCAGATCCGAAAGTTCGATGAGCCGGAAGCGGCTGGCCGTGTTCAGAGCATGCTCCAGAATCGGGAGAAAGCCCAGACTGATCATGCTCGAAGCAAATCCGTTGAGAAAACCCCAACCCAGGACCGGCAGAAGCCAACCCCGCCCCGCGCTCTGCAGAAATACCGAAAGGATCAGCAGCGCGACATTTAGGGCAGACAGGTACAGGCCGGCTTTTATCAGGTCGATCCTACGGTCCGCCTGCTGCACTACGGCAGTGCCGGCCACGCCGGTGAGCAGCACAAAGAGAAAAGCGTAGGGATCCAACTTGGCCAGGGGCAGGACCAGAAGAGCCAGGATCAGCGAGAAGCCGATACCTACCCGGGTAGAAACGATCAAGGTAACAAGCACGGAGATTGCCGCTGTGGGCAGGATCACCGAGACGGGGATACCCTCATGGGGGGTGAAGAAGCGCGACAGCAGGCCCGCGGCCAGCATAAAGATCAGTGCCGCGGCGGCCAGAAAGATGATCTGGTTTTGCTCCAAGGCTGTGCCGATGATCCGCTCCCGGAACAGAAACAGGGAGAAGAGAAAAACGATCAGGAGGAACAGCACGTTTCCCACTATGCCGTTCAGATTCACGGTAACCGAATACTCCCCCAGGGCTTTGATTTGGGCTGCGGTTTCGGCATCTATGATGTCCCCGCGCCTGACGATTACCTGATCCTTGACCAGTTTCGCCTGGACCGGCTCTACCTCTTCCATGGCCTTCTGCCTGCTCTTCTGAGTCTCTTCGGCATCGAAAAAACCGTTCTCGATGGCAAAGGCCCGTACCAGATTGATTGCGGACGGCAGCAGTCGGGCCGGGATCTCCGGGAAGTGATCTTCTATCCAACCCTCCAGGTTGCCCAGGGTCAGAACCTCCTCCACGTACGTTTCCTCTTTGACCAGCTTACCTCCCCGCCAACGCCACACCGCGACCGCACCGGAGGCGAGCAGCCCGCTGTCCTGCTCGGGCAGCTTGATCAGCCCCGTTTCGAAGATCTGTTTCAGGATGTTCTCCGTCTCGGTGAAAACGGTGCTCAGCTGGCCGGTATCGAGGAGGCCTGCCAGCTGCTCCTCGGAAAGGATGCCCGGAAAATCCACCTGCAGCCTCAGGAAGGCCGTATCCAGGGTAGCCTCTTGCCGGCTGAGAGCGAGCAGGCGCTCCCGGAACTCGGAGAAGCGCTGGAGACGCTCCTCTCCGATCCGTTCATTGACTCGAAAGATCGGCAGGACCAGCTTTCCCGCCGCTTCCCTTTTCAGGCGGGTCGCCTCTTCGTCCAGGTAGAGAATGTCCCGCTCCACCACGTAATCCCGCTCCGCCACACTGCCGACCTGGTAGTTCGCTACCCGCAGCAGAGGCAACACACTGCCGAACTGGGTCGTCAGCAGCACGATCGCCACGGCCGCCACGAAGGTGATACTCAGGATGACCACGGTGAACCGATCGGCTGCCAGGAGCCTGTGCAGATTCGAGAAAGGTTTGGCTGGTTTTCCGTTATCGGGGTTATTCTTCTTGTTTTGCTTCATAGGCGCGCACGATCTTGCGAACCAGGGGATTTCGAACCACGTCTTCCTCCCCGAGGAATGTAAAATCGATCTCCCGAATAGATTTTAGCACGGAAATCACATCGAGCAGTCCGGAGCTGTTCCGCCTGGTCAAATCGATCTGAGTGATATCTCCGGTGACCACGGCCTGGGTTCCTTCTCCTAAACGGGTCAGGAACATCTTCATCTGCTCCTTCGTGGTATTCTGAGCCTCGTCCAGGATAACGAAGCACTCCGAAAGTGTACGTCCCCTCATATAGGCCAGAGGAGCGATCTCGATGACGCGGTTCTCCTCCAGGCGGCGCAGCGCCTCCGGGGGGATGAAGGCCTCCATGGCGTCGTACAGAGGCCGCAGATAGGGACTGATCTTCTGCTCCAGATCGCCCGGCAGGAACCCCAGATTCTCCCCGGCCTCCACCACGGGCCGAGTGAGGATGAGTTTCCTCCGGTTGCGGGAGAGCACGCTTTTCAGCGCCTGCGCCACCGCCAGATAGGTTTTTCCGGTTCCCGCCGGTCCTATCGAGAAAACCAGATCCTTGGTTTCGATCGCTTTCAGATAGAGCGCCTGTTTGTAGCTGCGGGGAAAAACCTTCTTCAATCCTCCGGGGATAACCACGCAGGTTTCTTTCAACAGCTGAGAGTTTTGATCCTTTTTCGCGTTCAATGTTCGGTACACCGCCCGTATCAGATCCGGCCCGGGCAGCTGACCCAGGGCTACGTGATCCTCCAGCTCATTGAGAACTCGCTCGAACAGCGTCCTTTTTGCCTCTTCACAGGATTCGAGGTAGATCTGATTTCCTTGGAAGTATACACGGACACCCAGGAGTTCTTCGAAAACGGACAAGTTACCGTCGTTGGCCCCGAACAGTTCCTGGATCCTCTCCGGGTTCCTAAGGACCACCGCCAGGTGTTTACCCATAGTATTCCTATCGGTTGAATGTACCTCCCCCATACGGCGGCCGTCAACCCCGCAGGGAGGACTCGTACTCATCCTCATCGTCATCCCACTGCCTCCTGATATTGGAACGCAGCTCCGGGATGGGCTGCCACTGGAGGATCACTGAGAAGTTGCTTTTCCACTGGTATTCGTATTTCGGTGGAATTGGCGGAGGTCCGGGATCGCCTGGATAGATCTCCACCAGGTAGGGTTTTCCCTCGTAGCTGAGGCTCAGATTCCAGTCGTGGAGGTAGTGAACCGCCGACACCCTGATGCTGCGCAGCTTGAAGGCGGATTGCTCCCGGGCTGAGCGGTCGAAGAAGTTGAAGGAGCCGATTAGATCCGGTAAGAAATCCACAGGGGCCTGCCCCAGTTTGTCGGCGAGTTTCGAGAAGTACAGAAAGGTCCGATTGTTGTACGACGAGGTTGTCAGGGACAGCTTGAGAAACTTGTACAGCCAGAAATCGAAGGTCAGAGAAAGATCCAGGCTGTTGTCGGTAACCTGCAGGATATTCATCGACCAGCTGGCATCGATGGATGTGCTGACGCGGATTCTGTTTTTCCAGTACAGATGCTCCTCACTGACCGGATTGTAGCTGAGGGTGATGAAAGAGGGCCGGAGCCGAGCGGACCCGGGAGCATCCTTCCAGCTGTTTGACCCGAAGTCGAACTCCTGCGGTTTCGAATAATCCATGTTGAAGCTGCCTGAAAGGTCCCACAGATTCACCGAGGTCACGCTCTTGGTCCACAAACCACCATCCACAGGTTTGTTTACGTCTAGGCGCAGTTCTTCACTGAAGTATACATTGTCGCCCAGCTGCAGGGTTTCCCGCAGCACTACGGGTTGGAAGCTCCAGTCGCTGAACTCACCCCACTTTCCCACCCCGCCGTCGCTGTCCTTGAACACCGAGTTCACCGTCGTGGTAAGCAGCCAGATCTTGAACTCCAGGCTCCCGGTAAAGCTCCCCGGACGCGGAGGCAGCTGCGCTGAGAGGGAGAGGGTGTTCTGCTTGTCGAACATCCTCCACCGCAGGGCGGACTGGGCGCTGTGTGTAGAAAACCAGTCGTCGCTCCATTGGATGAACTCTCCCGAATAATCTCCGCCGGCAGAAAGTGCATCGTAGCGAATGTACCTGTAAAAAGCGGAGCCGACATCGTAGCTGAGGCTGGTATTGCCGAAGATCGGATCGTCGGAGAAGGGATAATAATCCAAAGCATGGACGAATTTCAGATTGACCCGGGTGTTCTGTTGTTCAGCCAGTACGAGTTTGTCCCACTCAGCCCCAAGGGGGAGGCTTTGGCGGTTGTAGTGGCGATAATCCCCCTCGATCGAGAGATTCCCATTCCAGAGAAAAACATTCTCCAGGATCCGCAGCTTGTGGTCCAGGCTGAGATTACCCCGAGAGCCGAGTTCCGAGTAGTACGGGGCGGAGGTGTCCTTGTCGAAGTTCTGCTCCATGGAGGCCCGGGGACGGAACTGATAGGACAGATCAAACTGCAGGGGAGTTTTCCGCAGGGAGACGGGCACGCTGCTCTTCGGCTCCGGTAAACGGAGAGACGGCAGAGGTTGCTGTTCCGGCGCATCGGGCCGATCCCGTACAACCTGCTTTCCCGGGGGGCGCAGATCGGTCGGTACAGGGGTTGTTTTCTCAGGAGCTTCTGCGCTTCCTTTTATCGAGGGCACAGAAACACTCAGCAGAGTGCCGAGCATCTGAAAGGAGGCCCCAGGCAGTTTCAAAGTCGTCGGGATGTAATCCTGCCCCACATTCTCCCAGAGGAGATTGGCCGTGACGTAGGGAAAGGACAGGGTCTTAACCAGGGGCGTATCGAATTTGTCGGAAAAGTCCATCTTCCCCGTCAATTCCCACGTCAGAGTCTGCTTCTCCGATTCGGTGCCCGTGTCCTCGAGAGGTCCGATCCCCAACAGACGGGTCAAGCCCGTGTCTTCCGCTCGATTGTAGAAATCTGCGGGGAAGGAGGGATCGGAGAAGTATTCGAATTTCCCGGAAAAGCTGTTCAGGCCGCTGTCGATATTCCAGTTGCTCTCGATGCCGTACCGGTTGAGCTCGGGCGCCAGTCCGTACCCCATGATGCTGCGGGCAACCCCCCCCTTGAACTCCACCTTGGGAAAACTCCCGTCTATGCCGGCAAATACCCCCAAGCGGGAGTACAGGTCGAGCATCACTTTCAGGAAACGGTCCTCGTCGACCGCTGTGGGTTTGTCCGGGATGGGACGGAGGAACAGACCTTTTCGCTCCAGCTCGTATTGGGTCGTGCTCTCCTCCGTGGCTGCCAGGAAGGACAGAGCGCTGGAGCTGCGCTTTTTCTGTCCGATCAGGTAGGTGGTGGTCTGGATGAATTGTCCGTCCGGGTCGCGGTAGCCGACGGCCGGATGAAAGAAAAACTCATCCCCGGGACGAAAGAAGAAGGGCAGGTACATAACGGGAACACGGCCGATGAACAGTACAGCGTTCAGGATCGCCCATTCGTTCGGAGCGAGAACCCAAATCTTGCGGGCCCGGATATGGTAGTGGGGATCTCCCTCGATGTCGCAGGAGCTGATCTTCCCCCGGTCTATAACCACGGTGTTGTCCTCCAGGCGGGAGATCGACTCGCCGACAAAGCGAAACCGGATGGTTTCACCCCCGACATTGCGGTCCGCTTCCATCGCTCCTCCAAAGAAGACTCCCTCCCAGTTGTCTACGTTGAAGGTGAGCCGTTCGCCCCGAAAGACCTCCTCCTCCGTGCCCTTGACAAGGGTATACTCGATTCCCCCTTCCGCGCTGAGGATATTCTCCGTTTCATTGAGAAGGATCCGATGTGCCCGGATGCGGTGGGTCGCCTCCTGCTCTTTGATTTCCACCAGGACATCACCCAGCAGCAGCACGTAATCCTCGTCAACCTGCTCGATCGTGAAGTATTGGGTCTCTTTCGCCGACTTGATCTCCAGCAGCCGGCTCTTGCCCTCCGCAACCGCTTCAACAGGCGGGGGGGATACCTGATAATATCCGTACAACCGCTGCTGCAGAGCCTGGCGCGTGCCGGAATCGGCCAACCCCAGCTCGCGGCACCAGGGTACCAGCTCGTAGTAGCTGGCCGTCTCAATATCCTTCGCCAGGGTCTTTTCGATCAGATTTTCAGCTGCTTCGGGTGCTTCGGATGTCTCCCCTGCGGAGTCAACCTGCTCAGAGGCCTCCTGGGCATAGAGTCCGGCAGGTGTTCCGGAACCAAACGGGATCAGCATGAAAAAGCATGTGCAAATAAGTAGACATTTTAAAGTCATATCTGCTACTGTTTTGCGTCCTCACGCTGCGCTCCGCTCCCGGCCAGGACCGGCTTGAGGTACCGTCCTGTATAGGAGGCGCGGCAGGCTGCAACTTCTTCGGGAGTGCCGGTCACTACGACCTCTCCTCCCCGGTCGCCCCCTTCCGGTCCCAGGTCGATCAGGTAGTCCGCCTGCTTGATCACATCGAGATTATGCTCGATCAGCGCCACGGTATT
>CAZPPB010000134.1:0-10398 GCA_964588355.1 uncultured Spirochaetaceae bacterium | reverse complement strand
CCTTGTTGATCAGCTGGGCGTGGTGATCGGAGATGTTCTTGATCAGCTGGCTGGTGAGGACCCGCGGCTTCATCCGCTCCTCCTCCGTTCGTCCCAGCTCCCGCAGGATAGCCGCCCCGGCCTGCCGGGCATCGGCCTGGCTGTCCGAGTGGACCTCCAGCAGCCCGAACAGGCGTTCGACGAACTGGATCCCCGGCGTCACGTTGGTCGCCTTGAGGGCGATGTCTGTGAATCTGTTGATCTCGATCCCCGGAGATATCTCGATGATCATGCAGGCCTGCAGGGCTACCGGGTAGTAGCCGCGGGAGGTGGTGGCCATGAGAGAGGCCATCTGATACTGCAGCGAGTCGAGGAAGATATAGGTTCTCAGGTCGATACGCTCATCTGCCATGACGCGCTCACCCTACTCGAGATTCGGGCTGCAGACCCAGAGGCAGCGCACTGTCCACGTTACCGTGAGGCCGTGGAATGATATGGACGGAGATGACCTCTCCAACCCGTTCCGCAGCCCGTCCGCCGGCATCCAGGGCTGCGCGCACCGCGGCCACATCGCCGCGCACGATCGCGGTCACGTAGCCGCCGCCTGTTCTTTCGTAGCGCATCAGCTCCACCTTGGCTGCTTTGACCATCGCGTCGGAAGCCTCGACCATGGCGGCGAAACCGCGGCACTCGATCATCCCCAAAGCATTCGAATAAACCTCAGCCATGTTCCCTCCTGCACACACACGTGTTAATATTGTTATGTTCGACACATGTTATCATTATTTTGAAATATTTTTATCAATATATCATCTATTATGTCAAAATAATCGATCATGTCAAGTATTATTGTGTAAAATTTTACAATTTTTCGTACCTTTTTTGTTGATCTTACCAACGATTCTGTTATAATGGATGAATTCGTATGAGCAATCGCAGGGATCGTCTGGCAGCAATCGTCAAAATCCTCCAGGCCCAAAACGCCGCCACGCTGGCGGAGTTGGCGGGTGAGCTATCCGTGTCGGAGATGACGATCCGCAGGGACCTGAACCTCCTGGCCCAGGACGACATCGTCAAGGTCCTTCATTCCGGAGCCGTGCTGAACCCGGGCATTGTGGGATCCTCCCGCTACTCCCTGACCGAAGCCGGAGCCCAGCGGCGGGAGCTGAAGATGACCATCGGCGCCAGAGCCGCCTCCCTGCTGGAGGAGGGAGATGTCATCATCATCGACGGCGGGTCCACCACCGAATATCTGGCAAAAAGAATCCCGGATACGCTCCAGCTGACCGTGCTCTGCTGGGCTCTCAACATCCTGGTGGAGGTTCATCGAAGGGAAACCTGCTCTCTCCTGTTCGCCGGCGGCAGCCTGCATGAGAACAGCCTGGTCTTCGAAAGCCCGGAGGCAGTGCAGCTGATCAACCGCTACCGGGCCACTAAAGTCTTTCTGTCGGCCAGCGGGGTCAGTGAAAAACTAGGGGTCACCTGCACGAACGCCTATGAAATCGAGGTGAAGAGGGCATCGATCCGATCCTCCCGAGACCGCATCCTCGTAGCGGACTCGAGCAAATTCGGCACGATCCAGCCCGCCTACTTCGCCGATCTGTCCGAGATCACCACCGTGGTGACCGACAGCGGCATCCCGGCGGAGTACGCCGAGCATATCCGCAGCCTGGGAATTGCCCTGCATATCGCACCGGCATCATAGATCCAACTGACAGATCCTCTAAGCACCCTTGATGGGCAGCCCCAATCCCACTACACTGGTCGTATTAGTTATGTCGAATCTTATACTTGTCTCCAATCGGTTGGCCGTGTCCATTGAAAAGAAAAAGGGGAAACTCGAGTTCAAACCAAGCATGGGCGGACTGGCAACGGGCCTGAGCTCACTGGAGCAGAAGGAAAAGCATCTGTGGATCGGCTGGCCCGGACTACCGGCGGAGGAGCTGTCCCAGGAGGAGGCACGGGAAATCGTGACTGTGTTGAGGCAGAAGTACAACAGCATCCCGGTGGACCTCACCCGGGAACAGCTGAAGAGTTTCTACTACGGCTTCTGCAACAACACAATATGGCCCCTGTTTCACTACTTCCCCAGCTATGCGACCTACGACAACAACCTCTGGGAATCCTACAGGCGGGTCAACTCGATCTACCTGGAAAAGGTGCTGGAAGCGGCGGGTGCGGAAGATACGATCTGGATCCACGACTATCAACTGATGCTTCTTCCGCAGCTGATCCGGGAGAAGGTCCCTGAGGCCCAGATCGGGTTCTTCCTGCACATCCCCTTCCCCTCTTTCGAGGTGTTCCGCCTGCTGCCGTGGAGGAACGAGATACTGACAGGACTGCTCGGGGCCGACCTTATCGGTTTTCATGCCTACGACTACGCCCGTCACTTCATCTCCAGCGTCCGCCGTCTTCTGGGTGTGGAAAACAGCATGGGCTACGTCCAGCACGAACACAGATTGAGCAGGGTCGATGTCTTCCCCATGGGCATCGACTACAAGAAGTACTCCGCCGCCCTGTCGGACAGGGATGTAAAAAAACAGATGGTCGTCGCCGCCAAGGAGATGGAAAACTTCAAGGTGATCCTGTCGGTGGACCGCCTCGATTATACAAAAGGCATCCCCGAACGCCTCCGGGCCTACGATCTGCTGCTGGAACGAAATCCTCTGTACCGGGAGAAGGTGGTGCTGCTGCTCATTGCCGTGCCTTCCCGAACCAAGGTCCACCGCTACAGGTCCCTGAAGAAGGAGGTGGATGAGCTGATCAGCATGATCAACGGGAAGTACGGCACCCTGAGCTGGGTTCCGATCCACTACTTCTACCGGGGGTTTCCCTTCGATCGCCTCTCGGCTTTCTACGGCCTTGCGGATGTGCTCCTGGTCACGCCCCTTCGCGACGGGATGAATCTGGTGGCCAAGGAGTTCGTGGCCACCCATCGCGATTCGGGAGGGGTGCTGATCCTGAGCGAAACGGCCGGCTCGGCCCGGGAAATGGGAGAGGCCCTGCTGATCAACCCGAACAACAGCGAGGAGATCGCCGAAGCCCTGAAAACCGCCCTGGAGATGGATGAAAGCGAACAGATCGAACGAAACGCCGTGATGAACGAACGCCTCAGCCGCTACGACATCGCGGCCTGGACCAAGGACTTCCTCAACAAGCTGAGCCAGGTTCGAGAGGTGCAGCAAAGCTACCTGATGAAGAGGATGGCTGGTTCGTTCAAGGAGGAGCTGCTCGCCTCCTACCGTCGGGCCGAATCGCGCCTGATCATCCTGGACTACGACGGCACGCTGGTGCCCTTACATGGCCATCCCCACAAAGCGGAGCCGGACCGGGAACTGATCGACCTTTTGAACACTCTGGCCGCAGATCCGGCAAACGACGTGGTGGTGGCCAGCGGCCGCACGCACAAGGTCATGAACGACTGGTTCGGGAGCTTGAACGTGAGCTTGATGGCCTGCCACGGCGCCTGGTTGAAACCCAAAGCAGAGGATTGGCAGCTCAGCGAAGAGCTGAGCAACGAGTGGAAGGAGCAGCTGCTCCCCGTATTCCAGCTTTTCAAGGACCGAACCCCGGGCTCTACGGTCGAAGAGAAGGAGTACGCCATAGCCTGGCACTACCGGAACGCCGAACCGGAGCTGGCCGCACTTCGGGCCAGCGAGCTCAAGGACATCCTGTTCAGCTTCACCGGGGATCTGAATCTGGACGTACTGGAGGGCAAGAGCGTGCTGGAGATCAAACCGGTGAACGTGAGCAAGACCAGAGCGCTTTCGATGTGGCTTTCCCGCAACAGCCGGCAGTTTATCCTGGCCGCGGGAGATGACACCAACGACGAGGTCATGTTCGCGCAGCTGCCGGAGTGGTCTTACACGATCAAGATCGGGCTGGACATCTCAGAGGCCCGTTACTATCTGGAATCCCCCGGCCACTTGCGCCGGCTGCTGTCGGAGATCGTCTCATGATGGAGTTCCACATCTCCCGGGCCGCCCGGGATCTGTACGATTTCGATGAGTCCCTGTTTTCCCTGAGCGGCAACGTGATCTTCGCGAATTTCCACGCTTCCCGGATATTCGCCGGCAGGATCAACGAAAAGCGGAACCTGATCCGTTTTCCCGAAACAGCGGTAAAGGCGGGTCAGATCAACGCCATGGGATTGATCGATGAGATTCTGCATTACGTGGTGAAGCTCTACAGCCGGCAGCGGAACGCCGGGGCAATGTCCCGGGCTCTCGCGTTCGTGGAAGACGCCGTGGGTGCCGATGCCGTGCACCGCACCCTGGTGCGTTTCGTGGATGCTTTCCCTCCCGTCGAGGTTTACCGGGGCCGCACGGATCCGGAGACGTGGCTGGAGGCAGCCAGCGGAGGTGTTTCCCACCGCGAGGTGGCCCTGGAAGAGCTGATGATGCTTTGGCTGGACAACCGTAATCCCGCCATTGCGCGGCATGTGGAGCTTTTCGACGACGCCGAACTGGAAAAGACCACGGACTACCGGGGCGTGACTAGTGCGCTGCGCAAGTACTTCTCCGGCCAGCCGACCTTCGGCCCCGACGACCAGAGCCTTTTCGAGATGCTCCGCAGCCCGGCGGTGGCGCATCCCCACTCTCTGACCGATCAGCTCGAGTACATCCGCAGGCGCTGGGGTTTCCTGCTCGGCGATTATCTCTTCCGGCTGCTGGGCAGCCTGGACTTGATCCGGGAGGAGGGCAAGCTGTCCTTCCAGGGCGCCGGACCCTCCCGGGTCGTGGACTTCGCCGGCCTGGAGCTGCAGTCCGAACGGTTCAGCCCCGATCAGGACTGGATGCCCCGGGTGGTGATGATCGCTAAAAACGCCTATGTCTGGCTGGATCAGTTGTCGGGGCGTTTCGGGGAAGAGCTTCGGCGACTGGATCAGGTGCCGGACGAGGAGCTGGACCGCCTGGCCGCCTGGGGGTTCACGGGCCTGTGGCTGATCGGCCTGTGGGAACGCAGCGCAGCGTCCAAGAAAATCAAGCAGATGTGCGGCAATCCCGAGGCGGAAGCTTCGGCTTACAGCCTCCTGTCCTACGACATCGCCCCGGATCTGGGCGGCTGGCAGGCGTTCGACAAACTGAAAAATCGGGCCTGGAAGAGGGGCATTCGCCTGGCCGGGGACATGGTCCCCAATCACATGGGTATCGATTCCCGCTGGGTCATGGAGCATCCCGATTGGTTCATTTCCCTGCCCCACAGTCCCTTCCCCTCCTATACCTTCGACGGTCCCGACCTGTCGTGGCAGCAAGGGGTGGGACTATTCCTCGAGGATCACTACTACAGCCGCAGCGATGCCGCGGTGGTGTTCAAGCGTTCCGACTCCTCCGGAGACCGTTACATCTACCACGGCAACGACGGAACCAGCATGCCCTGGAACGACACGGCTCAACTCGACTTCCTCAATCCCGAAGTACGGGAAGCGGTCGTTCAAACGATCCTCCACGTGGCCAGGTCCTTTCCCATCATCCGCTTCGACGCGGCCATGACCCTCACCAAGAAACACCACCAGAGACTGTGGTTCCCCGAACCGGGTACCGGCGGGGACATCCCTTCCCGGGCCGGCCAGGGTATGGACCGCCGGCGCTTCGATGAGCTGATGCCCATGGAGTTCTGGCGGGAGGTGGTGGATCGGGCAGCCCGGGAGGCTCCGGACACCCTGCTGCTGGCCGAGGCGTTCTGGATGCTCGAGGGCTACTTCGTACGGACCCTGGGCATGCACCGGGTGTACAACAGCGCCTTCATGAACATGCTCAAGAACGAGGAGAACGCCAAGTACCGGCAGGTGATCAAAAACACCCTGGAGTTCAACCCGGAGATCCTCAAACGCTTCGTGAACTTCATGAACAACCCCGACGAAGAGACGGCGGTGGCGCAGTTCGGCGATGGGGACAAGTACTTCGGGGTCTGCCTCCTGATGATCACCCTTCCCGGCTTGCCGATGTTCGGGCACGGCCAGGTGGAGGGGCTGACGGAAAAGTACGGCATGGAGTACCGCCGGGCATATTGGGACGAACAGCCCGACGAGCAGTTGATTCGGCGCCACGAGCGGGAGATCTTCCCCCTTGTTCATCGCCGCACTCTCTTCGCCGAGGTCCGGCATTTCCTGCTCTACGATCTGTTCACCCCGGAAGGGTCGGTCAATGAGGATGTATTCGCCTATTCCAACCGGTTCGGGGAGGAGCGCTGTCTGGTGTTGTATCACAATCGATACGCCGAAGCAAAAGGGTGGATCCGATCCTCCGCGGCGGTTTCTCTTCCCGGCTCGACACCGGAGGGGCGAACGCTGCGCAAGCTAAACCTGGGGGAAGGACTGGCTCTTTCCGATCAGCCGGAGGCATACTGCATCTTCCGCGACCACATAAGCGGGCTGGAATACCTGCGCAGCTGCCGTGGACTGCACGAACAGGGGCTTTACGTGGAGCTGCACGCCTACCAGGCCCAGGTGTTACTCGACTTCCGGGAGGTGCACGACAGCTCCGGGCAGCCCTACGCCCAGCTGGCCGACTACCTCGAAGGCAGGGGGGTTCCCAGCGTGGAGGAGACACTGCGGGAAACGGTCATGCAGCCCGTGCACCTCTCCTTCGGACAGCTGGCCAGTGCAGAGCTGTTCTCCGAATTGAGCCGGACCGCACTGGAAGGGAAAGCGGCGCCGATTCTCGAGCAGCTTCAGCTAAAGATCGAAAACCTGTGCGGAGTGATCCAGGAGTTTTCAGGCGGGCGCGGGGATGCCCCAGCCTTAAGCGGCGAGGTGCAGCGGAAGCTGGCGGCATGCACGGAGCTCCCGTCGCTGAACAGCCCGCGCAAAGCCGGAACCCTACGGCTTCCCGAGGAATTTCTGGAGCGCAAACGCCCCGGCAAGGGGAAGCTGCGCTCTTTCGAGTTCGCCTGGGCCGCGCTCCTGGGCTGGGTTCTGGTGCACCCCCTGGGAAAGATCGTGGATCCGAAGGCATATACCCAGATCAGCCGTAGCTGGATCGACGAATGGCGACTCGGCAGGCTGCTGCTCTCGACTTTCGAGGATTTCGGCTTGTCCGCCGAGGATGCCCGGCGCGCTCTGCTCCTGATCAAGGTTCTCACGGCCGAACACGATTGCCTCGAGCCGGTGAAGGATCGACCGGCAACGCCGCATCGGGTTCTCTCCCGTCTGCTGGCCAACCAGGACGTGCAGGAGTACCTGCAGGTCAACCGTTATCAGGGAATCCTCTGGTACAACGCCGAATCCTACGAAGAGCTCCTTGCCGGGCTCGCCGCCGCGACCGCCGTGAATGCCCTGTCCGCCGATCCGATCGGCAGAGACGAGGCCGTGAAGATTTTCACCGAACGCTCCGAGCTGCTCGGCGGTTTGGCGCAGGCCGGCAAAAACTCGGAGTGCCGGGTCGAAACGATGCTGGAGCTCGCCCTCAAGGCCTCCCGCCCCGGCGATCGGAGGCAAGGAGCCGCGAAATGACTGCCGAGGGCAGAAAGCGCATAACCATAGAAAACGTGTGGCCGGAAATCGACTGCGGCCGCTACCCGATCCGGAGAATCAGCGGTGAATCGGTCGAGGTGCAGGCGGACATATTTGCCGACGGCCACGAGGAGCTGGCTGCGGTGCTCCTCTACCGCCTCGCCGGCGACAGGTCCTGGCAGGAGGCCAGGATGGAGCACCGCGACAACGACCGCTGGCGGGGAAAGTTCCCCGTCTCCGATGTCGGCAGGCACATCTATACGATCGAGGGCTGGCTGGATCCCTACGCCAGCTGGCGCCGGGATCTGGCCAAGCGCCTGGAGGCGAAGCAGGATGTGTCGGTGGAGCTGCTGATCGGGGCGCAGATACTGCGGGAAGCGGGAGCCCGCGCCCGGGACGGTGACCGCGCGGCTCTGGGAAAAACGGCGGAAGAGTTGGAGAATTGGCGAAAACCCGGAAGCGCTCCCCGGAGCGTGTTCTCGCAGCGGCTCGACGAGCTAACCCTCCGCTGCCGTGATCCGGCCCTGGTTTTTCGCTATCCCAAAGAGCTGGGGGTTCAGGTGGAACGGGAGCGGGCGGGATTCAGCGCCTGGTACGAGCTGTTCCCCCGCTCCTGCGCTTCCAGGGAAGGCGCTCACGGGACCTTCAAGGATGTGGAGTCCCTGGTTGCGGACATCGCCGGTCTGGGGTTCGACGTTCTCTACCTGCCGCCGATCCATCCGATCGGACGCACCAACCGCAAGGGCAAGAACAACGTCACGGAGTGCGGCCCCGAGGATCCGGGCAGCCCCTGGGCCATCGGAGCAGCCGAGGGGGGGCACAGGGAGATCCACCCCGAGCTGGGAAGCCTGGCGGATCTTCGCAGCCTGTCGGCCGCCTGCAAGCGCTTCGGCTTGGAACTGGCGCTGGACATAGCCTTTCAATGCGCCCCGGATCATCCCTACGTGAAAGAGCACCCCGAATGGTTCAAGCTCCGCCCCGACGGATCCATACAATTCGCCGAGAACCCGCCGAAGAAGTACGAGGACATCGTGCCGATCAACTTCGAGACCACGGCCTGGCAGTCGCTGTGGGAGGAGCTGACCGGGGTGGTCCAATACTGGGTCGACCAGGGCATCCGCATCTTCCGTGTGGACAATCCCCACACCAAGCCCTTCCCCTTCTGGGAGTACCTGATCGCCCGGATCAAGGATCGGAATCCGGAGGTGATCTTCCTGGCCGAGGCCTTCACGCGTCCCAAGGTCATGTACAAGCTGGCCAAGCTCGGATTCACCCAGTCCTATACCTATTTCACCTGGCGTAATACCAAGCAGGAGTTCACGGAGTACCTCAACGAGCTGACCCGCGGGCCGGTGCGGCAGTATTTCCAGCCGAACTTCTGGCCGAACACGCCGGATATCCTTCCCGAGCACCTGCAGTTCGGGGGCAGAGGCGCCTTCATCATCCGGGTGGTGCTGGCCGCCACCCTGTCGGCGAACTACGGCATCTACGGCCCGGTCTACGAACTGTGCGTGAACCGGGCGCTTGCCGGGCGGGAGGAGTATCTGGATTCGGAAAAATTTGAGATCAAGCGCTGGGATCGAAAGCGTCAGGGAAACATCAGGGAAATCATCGGCAAGCTCAACGCCATCCGCCGGGAGAATCCGGCTCTGCACAGCACCTACACCCTACGCTTTCTGCAAATCGACAATGAAAACCTGCTGGCCTACGCCAAAACAAGGGAGGAGGCTTCGAACATACTCGTGATCGTCGTCAACCTCGATCCCTACCAGGCCCACACCGCAACGGTGACCCTGCCCCTGGAGGAGTGGAGCATCGCCGCAAAGCTTCCCTTCATGGCTCACGAGCTGCTGGCCGGCACCCGCCACATCTGGCAGGGCCCCACACGAACGGTGACCCTGGATCCCGCCGAATCCCCCGCGGTGATCTACCGGCTGCACCACAGGCTGCACCGGGAGCAGGACTTCGACTACTTCATGTGAGGTTCAGTCCATGAGCAAAAAGACGAGATACGCGCCGGAGGATCCCCTCTGGTACAAGGACGCGGTGATCTACGAGCTGCACATTAAGAGCTTTTTCGACTCGAACGAAGATGGAATCGGAGATTTCCGGGGGCTCACGCAGAAGCTCGACTACCTCGCCGGTCTGGGGGTCACGGCGATCTGGCTGCTGCCCTTCTATCCCTCCCCCTTGCGGGACGACGGCTACGACATATCCGACCACTACCGGGTGCACCCGGACTACGGGACCGTCGCCGACTTTCGTCGGCTGCTGCGGGAAGCTCACCATCGGGATCTCAAGATCATCACGGAGCTGGTGATCAACCACACCTCGGACCAACACCCGTGGTTCCAGCGCTCCCGCAGGGCTCCCAAGGGGTCCCCCCACCGGGAGTACTACGTGTGGAGCGACGACCCGGCCCGCTACGCCGAAGCGCGGATCATCTTCAAGGACTACGAAACATCGAACTGGAGCTGGGATCCGGTGGCGCAGGCATACTACTGGCACCGATTCTACTCCCACCAGCCCGACCTGAACTTCGACAACCCAGAGGTCCGCAGGGAGATTCTGAGGGTGCTCGATTTCTGGTTCGAGATGGGCGTGGACGGAATGCGCCTGGACGCCATTCCCTATCTCATAGAGCGGGAGGGCAGCAACTGCGAGAATCTTCCCGAAACCCACACACTACTCAAACAGATGCGCTCCAGCCTGGATAAACGCTTCCGAAATCGCATGTTTCTGGCCGAGGCCAATCAGTGGCCGGAGGATGCGGTGGCCTACTTCGGGGAGGGGGATGAATGCCACATGTGCTTCCACTTTCCGGTGATGCCCCGGCTCTACATGGCCCTGACCATGGAGGACCGCTTCCCCATTCTCGACATCATGGAGCAAACGCCGGCGATCCCGGAAGACTGCCAGTGGGCGATGTTCCTGCGCAACCACGACGAGCTGACCCTGGAGATGGT
>CAZPPB010000133.1:0-10474 GCA_964588355.1 uncultured Spirochaetaceae bacterium | reverse complement strand
GATGGATGCTTGTCAAGCGGGTGCTGCCGGTTTTCGAATTCCCACCCCAATAATCCGCAGCTGGAGGCGAATCGGTGCGGCGGATTTGTTTCGTGTGGTGGAAGCTTGGCCCGCTTTCGCGGTATACTTGGCTTCCAAGGCCGGACTGTATTGGCTGATCAGGTTCCTGTACAGCGGAGTCCAGGCAACACGGGGCGGGGGCAACTTGCATCATCCCCTCTCTCGGGGGGTTACCCATTTGCCAACGCGGAAGTCAAGGAACAGAGTACGAATCAGGAGGGATAGATAATGGCAGATAAGCTGGCAATAGACGGAGGGAAACCGGTACTCGACGCGAAAACGATCAAGCCCTGGCCGGTTCTGGATGAAAGGGACCGGCAGGCGGTGCTGCGGGTCCTGGACGGGGAGTTTCTCTGCGGAGGGGAGGCGCCGGAGGCTCTGGCCCTGGAGGAGGAGTGGGCCCGCTACGTCGGGCGCAAGCATTGCCTGGCCACGTCCAGCGGCACCGCAGCCCTGCACATGGCTCTGGCCGCCCTGAACATAGGCCCCGGGGATGAGGTGATCGTTCCCTCCTACACCTTTTTGGCTTCGGCTTCCTGTATCCTGCACGCCGGTGCAATCCCCGTGTTCGTGGATATCGATCGCCGGACCTACACGATCGATCCGGCGCTGATCGAGGAGAAGATAAGCGAATGTACCAAAGCGATCATCCCGGTGCACCTCCACGGACTTCCGGCCGACATGGACCGGATCATGGAGGTGGCCAAAAAGCATGACCTACACATCATCGAGGACGCCTGCCAGGCCCACGGCGCCGAGTATCGGGGCAGGAAGGTGGGACAATTCGGAGATCTGGCCGCCTTCAGTCTGAACAGCTCGAAGAACCTGGCCTGCGGTGAAGGGGGACTGCTGGTTACCGATGAGGAAGATCTGCATATGCGGGCGGGGATGCTGCGGATGTTCGGAGACGAGATCGACGACGAGACCCAGCTTCGGGTCTACAACGCCTCGATCCTCGGCTACATGTACCGCACCCAGGAGCTGCCCGCGGCCCTGACCCGGGCACAGCTGCAGCGACTGGACGAGTACAACCAAGTCAGGATCCGGCACTGCAGCTACCTCACCGAACAGCTGGAAGGGATCAAGGGCGTCCACCCTCCCTACGTGCCGGATGACTGTAAGTGCGTGTACTGGATGTACATAGTGGAGTTCTACCCCGAAGAGATCGGAGTGGAGGATCTCAGTACCGAGCAGTTCCGGATCGGGATGGAGAAGGCCCTGTTCATGGAGGGGGTGCAGCTGGGACAATGGCAGACCATGCCCGTGCCGGCCCAGGATCTGTTCCAGACCAAGTTGGGCTTCTCCGGAAGCGGCTATCCGTGGAAGTACTCGCAAGCCGGGAAGCGCATGGTGTATCGCCCCGAAGACTATCCCAACGCGGTGGATCTCTGCCGGCGATATACCGCGGTGGTGGGGTATCATCCGCCCAATGGGAAGGATGTTGCGGAAAAATACGCCGAGGCTTTCCACAAGGTCTTCTCCGACCTGGATGCGGTGCGCCGGCACTGGCAGGATCCGGTTACCGCTCACTATCGCGGTTCGCTGTTCCGGGCCAGATGATGATGACGATGCTGGACTCGGCGGTGGTTGAATCGTCGGCCCGGGATCTATCAGCGACGGAAGGAGAGTATTATCGATGAAAGCTGCTTTTGCCCGTTCCCCCTTCGACATCCAGATCCGTGATCTCGAGCCCCGCAGACCCGGCACGGACGAGGTGCTTATCCGGGTGAAGGCCTGCGGGGTATGCGGAACGGATCTGCACTTCGCCCGGGACTGGCAGGGAGAGTACCAGCCGCTGGGGCACGAAATCGCCGCTGAAGTCGCGGAGGTGGGAAGCGGGAACATCCCCTACAAATCGGGTGACAAGGTGATCGTGGAAGACGTGGCCCAGTGCGGCATCTGCGGAGACTGCAAATCGGGAAAACCCTACCTCTGCCGCAACATGTACGATCTGGGCGGCCAGCCGGGTATGGCGGAGATGATGACGGTGAACTACCACCTGCTCGAGCCCTTCGACGGGATCGAGTGGGCTCACGCCAGCCTGGTCGAGCCCATGGCCGTGGCCTACAATACGGTGCTGAACGGCCGGATCCCACTGGGCGGCAGCGTGGTGGTTACCGGCCACGGACCCATCGGTCTGATGTGCGTGTACCTGGCCAGGATGAGGGGGGCGGGCAAGGTGCTGCTGGTCGGCTCCTCCCGCAAGCGCGCCCGGGGGCGGGCCCGGCTCGAGGCGGGAGTGAAACTGGGTGCCGATGAGGTGGTGGAAGCCCTGGAGGTCGATGCCGCGGAGGCGGTGAAGAAGGTATTTCCCGACGGGGCGGACAGCGTGCTGGTGACCTCCTCTCCCCGGACCCTGCCGCAGAGTCTGGACATGGTGCGCTTCGGCGGTACCGTGTCCTTCATCGGGATCGACCTGGGCGGGCGCAATACCGTGACCATCGATGTGAACCAGCTGGTATTCGGCAAGATCTCGCTGATCCCGACCTTTGCCGAGCCGGCCCAGAATTTCCCAGATACCATCCGCATCCTCCGCAGCGGGCGCTTCGACGCATCTCTGATGGTGAACAGGACCTTTTCATTCGAAGAGCTGCGGGAGGTTTTTCTGGCCAGCGACAGGGGGGAGGCGCCGATCCTCAAGGCGGTACTCGTGCCGTCATGATCGAACTGAAAGGAGTGAAGCATGGCTGAAAAGAAAGTCGTCGCCATAGCAGGTGCCTCGTCGGGAAGCGGCAAGGCCATGGCCGAAATTCTGGCCGCCGCCGGCTATCCGGTCGCCCTGGCGGCCCGGAGGGAGGCTCTGCTGAAGGAGATCGCCGCTTCCATCACCAAGGCCGGGGGCAGGGCCGTGGCTGTAGCGGCGGACATGGGGATCTGGGATCAGGCCCGGGGGTTCGTGGAGCGGACCGTAGAGGAGTACGGGCGTCTGGACGTGTTGATCAACAACGCCGGCTGGGGGATCCGTTCCGCCGAATTTGACCAGCTGACCCTCGAAGAGGTGAGCCAGGGTTTGGCGGTCAACCTGACGGCCGTGCTCTACGGCTGCAAGGCGGCCCTGCCGGTGATGAAGCGGCAGAAATCCGGGCACCTCATCAATGTCTCGTCGATTCTGGGCAAGCGCTCCCGCTCCGGGCTGGCTGTGTACACGGCCTGCAAGCACGGGGTGGAGGGCTTCTCGAGATCGCTGATGAACGAGGTCAACAAATACGGGATCAAGGTGAGCATCCTGGCTCCCGCTGCCATCGATACCCCCTGGGCGGAAAAGGCTGGAATCACCCTTTCCAAGGATATCCGCTTTCTCGCACCCGAAGATGTCGCCCGGGCCGCGCAGTGCCTCATCGAGACGGCGGAGCACGTCAACATGTGGAACCTGGATCTGATCTCTCGCGAGCAGTCCATCGATCCGATTTGAGGAGGAAGATATGATCAAACCAACCGCCGGATTCATCGTTTTTGGGGTTCACAAGGACGGTCTGAAAGATCCCATGGGGACCCCCTTCATCGATCAATCCCTCATCGACCGATCCAAGGCCGCCCTGCAGCGCAGGGGCGTAGAGCTGATCTGCCATGACACGGTTGTCGCCAGCAAGGCGGAGGCTGTCGCCGCCCTGGGGTCGATGAAGAGGGACGATCGCGTGGATTGCCTGATCCTGTTCTCCGGAACCTGGGTCTGGGCGGCCCACCTGGTCGCCGCGGTTCGGGATTTCGCCCTGTCCGGCAAGGCAATCGTTCTCTGGACGCATCCGGGCTCCCAGGGCTGGCGGCCGGTGGGCGGACTGGTGATGCACGGGGCGCTGATGGAGGTGGGGATCGGCCACCGCTTCGTGTACGCCGCCGCAGAGGATGCCCAGGGCATCGAGGGGATCGCCAGCTACTGCCGGGCCTCCCATCTCAAGAATCTGCTGAACATGGCCACCATTGGTGCCTTTGGCGGGCGCGGCATGGGGCAGACCTGCGGGGTGGCCGATCCGTCTCAGTGGATGCGGATGTTCGGCGTGGACATCGATTCCCGCGACACCACCCAGCTGATCCGCAGGGCTGAAAAGCTGCCCGCCGCTGAGATCGAGGCGCTGGGCCCGAGGCTGGCCAAGCTGTTCGGCAAGAAACCGCCTCAGAGCCTCGTCAATGAGCGCTCGATCCGTCTGTACTTGGCGCTGAAAGCCATCGTGGAGGAGGAGGGCTTCGATTTCTACACGATCCAGTCCTTCCCCGGACTCGGTGATGACTATTCGGCCACCTGCTTTGCCCAGAGCATGATGCTGGAAGACGGGGTTCCCACCTCTACACTGGGAGATTTCAACACCGCCCTCAGCGTGTTTCTTCTCACGAAGCTGAGCCCGGATCCGGTGTACTACGGGGATCTGCAGCACATCGACAAGGGCTCCGGAGAGATCAAGATCATCGGCGACGGCGCCGTTCCCCCCTCCCTGGCCGGAAAACTCGGGCCGGCGGGATTCTCCGAGCACGGTATTCCCACCGAGGGCGAAGCCGGCGGATTGGCGGTGAAGCTGATCTGCAAGATCGGAGAAGGTGTGCTGGCCCGTCTGGGCAGGGCGAGCGGTGAGTTCCGCCTGGTAGTCACCCGCTGCTCGATCTTCGAGCCTCCGGCTGAGCAGATCGAAAAGCGGCTGAACGAGTGCGGGATCCCCTTCTGGCCCCATGGGTTTGTCACCGCCCGCTGCGATGTCGAGCAGCTGGTGCAGAATTGGGGCAACGAATACGCCTGTCTGGGCTACGGGGAGCATCTGTATGACACTCTGGCGGATTTCTGCGAGCTCACCGGCATCCGCGCCGTAACCCTGTAGATCAGGACGGATCGCCGATGAAAGATCTGCTGGTCAAAGAGTTCCAACCGAAGTCCCTTCTGAATCTCGGGGACAACACGCCGCAGCAGGCGCGCTTTCCTGTGATCGACGCCCACAACCATCTGTTCGGAGACCTCCCGGCCGGCAAGCTGGTACAGGGGATGGATGAGGCGGGGGTGAGGGTCTTTCTCAACGTCACGGGAAACGTCAGGCTGCCCTACGACGAGTCGGGCTACAAGATCGAGCCGCGTGATCTGGGGATGTACCTGGACAAGTACTGCCGGGCCTACCCGGGACGCTTTGCCGCCTTCACCATGAGCGATTTCGCCCGCTGGGATGAGTTTACCCTGTTTCGCAGCCCCGAGAACCCGGAGGGATCGCCGGAGAGATGGGTGGATCTATGCATCCGCCACCTGGAGGAGGATGTCGATCGGGGCGCCCTGGGACTCAAGGTCACGAAAGAGCTGGGTCTGCAGTTCAGGGACACCGACGGGTCGCTGCTGCCGGTGGATGATCGGCGGCTGTTTCCGATCTGGCGCCGGGCGGGACAGCTGAACATCCCCGTCCTGATCCACACCTCGGATCCGCTGGGCTTTTTCCTTCCCGTGGATGCGGGCAACGAGCACTACCAGTCGCTTCAGGAGTTCGTGGACTGGAGCTTCCACGATGCGGAGTTTTCCAAGCAGCAGCTCCTCGAGCAGAGGGACCGGCTGGTCGCCGAGCACCCGGATACGCGCTTCCTCTGCCCCCACGTGGCCAACTTCCCGGAGGACCTGGACTACGTGTCCAGCTTCCTCGACCGGCATCCCAACGCCTGGATCGACATCTCGGCGCGTATCGACGAGCTGGGACGCCAGCCCTACACGGCCCGGGAGTTCATGATCAAATACCAGGACCGCATCCTCTTCGGAACCGACATGCCGTCCCGGCCCGATATCTACCGCTGCTACTTCCGCTTCCTCGAGACCCGGGATGAGTACTTCGAGTACCCCGATTACATCGGCCGCTGGGGTCACACCCGCTGGCGGATCTACGGCCTGGGCCTTTCCGACGAGGTTTTGAAGAAAATCTATTCCGAAAACGCCCTCCGCCTGATCCCGGGCTTGGCGGAAATATATAACGACGGTTCAAGGAGCGGGTAGCACAATGTCGATCGATCCGAAACAGCTGTATCAGTGGTGCAGGGTACCATGTCAGGAGCTGGAGGGACACCCGGATCTGAAGGTGCCCTTCCGGCTGGTCGAAGATTCCGCCGGCATGGGCCGGCTGATGGCCCGGGAGCTGGTAGAGCAGATCAGAGCAGCCGCAGACCGGGGGGAGGAGTTCCGGGCCATCATCCCCTGCGGGCCGAGCTGCTGGTACCGGCCCTTCACCGAGCTGGTGAACCGGGAGAGGGTGTCGTTGAAGGGTTTCACCGTGTTCCACATGGATGAATGCCTGGACTGGCAGGCACGGGAGCTTCCCCGGGATCACCCCTACAGCTTCCGCGGCGCCATGGAACGGCAGTTCTACGGACCGGTGGATGGACAGCTCGGCGTGCCGGAGGCCGGGCGCCGCTGGCTCGGCCCCGACAACGTAGAGGAAATCCGCAGGGAGATCGCCTCGGCGCCGATCCAGCTGACCTACGGCGGCTGGGGTCAGGACGGGCATATCGCCTACAACCAGGCACGGCGTCATCCCTACAGCTCGATATCCCTCGAGCAGCTGCGGGCCAGCACGGTCCGTATCCAAGAGAACAACTGGGATACGATCCTCGCCCTTGCCCAGCGCACTTTCGGAACCGCCTACCAGTTCGTCCCGCCCATGTCGGTCACCCTCGGCCTGAAAGAGTGCCTGTCCGCAGCCAGGGTGCGGTTGTTCTCCGACACCGGAGCCTGGAAGCAGACCGCCCTGCGGGTGGCCCTGTTCAGCCGGCCCGACCCGGAGTATCCCCTGACCCTGCTGCAGGAACATCCGGACGCCCTGATCACCGCCACCGTGGAAACAGCCTCACACCCGATCAGCCTGCATCCGGAGTGGGATTTTGGATTGGAGGGCTGAGGCTTTGGGATCGGGAAGGCCGCCGGCGCTCTGCGCGGGGCGCGAAAGCCGCCGTTGAGGTGGGAGGACAGCTCGAACAGATGGGGGAAAGCACCCGGGAGGGCCTGCTGGACATCGCGGGGATGGAACTGCGCTTCCATACCCTCATCGGCACGGGGGGGATCGGTACGGGAAGCTTCTTCCGTCTTCGCGGTGCCCACACCCTGGGCCGGGAGGAGAGCCGCAGCGGGCGCTTCCTGGATCGGAGGGACTACTGCAAGCTGCATATCCTCTGCCACTACGTAAAAGCGCTTCTGGGCGAGGGGATGCAGGTCCTGCCGATCGGCAGGGTCGGGGAGGACGAAGCTGGGACGCGCCTGCTCGATGAGATGAGCCAGGCGCGGCTGGACCTGCGCTTCGTGGACAAACTCCCGGGCGCGCCGACCCTCTACTCGTTCTGCTTCCTCTATCCGGACGGAGCCGGGGGGAACATGACCACGGAGGACTCGGCCAGCGCGGCGGTGAGCGCCGCCGTGGTGGCCGAAGCGCAGGGGGAGTTTCGCCGGGCGGGGGACAGCGGCGTCGCCCTGGCCGTGCCGGAGGTGCCTCTGGAGGCGCGGCGCAAGCTGCTCGAACTGGCCACGGAGCACGGACTGTTCCGGGTGGCCGCATTTGCCGGCGGTGAGATGCAGCGGGTCAGACGCGAAAGGCTCCTGGAGCGGGTGGATCTGGTGGGTTTGAACCAGGATGAAGCACGCAGGCTGGGGGGAATCCGGGACGGGGCGGCCGACCCAGGTGTCATAGCGGAACGCGCGATCGAGCGGCTCAGCCGCAACTACCCGCGGCTGATGGTGTCGGTGACCGCCGGGGCCGCCGGCAGCTGGAGCTGGGACGGCCGGAGCCTGTGCCGCCTGCCGGCGATCGAGGTTCCCGTGGCAACCACCGGCGGCGCCGGAGACGCCCACCTGGCCGGCATCATCGCCGCTCTTGCCGCCGGCCTGCCCCTGGCTGAGGCCCACCGTCTCGGGGTGCTGCTGGCCGCCGCCTCGGTGAGCTCGCCGCACACGATACACAAGGGAATCAGCCGCCGGATGCTCGCCGAGTTGGCCGAGAAGGCGGGAATGCTGGAAGGGACCCTGCAGCGGCTTCTCGCGAAGCGTAACAGAGCGGGGAGCCGATCGAAAAAGCAGCTCGAAAGATAGAAAGGAACACGAAAATGAATCCAACGGCACAGATCGTCGACAATGCCTGGAAAGCCGGACTCCTGGTCCCGGCCTTCAACATTCCCTATTTGTCCATGGTGGAACCGGTGATCCGGGCCGTCGTGGAGGAGGATGTGTTTGCCCTCCTGGAGGTGGCCCGGGCGGAGTGGCGGAAATTCCAGAGCCGCAGCATGGCGGCGGTCTACGAGGAGTTCCACAAACATGCCGACCCGGCCTACGTGCGTCTGCATCTGGATCACATCCCCGTGATCGACGAGGACGGACAGCGGGTCGATACCCTCGACATCATCCGGGAAGCCATAGAGCTGGGATTCGACTCGGTGATGGTCGACGGATCCCGGCTGGATCTGGAGGAGAATATCCGGGAAACCCGCCGGGTGGTGGAGCTGGCTCACGCGGCGGAAATCCCCTGCGAAGCTGAATTGGGGGCGGTGCTCGGCCATGAGGAGGGGCCTCTGCCCCCCTACGAGGAGCTGTTCCGTTCCGGCCGGGGTTTCACCGATCCGCAGGAAGCCGCCCGCTTTGTCGCTGAGAGCGGCTGCGATTGGCTCTCGGTGGCCTTCGGCAACATCCACGGGCGGATCAGCCAGGCGGCCCGGGACGAGCAGAAAGTGGCGGCGCGCCTGGACATCGGGCACCTCGATACGATCAGGGAGGCGGCGGGGGCCCCCCTGGTGCTTCACGGCGGTTCGGGGATCCAGCAGCGCTACGTGCTGGAGGCGATGAAGCATGGAATCGCCAAGATGAATATCGGCGCAGATATCCGGCAGTCGTACGAACGGGCGCTGCGGGAGGGGGGACAGCCGGAGGACGCCCGGGAAGCGGTGTACCGGCGCGCCCGCTGGCTGCTCGCCGAACATCTTCGACTGAGCGGAAGCAGGGGCAGTTTGTTATGAGCCTCATGGGCATCGACGTCGGAACCAGCGGCTGCAAGGCGGTGATTTTTTCTCGAGAAGGACAGATCCTCTCCTCCGCCTACCGGGAGTACGCCTTTGTGAGCCCCGAACCGGGCTGGGGCCAGCTGGAAAGCCTGGCGGTATGGGGGAAGATCAAGGAGGCGATCGCCGAGGCGGCGGCGGGCTGCAGCGAAGGGCTAACCGCCCTGGCCGTCACCTCCCTGGGGGAGTCCCTGGTTCCGGTTACCCGGAAACGGGAGGTCCTGGCAGACTCCCTCCTGCTGTTCGACCCTAGAGGGGATGAGTTTCTGGAGGAGCTGGGCAGCCGCCTGGACGATGAGACCCTTTACCGGATCAACGGCAATACCCTGGGAAGCCCCTTCAGCCTGAGCAAGCTGATGTGGATCAAGCGCAACTGGGCCGAAGCGTATGAGCAGGCGGATGTGTTCCTGTTCTGGAGCGGCTTTGTGGCCTTCATGCTGGGAGCCGAGCCGGCGGCGGACTACTCCCTGGCCAACCGCAGCCTGCTGTTCGACATCGACCGGACCGATTGGTCCGAGAGGCTGCTGGGGTGGAGCGGACTGGACCGGGACAAGCTTCCCGATACGGCGCCTTCAGGCACGGTGATCGGCCGGGTATCCGGGCAGGCCGCCGAGGAGCTCGGCCTGCCGGAGGGGGCGGCGATCTGCGCCGGAGCGCACGACCAGTGCGCCAATGCCCTGGGAAGCGGAGTGACCGAGGCGGGGGACGCCATGTTCGGGATGGGAACCTACCTCTGTATCGTACCTGTGTTCGCCGAGCGGCCCGCTGCCCGGGTGATGATCGAACGGGGATTGAATACCGAGCACCACGCCCGGCCCGACCGGTTCGTCAGCTTCATCTACAATCAATGCGGATCGGTGGTGAAGTGGTACCGGGACACCTTTGCAGCCAAGGAGCACCGCCGGGCCCAGGCCGAGGGGACCGACGTGTATGACCGCCTGTTCGCCGAGCTTCCCGAGGGTCCCGGCGGTGTGGTGGTGCTTCCCCATTTTGCCTTCATGGGACCGCCGGAGTTCATCTCCGACGCCTCCGGCGTGATCGCGGGGCTGCGCCTGGACACCCGGCGGGGGGAGGTGCTGAAGGGGATCCTGGAGGGCTCGATCTTTGCTCTCAAGGAGAGCGTGGCCACGCTCCCCGGAGCGGGCATCCGTCCCCGGCGATATCGCGCCGCAGGCGGGGGGAGCCGCTCCGCTGCCTGGGTCCAGCTGTGTGCGGATATCCTGGACTGCCCCTTCGAGAGGACCGACGTAACCGAAGCCGGGGCCCTGGGCGCGGCGATTCTGGCCGGCACCGGCACGGGCATCTATTCTTCCCTGGAGGAGGGAACCGCGGCCGCGGTGCGCACCCGGGATCGCTTCGAGCCCGAAGCGGCGAAGGTCTCGCTGTACGAAGAACGCTACGAAAGCTATCGCGAGCTCTGGTCCCTGCT
>CAZPPB010000132.1:0-10563 GCA_964588355.1 uncultured Spirochaetaceae bacterium | reverse complement strand
GCCTCCTCGACGGCTTCCGCCTCTTCCAGCTCTTCGGCTTCTCCGGTGGAAATTACCTCTCCGGGCTCGACGACCTCATCAACGCCGATCTCCTCTACTACGATCCCGGCTTTTCTTGTCGGTGCCTGCGGCGGCGCCGAAACAGGAGCCTGGACAGTCAGCTGAGCACCCTCCAGAGCTCGCTGTAGCAGCTGCTCAATGTGGCGAATGTCGGGCGCCTCCGGTTGCGCCCCACCAACCCGTGCTTCGATTATCGAGATGATCTCGTCCCAGCTCCTGTCGATCATTCCGTCGAGCTCCGCCTCTTTGTTGGGGGGGATGCGGCCGATTCCCCGTTTTATTCTCGATTTGAGCTCTCCCCGGTTATCCTCGAGTTTGCTCTGCCACTGCTTCCAGTTGATTCGTTCCCTCTCCTCGACAAACTCCCGGAGGATGTCGAGTTGGAGGCGTTTGATCCGTTGGGAGAGCACCAAAACGGGGTCCTGACGGAGGTTTAAAAGCAGATAGATGACCAGAAACACGGTAAGGAATATAACCGCGATGACCACACCCTTCATGATGGGCTGCAGCTGAAAGACCGAGTAGGGAATGAGGAGGCTCAACACGCCGTAATCATCGGTGTTGAGAGACAGGAGGTTGTACTCCTCAATCTGAACCGCTTCTGCTTCGGTCTGATCACCTCCCTGATCGTCCCTTCCCCCGCTCTGTTCTTCCGCTGCGGATGAGACCTCGAAAGCAACGCTTTCCTGATAGACCTCTTGCCGGGAAACATTGCTTTCCCAAATTTCGATCAACTCGGATTGAACCGATTTCGGGTCCCTTTGAGGGTTGTGGAACACGACCCCTTTTTGCCCAATCAGGGAGATGTCCCCAAGATCCAGGGTGAGCGAGCGCAGCAGAGACTCCAACAGATCCCGGCTATAGACATAGAACAGAGCGACACCTCGATCTTCGCCGTTCTGCTCCACCGGCAGAGAATAGATGAAGCGCTGCTGCTGGCCGTCGATGAGCACTTCGGGAGGGCTGCCGGCGGGAATCAGAAGATCATCGGAGGGGACAATCTTCTCCAGCCGGTCGTAGTCCAGGTACTTGCGTCGCTGCGGGTCTGAGCTGTCCCTGTCCTCATTCCGCGTGCTGTAGTTGATGCTTTTACCGTCCGCTCCGAGCAGGCGTATCATCTGAATCTGTGGATACAAATCGAGAAGCCCGCCCACATTCAACTCTAGATCTTTAATGTCATTGCTGGAAATTTGGTTGCTAGGCCGAAAATGATTCCAGGTGTACTGCGCCTCGGCCAGAGGTTTAAAGTAGTCTATATTTCTGCCATGATACTCGACCACTTCATCTGCTATACGTTGAAGCTGAGATTCCCTGGCTGCAACGATCCGCGGTAGGAAAAAAGTGGTCTCCACCACATTGAACAGGCGTGAAAAAGAGAATACGGCGAATCCGCCGCACAAGAGCAGCGAGATGAGGAGACTTAGCGATATTTTCAATCTCTGCCGCATGAAACGAGGGTTATCTCCTACGGTTTCTCTAAAAGAGTTCTATATTAAATATACCAGATCACAACCTTCGATCCCACTTTTACGGAAGATTGCGAAGAGTTCTACCGACCGAAAAACTGCTATAAAAGGCCGTCACTATAATATCGGCGCTCAGGGTTATGCCAATAGGGCAGAAAAAGGGAAAAACAGAGCACCCCAGTTCACGATCAGGAGCGTTGCCAGGACGAACAGGCCGGTCACCGTGTTCCCACGCGCCGGCAGATCCGCCGTCTGCCGGCCTTCATCATCCAGGATGCTCTCGAACTGCTCGTCAAGACTCTGGATCAGGTTATGCCGGGATACCCGCTGCCCTCTGGACAGCAGCTTGCTCAGATAGGCAAACGTTTCGGAAACGGTCCGTCCCAACACCCCCGGCAGCCGGACCGAGGGGCGAACACAGAATCGCGACAAGTACAGCAGACTCGCCAGAGTCGTGGCTTTGGATACCCCCAGAGTCAAAGCGCCCCGGGTAATGCGCAGCGGACCTATCCGCGCAATCACCCGGCCGACAGGGGAGAACAGGTTCACGATGATTGTCGAGGCGATGAAAATAAAGCTGCCGATCACCAGGCGCCGTCTGCCTGCAGAGGCCGACAGCATGGCCAGGCTGAAGAACAGGCCGGTCTGGACGGCTTTCACTGCAAGATCGCGCTGCAGGATGATCGCCGGCGCCAGAAGCAAGCCTGTGATGAGTAAAAAAGAGGGAGATACCTGTCTGTCGAACCAGGGATCTCCCTCTCGCGAATTGAAGCCCACTGTCTGGTTTATTGGCTCTCCTGCTTTTCCGCAGGTTTTTTCCGCTTCTTTTTCACAACTTCTTTGCGCTCTACCAGCTCCAGAAACACCATCTGCGATGCATCGCCGTAACGCTGACCCAATTTAAGAATCCGGGTGTACCCTCCGGGCCGTTCGGTAAACCGGGGTGCGATATCCGTGAACAGTTTGGCCAGCACGGCCTTGTCCTGGATCGTCCTGGCCACGATGCGGCGGTTGTGAACGCTGTCATTGCGGGCTCGGGTAATCAGTCTCTCGGCGACCCGTCGAATCTCCCGGGCTTTCGGCTTGGTCGTCTTTATGCGCTCATAGCGAAACAACGCCGTAGCCATGCTCCTGTAAAGGGCTTTCCTGTGGCTTACATTTCGTCCGAGGCGATTGTAACCAATCCTATGCTTCATCGCTGCGTTCCTCTTGCGTATTTTCCTCTTCCATGCTCATGGCCAGTGCCTTCTTCAAGGCACTGTAGTCTTTCATACCCAAGGAGAGATTTCTGTCTCTAAGCTTCTCTTTGATTTCCTGGAGGGATTTCTTTCCAAAATTGCGGGTCTTGGCGATTTCCTCTTCGGTTCTGCGCGTCAGATCACCGATGGTCTTGATGTTTGCATTCCGCAAACAGTTGCTCGAGCGCACCGACAACTCCAACTCTTCGACAGGAGTATCCAGAACTGCACGGATGCGCGCCTCTTCCTCGTTGATTTCTCCCTCATCTTCCGTCGATTCCTCGTCAAAATTGATAAAAATCGAGAGATGATCCTTGGCTATTTTCGCCGCTTCCGCAAGGGCATCCTCCGGAGCGATGGTCCCGTCGGTCCAGATCTCCAGTACGAGTTTGTCGTAGTCGGTGCGCTGTCCCACCCGGGTGTTCTCGACCAGATATTTCACCTTCGTCACCGGCGAAAACACCGCATCAATGGGGATCGTGCCGATGATCTCGACGTACTTCTCGCTCCTCTCCGAAGGAACGTATCCCCTGCCCAGGTCGATCTGGATTTCCAGCTCCAGGTTGGCCTTCTCCATCAGGGTACAGATGAGCAGATCCTTGTTGATGACCGCGAGTGTGTCGTCTACCTGGATATCCTTCGCCGTTACGGTCCCCGGGCCCTTGGCCTCGACGACAATGACCTTTTCCTCTTCTCCGCCGGACAGGCTGATTTGTACGGCTTTCAGGTTGTTGATAATATCCGGAGTGTCTTCCGCCACTTCCGGTATTGCTTCATATTCGCTGGTAATCACCTTGGGAGTTCCATCGTCCCCGTAGCTGGTGATACGAATCGCGCTGATCGCATATCCCTGGATAGAGGACAAGAGGATACGCCTAAGCGTGTTTCCCATTGTCACCCCGTAACCCCGCTCAAAAGGATAGGCTATGAACTTACCGTAGTTCGCGTCGCTTTCCAAATGTTCGAAGGTTATTCCCTTGGGTCTCTTGAATCCTTTCAAAAGATTCTTTCTTGCCATCCCTACTCCTTTAATGGTGGGCCGATATCGAAATGTGGTTGCCCCTTACTTGGAGTACAGCTCGACGATCAGCTGCTCTTGTACTTCCGCCAGATCGGTGACATCGGCGCGCCTGGGTATGGCATTTACCTTTCCCCAGACTTTGTCCGGATCGACCTCCAACCAGGGCACTACGCCCGAGCGGGAATACTCTTTCAAGCTGTCCTTGATCGCGGTGAGCTTCTTACTCTTCTCCTGAACTTCGATCTCATCTCCTTCTCTGACCAGATAAGAGGGTATCGTGACACGGCGGCCGTTCACCCGCACGTGACCGTGGGAAACCAGCTGCCTGCCCTGTTTTCTCGAGCTGGAGAAATGCATCCGGTAAACCATGTTGTCCAGGCGCCGCTCCAACATGCTGACCAGAGTGTCCCCGGTGATCCCCTTCTGCTGAGCCGCTTTCGTGAAGAACAGACGAAATTGTTTCTCCATCATCCCGTACATTCTCTTCACCTTCTGCTTCTCCCGAAGCTGAATGCCGTAGTCGGACAGCTTCTTGGGCCGAGCTCTGAGATTGCGTCCGGGCTTGCCTCTGCGTCTGGTGATCGGACACTTGTCCGACATACACCTCTCCCCCTTGAGAAAGAGTTTTGTCTGTTCGGCTCTGCACAGCCGACACTGCGGACCGGTATAACGTCCCATGCTTTCCCCCCTTCTCCTACACGCGCCGCTTCTTCTGGGGCCGACAACCATTGTGGGGGATGGGGGTAACATCCTGGATCGAACGCACCCGCAATCCCAACACGCCCAACGAACGAATGGCTGATTCGCCCCCCACACCGGGACCCTTTACGTACACGTGCACTTCACTCAGGCCGTACTCTTTCGCTCTGGTGACCGCTGCCTCCGCCGTCATTTGGGCGGCATAAGGGGTCGACTTCTTCG
Source organism: uncultured Spirochaetaceae bacterium (assembly GCA_964588355.1). GTDB lineage: Bacteria > Spirochaetota > Spirochaetia > SZUA-6 > DRHE01 > JAFGQJ01. The sequence goes on along the minus strand of CAZPPB010000132.1, from coordinate 5,857 downwards.
CTCCTCTGAAGCCCAGACTCCCCGCCGATGCCCAAGAAAGGGCATTCCCCATCCTGTCGGTGATGGTGATGATCGTATTGTTGAAAGTCGCCTGGATATACACGTTGCCTTCGGCAACGCTCTTCTTCTTATCTCGCTTGGTTTTGCTCTTTGCCACTTCTCACTTCCTCTTATTTCGCTCTTCTCTTGCCGGCGACGGTCTTGCGCTTGCCTTTCCGGGTCCGGGCATTGGTGCGGGTCCTCTGCCCGCGGACGGGCAGCCCCTTCCTGTGCCTCAAGCCCCGGTAGGACCCGATGTCCATGAGGCGCTTGATATTTAACGATACTTCCGTACGCAGTCGTCCTTCCACCTTGTAGTCGTTTTCAATAATCTTTCGTAAGACGTTGATCTCCTCAGGTGATAATTCATTTATCCTGCGGGATGCATCGATCCCCGCGCTGGCGCAGATCGCCGACGCCGAGGAACGGCCGATGCCGAAAATATATGTCAAAGCAATATCTACGTGCTTGTTGGGGAGATCAACCCCGGCAATTCGAGCCATGTACTCCTCCTATTTCTGGCGCTGCTTGTGCTTGGGATTCTCGCAGATAATGCGCACGACGCCTTTTCTGCGGATCACCTTGCACTTGTCGCAAATCGGTTTCACACTCACTCGTACCTTCATACTAAACCTCTCAACCTCACCTTACAGATACCGGGATCTGATCTTTCCTCTACGAACGATTCCTTCATGGTGGTGCATCCGCAGCTGGCCTTCGATCTGACTCATCGTGTCCAGATCCACCCCTACCATGATCAAAAGCGAAGTCCCCCCCATCAGGTAGGCCACGGAAGAGGGAATATTCAGCCAGGTTTGAACGATCGTCGGGATCACCGCGATAAAAGCCAGGAAAAGGGCCCCGGGCAGCACTATTCTATTGAGGATCCTGGTGAAGTACTCCTCCATCTTGTCCGACCGGATGCCCGGAATCGAGCCGCCATTCTCGCGGATGTTCTTGGCGATTTCTACCGGATTCAGCGTCACCTGGGTATAAAAATAAGCAAAGAAGATAATCAGGCCGGTGTAGGCGAGGACGTAAGGTACACCGTTCGGACGAAGCCAGGAGGCGAACTTACCCAGCCACTCCAGGCGGTTGCCAAGATTGCCGGCGATCTGCAGAGGAAACACCAGGATCGAAGAGGCAAAGATAACGGGAATCACACCGGACGGGTTGATCTTGAAGGGAAGGTATGAGTTCTGGGCCCCGTAGATCTTGCGCCCGATCACCCGTTTGGCGTAGTGGACCGGTATCTTTCGCTGCCCCTGCTGCTCATACACAACCAGGGCGACAACCACGACGAACATTACCAGGATCACGATCATGAATACCGGGTTCAACTCCCGGCGACGGATCTGCTCGACGATCGTATAGATCGCGTACGGTATGCGGGTGACGATTCCCGCAAATATCAAGATAGAGATTCCGTTTCCGATCCCCCGCTGAGTGATCTGTTCGCCCATCCACATCAGGAGTATGGTCCCCGAGGTTACAGTCAATATGGCAATTATCGTATAGGCGTTCCGGTTCAAGGTAATGGCATCGGGAATCCGGTCCACGTAGGAGGTGACGGCAAATCCCTGGATGAGGCAGACCAGGATCGTACCATAGCGGGTATAGCGTTGTATCTTCTTCCTGCCCCCCTCCTCCTGGGAGATCGCCTTCAATTTGGGAAACACCAGCAGCAGCAACTGCATGATGATGGATGTCGAAATGTAGGGCATGATTCCGAGCATGAAGATCGAAAAGTTCTTGAACGCCCCACCCGCAAAGAAATCGAGATAGTCGGTGATCCCGAAGGTTCCCGCCGCTTCCTGGGCCGTCATGTAGAGCTTCAGGGCGGTGAGATTTACTCCGGGAATGGGGATGTTCGCACCCAAACGGAAGATGAATAGTATGAATACCGTGAACAGGATGCGATCCCGCAGGTCTTTGACTCGAAATATATCAACTAATGGATTCGCCATGAACTTATTCTTTTCCTGTTGTTTTACTCTGGCCCGAGGCAATTGTACCGCCGGCCGCCTGGATCATCTGCGCAGCCCCGGAGGTTACCTTGTCCACATCCACGGTCAGTTTCTTCGACACGGTTCCGCCTGCCAGGATCTTTATCGGAATCCTCTTACCTTTGGCCCGAACTGAAATCAACCCCGCAGCGGCCAGGCTCTCCCGGTTTACCGTATCTCCGTCTTTGAAGACACTTAAAGATCCTACCTTGAGGGTCAGATATTCCTTCTTGAAAGGATAGTTGGAAAAACCTCTCCTGGCGACCCGACGAAACAGAGGCATCTGGCCGCCTTCAAAACCGAGCCTGGTTCCCCCGCCGGATCGGGAGTTCTGCCCTTTCGTGCCCTTGCCGGCGGTACAACCCCTGCCCGTTGCGGTTCCACGACCCAGAACTTTGGGAGGGGTCGTGGCTCCCTTTGGCTTCTTGATATTCATTATCGGCTTCCTTTACTTTGACGATCCTGAAGGCTGCAGCTCTTCCACTTCAACAAGATGAGAGACAGCGCGAACCATCCCCAGGATCGGCGGTGTCGCATCGTGCACTACCGAGGAGCTTATCTTCTTCAGGCCCAATGCCCTGACGGTCTTACGCGTCCGGGGCTTCTGACCGATCGGACTCCTGACCAGTCGTACTCTTATCCGCTTCATCATCAACCCCAAAACTCACGCAGAGTTTTACCGCGGTTGGCGGCCGCCACTTTGGCATCCATGAGTCTGTCGAATCCCTCGAATACCGCCTTCACGATGTTCATCGAATTCGCCGACCCGAGGGATTTGCTCAAGATATCCTTGATCCCCGCCGCTTCCATGACCGCTCTGACCGGGCCACCGGCGATTATTCCGGTACCCGGAGAAGCCGGCTTCAAAACGACCTTGGCGCCCTTGAACTTGCCGACGACCTGATGAGGTATGGTCATGCGCTTCATCGGGACCCTGATCATGTTGTCTTTTGCCCGGTCCAGACTCTTGCGGATGGCATCGGAGACGTAGTTCGCCTTTCCAAATCCGTAGCCCACCTGGCCGTTTCTATCACCGACAACTGAAATGGCGGAGAACGAGAACCTTCGGCCTCCCTTGACGACCTTGGCTATACGGTTCAGCCGAACAAGCTTTTCAACGTATTCCTTTTCCTGTTCCAAATCCAATACTCCTAGAACTGAATACCCGCCTTGCGGGCGCCTTCGGCAATAGATTTCACGATGCCGTGATATGCGTAGCCGTTTCTATCGAAGACGACTTTTTCAATCTTATTTTCCTTCAAACGTCCCGCCACAACCTGACCCAGCTGCTCTGCGCCGGCAATCGTGCTTTTGATCTTTTTCAGATCTTTTTCGAGGTTCGAGGCAGATGCCAGGGTGTGGGCTGTCTGGTCGTCGATTACCTGGACGTAGAGGTATCGACCGCTCTTGTACACCGTCATCCGCGGTCGATCGCCGCTGCCGGTTATGAGCTTACGCACGTGTTTCTTTCGTCGCACCCGGCGTATCTTCTTCTGCTCCAATCTGTCCATATTTCTTCCTGCTGTCGCTTTATTTGATACCCGTCTTTCCTATCTTCCTGCGGACATATTCATTTTCATAGCGAATCCCCTTGCCCTTGTAGGGCTCAGGGGGTCTCAATCCGCGAATTTCGGCTGAAACCTGTCCTACGCTCTGCCTGTCGGCGCCGCTGACAACGATACGGTTGTTTCCCTCGACGGTGATTGTAATACCGTCGGGAATGGGGTACTCGATCGGATTCGAGTAGCCGAGATTGAGCACCAGCGCATCTTCCCGCAGTTCGGCACGGTAGCCGACTCCGTTTACCAGAAGCACTTTCGAAAAGCCTTGAGAGACTCCCACGACCATATTGTGGATAAGCTTTCGGTACAAGCCGTGCATGCTCTTGGCCTGTTTGCTCTCGTTCTTGCGCTCCAACGTACAGATCTTGTCCTCCAGATTGATCTTGACGATCGATCCGTGATAATCCTGGGACAGCTCGCCCTTGGAACCTTTTGCAGTGACCCGGTTGTCCTCTACGGTCAGAGTGACTCCATCCGGAATCTCGATTGGCATTCTTCCGATTCGTGACATACTCTCTTTTCCTTGTTCACCAAACGCTGCAGATCAGTTCTCCGCCGACCTGCTGCTCCGATGCTTTCCTGCCGGTGATTACTCCCTTAGAGGTTGTCACGATGAGGGTACCGTAGCCGTTGTACACGCGGGGCATGCTCTTGTATCCCTTGTACATCCTGCGCCCCGGGGTCGATATCCGCTGCAACCCGTGCAGTATCGGATTGCTGCCGTCATCGTATTTGAGAAAAATCCTGATCTGGTTCTTTCCATCCTGGCTGATTTTCTTGAAGGTTTTTATAAAACCCTCATTCTTGAGGATCTTTACGATTTCCACCTTCAGTTTCGAAGAGGGGATATCCACCTTTTCGTACTTCGCCAGACTAGCATTGCGTATCTTCGTCAACATATCCGCAATAGGATCGGAAACACTCATTACTCACTCTCCCTACCAACTAGACTTCGTTACACCTGGAATCTTGCCCTCACTGGCAAGATTTCTGAAACAAATACGGCACATCTGAAACTTGCGCATATACCCTCGAGGACGGCCGCAGATCCGGCAGCGATTTACCTTCCGAGTGCTGTACTTCGGTTTTCGCTGCGCCTTGTTGATCAATGATTTTCGGGCCATAGGTTCGTCTCCTCTACTTCCTAAACGGCATCCCCAGGTGGGCCAGCAGACTTCTGGCCTCCCGGTCCGTTTGTGCCGTGGTTACTACTGCAATATTGAGTCCGGAAACTCTCTCTATCTTGTCGTAGTCGATCTCAGGGAAAATGATCTGTTCGGTTACACCGAGGGAATAATTGCCATGCCCGTCAAAGGCATTGGGATTCGTGCCGCGGAAATCCTTGATCCTTGGAATCGCGATGTTCATGAGCCTATCAAAAAACTCGTACATGTAATCCCCCCGAAGGGTCACCATGGCACCTATCTCCATACCCTGGCGGATCTTGAACCCTGCGATCGACTTCCGGGCAACCGTCTTCACGGCTCTGCGCCCGGTGATCTGGGTGAGTTCCTGGGTGGCGGCATCAAGCAGTTTCTTGTTCACCGATGCCTCTCCGACGCCCATACTGACAACGATCTTCTCCATCCGGGGCACCTGCATCACAGACTTGTACTCGAACTCGTCCATCAGTGCCTTGATGACCTTCTCTTGATACACCGTCTTCAATCTGGGCTGTTTTTGTTTCACTGCAGTCGCCATTACAGCTCGCCTCCGCACTTCTTGCAGAATCGCACCTTCGCATCCTTTTCCATGCGCAGCCCGATCCGTGTCGGTCCGCATTTCTTGCAGAGGATCTGAACATTCGCGATCGCCAGGGCGGCCTCAACAGTGGAGATTCCTCCCTTCTGATTCTGCCCCCGCGGCCGCATCGCCTTCTTTACCATGTTCAACCCCTCGACCACCACTCTGCCTCGATCACGATCCACGCGCAGCACCCGGCCGGACTTCCCGCGATCCTTCCCGGCCATGATCTGCACCTGGTCGTTTTTTTTAATCTTGTATTTCACAGTTTTCGTATTCGCCACTTTATCTTCCACTCCTAAAGAACTTCCGGCGCCAAAGAAACGATCTTCATGAAATCCTTCTCCCGCAGCTCCCTGGCAACGGGTCCGAAAATTCGTTTGCCTTTCGGATTACTGCCCGGGTCAATAATCACGCAGGCATTATCATCAAAACGAATATACGTTCCGTCCGGTCTCTTGTACTCTTTCTTCGTTCTCACGATAACCGCCCGTTCCACGGTTCCCT
>CAZPPB010000131.1:0-10573 GCA_964588355.1 uncultured Spirochaetaceae bacterium | reverse complement strand
TCTCCCGCACAAAGAGGGGTCAGGAGATCGTGGTGCTGGAACGCCACGACGGCTTCGGCCGGGAAACCTCCTCCCGCAACAGCGAGGTCATCCACGCCGGTCTGTACTACACGGCGGATCTGCTCAAAACCAAGCTCTGCATCCGGGGCAATCCGCTGCTCTACGAGCTGTGCCGCAAAGAGGGAATTCCCCACAGGAAGACCGGCAAGATGATCCTGGCCACCGACGAAACCGAAGAGCAGCAGCTGCAGGGCATCTTCGAGCAGGCCCGGACGAACGGAGCGGCCGGGGTTCGTCTGATCTCCGCGGAAGAAATCGAGGCTATGGAGCCCTACGTGTTCGGACGTTCCGGTCTGTACAGCCCGGAAAGCGGCATCATCGACTCCCATCAGCTGATGAAGTATTTCGAGCAGACAGCGGAATCCCGAGGCGCCACCGTGGCCTACAATACCGAGGTGATCGCCCTGGAGAAGAGCGTGGACGGATACGTGGTGGAGATCAAGGACACCGACGGAGAGCAGCTCGAGCTTGAAAGCGGCGTGGTCATCAACTCCGCCGGGCTTTGGGCCGACAGGATCGCCTGGATGGCCGGAATCGATGTGGATGCGGAGGGCTACCGGATCTATCCCTGCAAGGGCGAGTACTTCAGCGTTTCCAGTCGCCATCAGGGCAAGGTGGGACGCCTGGCCTACCCGACACCGTCCCCGATCCACCTCGGGGCACACGCCGTTTTGAGCCTCGACGACCGGCTGAAGATCGGCCCCAACGCCGTGTACGTGGATGAGATCTCCTACCAGGTCGATGAGGATGGGCAGGAGGAGTTCTTCACCAAGGCGAAGAGGTTCCTCCCCTTTTTGGAGCTCGATGACCTGACCCCGGATATGGCCGGGATCCGTCCCAAACTCTATCGGAAGGGTGAGCCCTTTCGGGATTTCATCATCCAGGAAGAGGGGGACCGGGGCCTGTCCGGGCTCGTCAACCTGGTGGGGATCGAATCCCCCGGGTTGACCGCCTGTCTGACAATTGCCGAGAGCGTGGATGGCCTGCTGTAGGCGGGGCCTACAGATCGATTCCGAAACTCTTGATCTTGTTGAGCAGGGTTCGCCGGGTGATTCCCAGCTGGGCTGCCGCCTTGGTGCGGTTTCCCTCCCAGCGATGAAGAGCCTCGATGATCGCCTGCCTCTCCAGGCTCTCCAGGGTAGCCGGAGCGGGGAACGGGTGGTTTTCGCTCAGGGGCAGGGCGAGATCGGATGTGGTGAGGCAATCTCCCTCGGCGAAGATCAGAGCCCGCTCCAGCAGGTTCTCCAACTCCCGAACGTTGCCGGGAAACGGGTAGCGCCGCAGCTGCTCCACCACCTGTGGATCGACCTCCTGAATACTCTTGCCCAGCTTATGATTGAGCTTGCCGAGCAGCTGGCCGATCAGGAGGGGAAGGTCATCGATGCGCGCCCGCAGGGGAGGAATTCTCAGATGGACCACGTTCAACCGGTAGTACAGATCTTCCCGGAAGGTTTTTTGCCGCACCCGCTGCGGCAGATCCTGGTTGGTGGCGGCCAGGATCCGGGCATCCACCGGGATCAGGTCGGTGGCTCCCAACCTCTGCACCTTCCCGTCCTGAAGCACCCGCAGCAACTTTACCTGCAGTTGACCGGACATCTCCCCGATCTCATCGAGAAACAGGGTCCCCCCTGAGGCCACCTCGAAAAGCCCGACCTTGCGCCGTTCGGCTCCGGTGAAAGCGCCCCGCTCATAGCCGAACAGTTCGCTTTCCAGAAGGGACTCGGGAATCCCTCCCACGTTCACGGGTACAAAAGGGTTCTCCGAGCGGGAGGAGAGATTGTGGATCAGGCGGGCGATCACCTCTTTGCCGGTTCCACTCTCTCCGGTGATCAGCACCGTCGAGGGGGTGTCTGCGACCTTCGCGATCGTCCTGCCGATTTCCATCATTTCCGGGCTCCGGCCCAGACCTTCGATCCCCGGCAGCTGCCCCCGGCCTCCCAGGTCGATCTGATCCCGGAGTTTTTGATTCTCCACGACCTTCTTCAGCCGCACGATCAACTCTTCAGGATCAAAGGGCTTGACCACGTAGTCCTGGGCGCCGAGCTTCATCGCTTCCACGGCGTCCTGTACCTCCCCGTAGGCGGAAATCATGATCACCGGCAAGCGAGGCCCCTCTTCTCGAATCCACCTGAGCAGCTCCAGACCGTCCATCCCCGGCATGCGCAGATCCACGATCCCTGCAGAGAACACCTTCTCCTGGAGCAGACGTTTGGCGGACAGGCCGTTTTCCGCGGCCACGGATTCTATGTTTTCCGTATCCAGGTAGCGCCGGATCGACTCGCGGATGTTCTTCTCGTCATCTACAATCAGCACTCTCATAGATTCCCCCGGGGTGGGTTGGTCTGCGGCGGGTTGCCCCGCGGGAGCGAAACAACGGATTGGGTGCCGCCTCCTTTTCTGCTCTGGATCCTCAAGGTTCCGTCCGCCGCCTCTACGAAACGTTTACAGATGGAAAGCCCGACCCCGGAACCGCTGATTTTATTCGTGTAGAAGGGGTCGAAGATCTTCTGCTCGGCGTCCGGCGGAAGCCCCTCGCCCCGATCGAGGACCCCTATCTCCACCCGGTTCTTCGTTGTAGACACGGCGATCTCCACCGGTAGCGTTTCCGCGGAGGCCGCCTGGCTGTCCAGGGCATTGCTGATCAGATTCTCCATTACCGAGCGCAGCCGTTGCCTGTCGAAGCTGATCTGGATTTCAGGCTCTCCTTCGTGGCTGTAGTTAATTTGACGATCGTAGCGCAGGATCGTCTCCCGGATGAAGGAATCCAGGTCGATCCCCTCAGGCTGTCCCACGGGATCCCGGAGAAAATCACCGATCCTGTCGGTCAGCAGGCTGAGCCGGGAAACCTCCTCCTCGATGATGCGCAGATCCTCCCGATTCGCCTCGGGCAGGGTCTTGCGCAGGATGCCCGTTTGGATGCGGATAGCACTCAGGGGATTCCTGATCTCGTGGGAGAGGGTGCGGCTGGCCTCGCCCAGCTGGGCCAGCTGCTGCTGGGAGGCCAGGACTCTGCGGTACAGTGCGTTTTTGTGGTAAAGGTAGCCGATAAAGGCGATCACCAGCAGGATCAGCAGGGGCGCCACAATGCGGGCGGTCTTGAAGGTACGGCGGACTGACCAATAATCCTCCACGGCCAGCTCGAGGAACAGCAGCTGCATGTTCTCGGGCTGCATCATCCGGGGCATGCGGTGGTGCATATCCATCATCCCGGGTGCCATGCCGATCCAGCGAATGAGGGTGAGGGTTCTGCGCTGCTCGTCAAAGCGCAGGATCGGACCGCGCAGGAGGTCCCGCTCTCTGGGACCTCCCGGCAGCTGCAGGTAAGCGGGGGCGCTGCCGAAACGCTGGACAGCCGCTCCCCGGGCGGTGTAGATCCCGAAACCCACGATCCGCTCCTCCAGAGACTCGCCGTCCAACTCGCCGCCGTCCCGTCCGGCTTCCATCAGAGCCGCCGCTATGCGCTGGGCTTCGTACTCCAGAAGCAGGCTCTCCCGTCTGCTCCTGCCGGATATCATTACCAACACGAGTGCGGTTATCGTCAGAAACAGGGCGAGTAGAAAAATGAAGAACAGCAGTTCCTCTTTGATCAGGCGCCGGAATCCTCGAGCCATCTTCACCTCGACCGGTGTTGCTGCAGTGGACTACAGCTTTCCGACAGATTGTAGCTTTCAAACAAAAAAGGGAAAAGGGCGGGGGGTCCACCCTTCTCCCATCTATAATGGATCGGCAATCGATTAACCGCCTACATTCGCCGTCCCCAGTCACGATCATCATCGCAGCCGTAGGGACGCCGACCGGGTCCCATCATACCTCCCCGGCGACGCATCCCCGGGCCCATCATACCCCAGCGGGGGCCGTTTTCCAGGTCGTACTCCTGGCCGTCGATGACTGCCTTGGTCACCCAGATGTGGAGCTCCCCGTCCTCCTCTTCCTCGCAGCAGGGCATGCCCTCTACGGTATAGCCCTCTATCGTAACGGTCTGTCCTTCCTCCAGATCCAGCTCGTAGGCATAGAAACGGGGAACGAGAAGCTCGTACTCCTCAGCGCCGCTTTTCAGCTCCGGATGCATCCTGTCCTCGAAGTACAGCTGCCCTGTAACGGTAATGGTCTCTTCGGACAGCTCCGGGGCATCCCCGCGAGGCATACGCCGCCAATCCGGGCGGTCGGGCCCGAATTCATCTTCCTTGTTTCCGGAAGCAAACGCCCCCGCCGCAGCGACCCCGGCGATGAGGAGCAGAAAAAAGATCTTCTTCGTGTTCATAGATACCCTCCGTATCGTTTTAGTTTTGCTTTGATCACGATTGTGTTTTGATCACTCCAATAGTAGCTGCACGAACCGTGCCATATCCGTCGGTTGCTGCGGGGATTTTCCGCCCAGCCCCACTGATTTTTCCAGATCGTTTACCGCAGCGGTGAGAAAATTTTTCCCACTGCCTGATAGCGGGAAAGAATTACTCGGCTGGATCGGCCCGGCAGGGGCGGTCCAGCCGGGGCCCAAGTCTACACCCTCCTGCCCAGGGCGCGCAGACCGTTGAAAATAACCAGCAGGCTTGCTCCCATATCGGCCAGAACCGCCATCCAGAGGGTCGTCAGTCCAAGGGGCGTCAGGGCGATGAACACGGCTTTCACGAGAATCGCAAAGGCGATATTCTGCTTGACCAGACGCAAGCTCCTCCTGCCCAGCCGAACGGCAAGGGGGAGTTTGCTCAGGTCGTCGGACATCAAGGCCACATCCGCTGTTTCCAGAGCCGCGTCGGTACCGGCTACCCCCATGGCGATGCCCACCGTGGCGGTTGCCAGAGCCGGGGCATCGTTGATCCCGTCTCCGACCATGGCCGTACTGCCGTAGCCCTCCACCAGCTCTCTCACCGCCTGGACCTTGTCTTCCGGCAGCAGTTCGGCCCGGAAGGAGTCGGTCCCAACCCGGCCGGCTATGGCCGCGGCGGTGGATCGGTTGTCTCCGGTGAGCAGCACCGTGCGTTCCACCCCCAGTTCCTTCAAGCCTGCCAGTGCGGCTGATGATTCAGTTCTGGGCTGATCGGCCACGGCGATGAGTCCAAATACGGTGCGGCCGTCGCCCAGGATCACTACCGTATTTCCCTTCCTTTCCAGAACATCCAAGCGGGCATCCAGCTCGGGGTAGCACCAGCCCATCTCCTCGAACAGGCGGTGGTTGCCGATGTAGTAGCGGCTCCCTTCGACGGTGGCGGCCGCTCCCTTGCCGGGCATGCTGAGGAACTCGGCGGCTTCAGGCGCTTCGACCCCCCGGCTTCGGGCCTCCGCCAGAATGGCCCCCGCCAGGTGATGCTCAGAGCGTGACTCGATCCCCGAGGCTAGACGGAGCACCGTCTGTTCATCCGTACCGTTCAAGGCCACTACCTCGCCAACGGCGAGTTTGCCGTAGGTGAGGGTTCCGGTCTTGTCGAAGGCGAAGGCTTTCAGGGAACCGACAGCCTCCAGAAAAACCCCGCCCTTGAACAGGATACCGTCCCGGGTCGCCCGGGCCAAAGCGCTGACAATCGTCACGGGCGTGGAGATGACCAGGGCACAGGGACAGGCCACCACCAGCAGCACCAGGGCCCTGTAGAACCACACGCCCCAGGCCGCGCCGGCGATCAGGGGCGGGAGGACGGCCATCGCAGCGGCGATGAGCACGATCGCCGGGGTGTAGATGCGGGCGAAGCGATCCACGAAGCTCTGGGAAGGAGCTTTGCGGGAGTGGGCCCCCTCTACGCTGTGGATGATCCGTGCCAGGGTCGTGTCCCGGACAAGTTTGGTCACCCGGATCTCCAAATAACCGCCGCGGTTGATCGTACCTCCGAAGACCTCGTCCCCTCTGGTTTTGGATGCGGGAAGAGACTCCCCGGTTATCGGAGACTGGTCGACCTCCGAAGAGCCTGCGCTCACCGTACCGTCAAGAGGCACCCGCTCTCCCGGACGGACGGCCAGGATATCGCCGATCCGCACCTCCTCGGCCGCCACCGTCCGCTCCTGTTCTCCGTCACGCACCCGAGCCACGTTGGGAGCCAGTTCCATCAGATTCTTTATCGACCGCCGGGCCCGGCTCATGCTCCACGACTCCAGCAGATTGGCCAGGGAGAAGAGGAAGATCACGGTGGCCCCTTCCAGCCACTCGCCGATAGCCGCCGCCCCTACAACCGCCAGAGTCATGAGAACGTTGATATCCAGGGTCCTGCTGCGCAGGGCGTAGAACCCTTTGCGCGCCACCAGCCACCCGCCGCTGAGGATCGCCGTCCCGTATAGGGCCGTTGAGGCCAGCGGGTCGGCGGCGGTCAGGGAGATGAGAAACCCCGCAACGGTCAGGACTCCCGAGGCGATGGTCAGGATCAGGTGTTTGTTTCCAGCCCAGAATCCCCGGGGCGGCTCCTGCTCGACCCTTTCCCTCCGGGGGGTCATTCTTATTTCCCGCAGAGATTTTTCGAGGCGCTGCGCTTCGGTCGTGTGAACCACGGTCAGCTTCTGGGAAACGAGATTGAACTCCAGATCGAGCACTTCATCCATCCCGCCCAACTTCCTGCGGATCAGGGAGATCTCCTCTTCACAGTCCATCTCGGGGATGTAGAAGACATCGGTGTGGCGCCCTTCCCCTGCCGGCCTCCAGGCGCACTCTGGGCAGTCCTCGCTGGCGGGGATGACGCCTGCAATGCCCCGATTATTCCGCATGTTCTGAATTTACTCAAGCATTACCGTTCGAGTCAAATATAGCGGCTCATCCAATCCGCAGCAGCGTATTTCCCCTGCGGCACCTACCCTTTGGCGCATGCCGCATCACGGCCCTTTTCCACCTCAATCGCCGTGGTGTAGACTGGTTCCATCATGGCCGCCAGCAACACAGCCGTTCATCCGATACCCGAGGCACCGGATCTTCAAGCCATCCGGGCCGCTGCCGAACGCATCCGACCCTACGCTCACCGCACCCCGGTCCTGACCTGTTCCAGCCTCGACGACATGGCCGGGGCCGAGCTGTTCTTCAAGTGCGAGAATCTGCAGAAGGTGGGGGCCTTCAAGTTTCGGGGCGCCGCCAACACGGTGTTCTCCCTGTCCGAGGATGAGGCCTCCAGAGGGGTGGCCACCCACTCTTCGGGAAACCACGCCCAGGCCCTGGCCCTGGCAGCCCGTTTGCGGGGGATCCCAGCCCATATCGTCATGCCGGAGAACTCCCCAAAGGTCAAGGTGGCGGCGGTTCGGGGATACGGCGCCCGCATCGTGTTCTGCCCGCCCACCCAGAGAGACCGGGAGCAGACCCTGGAGCGGGTCGTAGCCCGCACCGCAGCGACCTTCATCCACCCCTACAACAACCCGGGGATCATAGCCGGCCAGGGGACCTGTGCACTGGAGCTCCTGGAGCAGGTTTCCGATCTGGAGCTGGTCATGGCCCCGGTGGGCGGCGGCGGGCTGCTGAGCGGCACGGCCCTCAGCTGTCACTATCTGCGCCCTGGGCTGCGGGTCATCGCCGGAGAGCCCAAGGGGGCCGACGACGCCTTCCGCTCGCTGCGGGACGGGCGTATCTACCCCTCGGAGAATCCCCAGACCGTGGCCGACGGCCTGCGCACCTCCCTGGGAACCCTGACCTTCCCCATCATCCGCCGCTACGTTGATCGGATCGTGACCGTGGAGGAGGAGTCGATCGTCGCGGCCATGCGCATCATATGGGAGCGGATGAAGATCCTGATCGAGCCGTCGGCGGCCGTGCCCTTCGCTGCTTTACTGGAAGAAGGCTTCGATGCAAGGGGTAAACGCATCGGCATCATCCTGTCCGGCGGCAACGTAGACCTGGACACTCTGCCCTGGCAATGAGCTAAAGTGTTCTGTTGATCCGACAAAGATGACCCGCTGAAGGGAGGAGGAAACGATCCTTGGACAGCAAACAGCGACTGACCGAGCGCATAGAGGGATTCAAAAAACAGAAGCTTGACCTGGACATGACCCGGGGGAAACCCGGACCGGAGCAGCTGGACATCTGCAACGGGATGCTGACAATCGTGGATGAGAGCAACTACCACACCCCCTCGGGTCTGGATGTGCGCAACTACGGTGGTCTGGACGGCTTCCCTGAGGCCAAACGGCTTTTTGCCGACTTCCTCGAAGTGAGCCCCGCGGAGGTGATCATCGGCGGCAATGCCAGCCTCAACCTGATGTACGATACCGTAGCCCAGTGCATGACCCACGGGACCTCGGGGGGTGGGCAACCCTGGTTCGGCGGGGGGACGAAGTTCCTCTGCCCGGTTCCCGGCTACGACAGGCATTTCGCCGTGTGCGAACACTTCGGGATCCAGATGATCCCCGTTACTCTAACGGAAACGGGTCCGGATATGGATGAGGTGGAGGATCTGCTGCAGCGGGACTCAGGGATAAAGGGGATGTGGTGCGTGCCCAAGTACAGCAACCCTTCCGGTGTTGTATACTCCGACCAAACCGTAGAGCGCCTGGCCTCCATGAGCACCGCGGCGGCGGATTTCCGAATCCTCTGGGACAATGCCTACACGGTTCACCATCTGGGTGGGGGACCGGCTCCCCTGAAGAACATCCTGGAGGCCTGCAAGCAGGCCGGCAATCCCGACAGGGTTTTGATCTTCGGCTCCACCTCCAAGGTGTCCTTACCCGGGGCGGGTATCTCCCTGACAGCCGGCAGCACGGGGAACATGGATTGGCTGCGGAGTCGACTGGTTTCCCAGACCATCGGACCGGACAAGATAAATATGCTCCGCCACCTGCTGTACTTCAGGGACATGAGGGGGATCCTGAAGCACATGGACAAGCACGCCCGGATCCTTGGCCCCAAATTCCAGGCGGTTCAGGAGATCCTGGAGCGGGAGCTGGGCGACCGGGAAGTGGCCACCTGGACCAGACCCCAGGGAGGTTACTTCGTGAGCCTGGATACCAGGCCGGGCTGCGCGAAAGCTGTGGTCTCCCTGGCCGGGGATCTGGGGGTGAAGTTCACCAAAGCCGGGAGCACCTGGCCATATGGAAAGGATCCGCAGGACAGCAACATCCGCATCGCCCCCACCCTGCCCTCATTGGAGCAGATCCGTAGTGCCGTGGAAGTGCTGGCGGTCTGCATCCGCTTCGTAAGCGCCGGAGGCGCCGCATGAGGAAAGCGGACCGGGCCCTCCCGGCCGTTCAGCCCAAAGCCGGGCCGGCAGCCAGGCCGATCCGCCCCTGCTCCGGGATTACGGAGAGTAAGATGAACACATCACATATAACACCGGAGTTGTTCGATTTTTTCCGTGAGCTGAAGCTCAACAACAGCAGAGAGTGGTTCCAGAGCAACAAGGAACGCTACGAACAGCGGGTTCGACTGCCCCTGCAGCGCTTCATCATGGACCTCGAGCAGCCCCTGCGTCGGATCAGCTGCCACTTCCGGGCCGATCCGCGGCCCGTGGGGGGCTCCCTGTTTCGTATCTACAGGGATGTGCGCTTCTCCCCGGACAAGAGCCCCTACAAAACCTACGCGGGGATCCAGTTTCGCCACGAGCGGGCAAAGGATGTTCACGCCCCCGGATTCTACCTCCACCTCGAGCCGGCCAATGTATTCGCCGCCGTCGGAATCTGGCGCCCGGATTCAGCCGCCCTGGTAAGGATCCGACAGGCGATTGCCGCCGACCCTTCCGCCTGGATCCGGGTTAAAACCGATCCGGAGTTCAGCAGAGAGTACCAGCTCGGCGGGGAATCCCTCAAGCGAGCCCCCCAGGGCTACGATCCGGACCATCCGCAGATCGAAGATTTGAAGCGAAAGGATTTCATCGCCCAGGTTGCCCTGTCGGAAGACGGCGCGTGCTCTCCTGATTTCCCGGACCGCTTCGCCAGGCTGTGCGCAGCGGCCGCACCGTTCATGAGATTCCTGACTGAAACCCTGGATCTGCCCTGGTAGAGGACTCGCCCTGCATGTCGGTCGCGACGCCGTCCGCGGCACCGGCTTCCAATCCGGCACTACCAATCGAGCAGCCGCTTTTGTCCTTTAAGAGCACGGATGCCGGTAACGTCCTGACTGACCTCCACGACCCCCCTGTACGCTCCCTCCTGATCGTAGAGGGCGAAGTAGCGGATATGGACAAAACGATCGTTGAGGGTCAACCAGAACTCGGCCGTATCCTTCTCCCTGCGCTTGAAGCTTTCCAGTATCTTTTCCACCACGTGCACGCTGTTGGGGGGATGACAGTTCTGCACCGCCCGCCCGATCACCGCCGGGCTGCGGGGAAAGATCCGCTCCCGTCCCTGGGAGTAGTAGCGCACCCTGTCGTTCTGGTCCACGTAGGTCATGTCGATAGGAAGGTTCTTCAGCATCAGATTGATCTGCTGCGGGCTCAACCCGCCCACATCCAAAGGTATCTCTGTGGGACCCTCCCCGCCGGGAGCTGCGCCGGCGGCTGCAGAGTCCATCGAGCCCTGAGCCTTTCCCAGCTCTTTGGCCGCGGATGCGGCGATCACCACCGAGGGATCCCAGAGATTGCCCGGCTGAACCCAGGCGTAGCCGATCTCTCCCTCGCCCCGG
>CAZPPB010000130.1:0-10609 GCA_964588355.1 uncultured Spirochaetaceae bacterium | reverse complement strand
CCTTCAAGGATTCGCAGGATCCGATGAGCGTGAAAGTTGCTGACATCCAAATCGAGGGCGTAATCGCACTCCCGGCGGGCAGCGGCACGGTCTCCGAGCATCAGATACTGTTCTCCGATCCTAGACCGGATGCGGGATCGGTAGTACCGGTTCTTTTCCTCCGGCAGCAGATTTTCCGCCGCTATCAGCTGCTCGATGGCCTGATCGGGCCTGCTGTTTTTTCCCAGAAGAACAGCCAGATTGAATCGTCCCTGCCAGTTGTCCTCTATTGCGAGCCTGTCCTGAAGCAGGCTGATCGCCTGCGCTTCATCTCGGCGAATCGCGGCGAGCACCGCCCTGTAATCCAGGAGCCAGGGTTCCGAGCTCCTGCCGGTGGCCGCCTGGTAGTGACGCAGTACGGACTGCGCTCCGGGGAGGTCGTTGAACTCCAGAAGATAGGTAAACAGGTGCTCACAGAGCATTCGACTCTCCGGATGCTGGTTGTACAGCTTCCAAAGCGCTGCCTGGTATATCACGGGGGATGAGGCTTTGTTCTGCACATCCAGGAGAAGCAGCTGAGCCTGGTAGTCGTCGGCCTGGTCTTCCAGATAGCCTTCCAGCGTCGAGGCGGCAAGCTTCCGGTCGCCGTTTTCAGTCAGACTCCGCGCATATGCCGTGACCACGGCACCGACGGCGGGAAACTGCCCATAGGCTCTCTCCCGCAGAGCGTAGGCGCTCTGCTTGTCCGCACTGTCCTCGGCTATCGCCGCCAGGTTTAAATAGGGAATCCAGGAATAGGTCGGATGGGAAGCGATGATCTGACGATACAGCCGGGTTGCCTCCGCAGCCTGGCCGAGGATGAGCCGCAGATCCGCCTCCATGACCTGCAGATCCACCCGGTCGGACAGCCTTCCCTGTTCCCGCATCTCCTGAAGAAGGGACAGCGCGGTTTGCTCATGACCGGCGTCGTAGGATATATAGATTCCCGGTTCCCTGAATGCGGGATCGCCGAGGTGGCGATTCATCACGGCGAAGGCGCTTTCCCCATCCCCCTCAGCCATCCACAGGAGAGCCGCGTCCAGATGGAGCTTGGGTTCATCGAGGTCGGTACCCTGTCGCTGGAGCTGGTACGGATCCCGCTGGGTGATCAGAGACATGATCTCCTGCAGCTGCGGACTTCGCTCCGGATCCGGAGGTGATTCCAGGAGCCCGGTGAAATAAGCCTCGGCTTGAAGATAGGGCCAACGGCTCCGTCTCAGCCGTTCGGCAACGCCCTGCCTGCTCTCCGCAGGGCAGCGGACAGCGGCATACAGGTAGATTTGTTCCAGCTCTCTGCTGCCCGGGATATCGTCCGCCGCACGCCGAGCAAAACCGTGCAGGATAGCAAAATCATCTAAATTATATGATATTTGATACACCCTCCGAAGAATTCTCAGGCTGTTGTACTCTCCCCGAGTCCCATCCAAGGCATGTTCCAGGTGTTCCAACGCCCTTTCGTAGTAGCCGAGGGAGATCTCGTAGTCCGCTTCGACCAACAGATCATCGATCAGAAGCGTCCCGCTTCGACGGGGCGAACCTGCGGCAAAGACCAGATAGATCGTGAGGCCGGCGATGACTGCGGCCGCTGTGAGGATGAGAAGGAGATTGCGTAGCCTTCGGCCTTTTTGGTTCAACGTTCTAGATTTTTACGGATGGCGTCCAGTACCCCATTCACAAAGCGGTAGGATTCATCCGTACCGTATTCTTTGGAAATGTCCACGGCTTCGTCGATAGTGACCGAAGCGGGTATATCTTTCTGAAACAGCAGACTGTATACGCCTATCCGCAAAAGGGCCTGATCGACTTTGTTGATCCTGGAAAAATCCCAATGCTCCAGCTGGATTTTGATCTGACCGTCGATCTCGGTGAGGTTTTGGATCGTACCTGCAGCGATGAGCCGGGCGAAGTCGATGCTCTCCTGATTGATTCTTTCCCTGTTCGAATCATCGAGCCAGGAGAACTCAAGGGACTGCCCTTCCGCATCGTTTGCTCTGCTTCGCCCTTCGAGCGAACCCGCGGAGCAAAGCTCATAGGCGTAAAGAGTTTGAAATGCTAGAATCCGTCCTTTTCTTCTGGCGCCCATGCGGATTGCTTTACGAAACGAGATTTTCTTCGAAAATTCGTATCTCAGCTTTCTTTTTCAGTTCAGCGATCAGATCCAGCAGCGCCTGCTGATAGAATTCCGCCTGTTTCTGCTGGAGCAGCTGAGCGCTGATCTGGTCCCGCACCGTGCTCTTGTTTTGAGGCGGGATGGGATCGTCCAAGGCAAGCAGCCGAAAGGGGATTTTCTCGGTCACCCGGATGATGTGAAAACCGATGTTCGACTGAAGAACTCCGCTTATCTCACCGACATCCATCTTGAAGGGCGCTTCGAAAAACTCTCTGCCTAACAGCTGCCGCCGCGCCTGGTCGTCCCGGCGCAGATATCCGAAATCTCCCCCCTTGTAGCGGGAGCTCTGATCGTCGGAGTACTTGACCACCAGATCATCGAAGGCCGCGCCGTTTTGCAGTTCCCGTGCTATCTCCTCCGCCCTGGTTCTGGCTTTTTCTTTCTCAGCCGCCGAGGCGAGATTGCGGGTTTCGATGAAGATGTGCTTGAAGCGAACCATATCCGGAGCGACAAAGGCCGTCTTGTTCGCATCGTAGAAATCTTCGATCTCCGCCTCCGACGGAGGAGCCATATTTTCAAACAGCGCCCGCTTTTTCTCCATGACGTACTTCTGCTGCAGAATCGCCTTCTTGAGCTGATCGATATACTCCTCCCAGGACAGACCCGACTGCTGGAGCAGCTGTCTGAACTCCTGGTCGGTTAGCTCCCGGTTCAAATTCAAGCCCAGTCCGCCTGTCTGGCGGGCTAGGGCAATTCGCGAATCGATCTCGCTCTGGCTGACCGTGATGTTCTCCATGGATGCGGCCTGGCTGATCAGCATTTCACTTATCAGCAGGTCCAGCAGTTTCCTGCGGTCGTCCATGGAAATTGGTTTCTGCGTCCTTGCCTCCAGATCCTCGATCTGCTGGCGAAACTGTTTTACCGAAATGACTTCGAACTTGGAAAGCTTGACGGTCGCGACTGGTTTGTCGATTAGCTGCCCAAAAACGATTGGGGTAACGAGGAGAAGTACTGCTGCAAGAACAAATATGCGTTTCATCCCACCCAAAGTAATCACCTGCGAAGGTACTGTCAAGTATAGCATCAACCCACGGGAATTTCCGTGTAGCCGATCTTTTCCTTCAGCTTTTTTACTCCGGGCAGTTTTTGATCCAGCTTCAACCCTTTGTCGAGGTAGCCGAGCGCCAGGTCCCGCTGCCCCAACGCGCAGTAAATTTCGGCGATTTTCTTGTAGAAAAAGGCATTGTCCTTGCGGGAAAAATCGAACCGGATCAGTTCTTTTATGTAGTCTATAGATGTCTGGGGCGGGAGTTTGGTCACCATCTTGAAGCAGGTGATGCTCCGCAGCCTCTCTATGATTTCGTCGAGAAAATGATGGAAGTAGGGCTGTTCCATTTCCAGCAAGCACAGATGTTTGTACAGCTGGCAGGCGCGGATGTACTCGCCGTTTTTCTCCAGTGCTTCGGCGATGAGAAATATACAGTCCATGTAGTCCTCTCGCCCAAGGCATAACTCCAGCGAAAAATCCGGACGGCGCTGCGACAAAGAATCGTAGAGCTGGAGCGCCTCATTCGGATCGGAGTTCAGCAGGTTGTAAAAGATGAGCTTTGCCTGGGCGATCAGATCATCCGGACGGCTCTTGAGGTACTCCCGGTAGTCGAATTTGGATCGGGAGAAATGGATGGTAAAGGCACGGTCGTAGGACTTGCGCTTTTGAGGATTGCTGAGCGTTTCATAGGCGGCCAGCAGGTTCCTCATGCTCTCGGTGGAATGCTGGCGATTGGAGATTTTTAAATCAGGGTGGAACTCTTTTGCCCTTTTGCGGAAGGTGCGCTTGATTTCATCTGTCGAACAGGTTGGATCGAGACCTAATACCTCGTAGTAGTTAACCAATTCGGACCGCTCAACCCTTCTGTAAATGGATTTACATATTCCAAAAAAGTATACGTGATGATGATAGTATTGTCAAGGACAAATCCTCTTCACATCGGCGGGTGTGTACATGCAGCGGCTTTTCGTGTTAGCTTGGGGCATGTTCGGTTTTTTGATCAAAAAGACCTTCTTCGACATGTGGGATAATCTGATCCGTATCGTCATACTCAACCTGGGGTTTATCCTCGCCTTTGCCATTATAATATATTTCCCTGGGCTGTTTCGGGACAACCAGCTGCTGTTTTTCATCGCACTCGGCATCGGCATGGGGATCCTCTTTATGTATTCCGGGGTGGTGAGCACCATGACCTCGATGATCGCCGACTACACGAAGCCGGAGTTCAGGGATTTCCTCCCCGCGCTCAAGGCCACCTACCCCACGAGCCTGCTCTTTGCCCTAATTAATATGGTGCTGGTGATCCTCTTCGTGTACGCCTTTCCGTGGTACAGAAGCCTCCAATCCTTCGTGGGTCCCCTGGCCTCAGCCTTTCTGTTCTGGGTGATGATCTTCTGGTTTCTGGCTTTTCAGTTTTTCTTCTCCATCCAGGCGAGGCTGGACAAAAATCTCAGAAAAATCATCAAAAAGATGTTTCTTCTTCTCCTGGACAACCCCCTGTTCACCGTCGGCCTGCTGATCGGGACCCTCGTCACCTTCACAATTTCGGGGTTCACCGCGTTACTGCTGCCGGGCATCGCCTCTATCTTTCTCTGGTGGAACGTAGCGCTGAAGCTGCGGCTGTACAAGTACGACCATCTGGAAGAACATCCTGACGGACGCCGCAACATACCATGGGATGCGCTGCTCACCGAGGACAGGGAACGGGTCGGAAAGAGAACCCTGAAGGGAATGATCTTTCCCTGGAAGGAATGAGTGCCCGCGCCGGGGCGTCTTATTTGATGTGCAGGCGCTTGCCGATTTCCTCGGCTTCCTGAGGGCTGTTGAGGATCGAGGAGTATTTGAGAAACATCCCCTCCTTCTCCATGTTTCTCATCAACCGGGCCAGGGCTTTGGTTGCGCCGATGACGTTCTTGGTTACGAAGGCAAAAGACCTCTTCCCCGACACCATGCCCGAGGAACTCAGGAAGTGCCCCACTTTGTCCGGGATCTTGCTGCTGAATTTCGAAAGCGTCTCACTGCCCACCGCTATGTACTGGTACATAGTCAGTTTGGCGTTGACATCGTGGACTCCGTCGATGATATCCACCTGATGCCCCTGGGACTCGATCCCCCTGGCCAGGGACCGGGTGATGTTCAGGATTCGATCCCTGGAGTTCGTAGCAAAAAAGACAACCGCCGCTCTCATAAATCACCTGCCTATGCACTGACGCTGTAATGGGTTAGTATACGTTTCAGTTCCAGGAAAGGTCAAGGTTACGGTACTTGAAGCGAACAGCTGCATCCATCCTCCCGCCTGTGATCGCCGCGTGTCTGCTGCTGTGCTCCTGTTTCTCCGATCCGCAGAAGCTGAAGCTGGAAATCGAGGAACAGACTGTTACCGATCAATCGGTGGGTCTCAACTTCTCCATGCATCTTCGCGACGGGCAGCTGAACATGATCTACCCCTCCCTGGACGCACTGTCCCTGAATCTTGTATCCGGGCAGGTCCTCCCCGCCCCCCTGCGTCCGGCTCTGGCGGACACGAAGTACCTGGACCGTATCAGTTACAGTCCGGACATCGGTGAGAGCTTCGGAAGGCACCTCTTCCTGGCGGATGATCGCTTTCTCAATGTTCTTTACGTGGATCAGGAAATCCAGGAGAACTCGGTACTCAAGTGGTTGAGGAAGACCGGTACGGAAGAAACCTGGTGGATCGATGCCTTTCCGGGGATGAACGAGCCTTTGGCCGCTGTTCCGGAGCAGGAGGGCAACCTCCAGGTAGTAGTTCCCGAGGGAAACTCCCTGGCCCTGTACCGACTCCGGCCGGGAGGACAGCCTCTGCAGCTGGCATCAACGGTCCTGCCCTCAGGACCGCTCCAACCGGTGGGGAGAACCTGGGTTGTACGGCAGAGGGATGCCTGGGCGTGCAGCGTCTACGATAATCGATCGAAGAGGCTGTACCTGATACACCCAGGGGCAGACTCCCTGGGAATCGAAGCTGTATACGCCGCCGCGGAGGTCCACTACAGCACGATACTGGACGACCGTCTCAACGTCCTGCTGTTCGACCCGGCGGAATCCACGATCACCCTGTTGGAGCGGGGGTCGATCTGGGATCGAGAGGCGGATAGACGCGCCTTCGAGGTACTGCCCGTTACCCTCTGTGAAGGGACAAGTTCGGTTTTTCTGACAGACTACAACGGTCAGCATCTGTTCCTCTTCAATGAGCGGGTGATCGACCAGCGGCAAACAAACGGCTATCAACTGTCAATGCTCTACCCTGAGCCCGGCGGGGAGTATGAGAAGCTGGCACTGGTGGAGGGGGACACGAATATCCAGGGTTTCACCGCGCTGGCGGATGCAGACACACTGTACGTGCTTTACCTGAGAGCTGAAAAACTCTCCCTGCTGTCGGTTTCTCTGCGGAAGCTCGTGCGCTGAGTTCAGTTCAGGATAAGGATCTGGCCGCCGAGATACTCGTTCAGAAAAGACAGTATCCACTCGGTAGCGGCCGTTAATGCTTCCGCTTTGGCGTTCGCCCCCTGGAACTGCCGCTGCAGGGCTGTCAGCTCGTCTCGTACAGATTCGGGGATCGTTTCCGCCTTGAGCAAAACCTCGGCAAGGTTCTCGACCGTGTCATCCTGCTCGAAGGGGATCTTTTTATTGTAGCATATTTTGCCGAGCACCTCTTGGAGAACAGCCTCCAGAATCCCTTCCGCCTTGCGAAGGTGGCCGCTTTCGATCTGCTGCCGAGCGCGTACCATCAGGGAAACGTAGATGTTGACGCTCAACATGAGGTCCTTGTGGAAGAAGTATCCCTTCCGGATGTCCAGGCTGGCCGCCTTGAGGATGCCCAGAAATACCTGGGTCGCGTTGTAGTAGTCGAAGAACTTGGCGTTGGAAAAGCTGTCGAACTGCGGGCTGGATGATCCGAAGGTGGATTTCAAAAGGCTGAGACACTTGGTCTTCCACTCGGCAAACGCTTCGGGAGAAATCTGTTTTTTCTGTCCGTAGAAGTACAGTTTCTTGCAGTCCTGCTTGATCGCCTCGCCTTCGGCGACCAGCTCATCGAAGAGACATAAAACCCTGCCTGTAGCATCCACATTGAAAACCTAATACACCGGAAACCGAAATACAAGATTTTCGGTGATATAGATTAGTATATCAACATTCGTTCTTTAAAACATTAATATTTTAATGATATTATCAAAGGAATGTGAAATTATGTGGATAATCCGCCTGGATTCTTCCGAAGCAGTTGATGCTGTGGTACCGCGATTTATCGCGATCTACCCTCAGCGGTTCATGCCCTGGGGCAGTTCCGCTTCTTCCTCGGACTCCGCGGGGGTCTCCAGCTGCTGCAACTGGGGCTGCGGCTCTTCGATCCGCTCGACCCACCAGTCCGAGTTTTCTGTTTCCTGCATCTGCTCCAGCCGTGCTTTTTCCACGATATCCGTGGATTCGGGGGTTCTGTTCAGCCAGGCCAGAGCGAAAGCCCCGACGATGAAGATGGCCCCCAGAATCGAGGTGAACCTCGTGAGGATATTCCCGGATCTGGATCCGAAGGCCGAAGAACTGCCCCCGCCGAACAAACCGCCAATGCCCTCTCCCTGATCATCCTGAAGCATTATCACCAGGATCATAAGTAAAGCGGCTATGGCAAAAATCACCAGTAGAACGATGCTCAACAATCCCATTCCCATTACTTAACTCCCCGCATCGTAGCGCACGATCGGCACAAAAGAATCGGCGGCCAGAGAAGCTCCTCCGACCAGTAACCCGTCGATATTTTCCATGGACATCAGCTCCGCGGCGTTGTTCGGCTTCACCGATCCGCCGTATTGAATGATCATCTGTTCAGATGCCTCCGGGCTGTACATCCGCCCAAGCAGATCCCGGATAAACAGGTGGGTATCATTGGCATCTTTGGCAGTGGCTGTCTTTCCGGTGCCGATAGCCCACACCGGTTCGTAGGCGATGGTGACATGCCCCAGATCCCCTACCCCCTCCAGACCGCCCCGCAGCTGCGCTTCCACGATCTTGTTGGTGACCCCGCCTTCCCGCTGCTCCAGGATCTCTCCCACGCAGAGGACGACCTCCAGTTCGTGGGCAAGAGCAAGCTTGACCTTGCGGTTTATCAGCTCATCTTTCTCCCCGTACTTGTGGCGCCGTTCCGAGTGACCCAGAATGACCACCTCTACGCCCAGGTCTTTGAGCATCAGCACCGAGATCTCCCCGGTATGGGCGCCCTGTTCCTCGGGACCCATATTCTGGGCACCCAGGAGGATATGGCTGCCCTCCAGGCAGCGCTTCACCGCACCCAGAGCCGTGAAAGCGGGGGCGATCATGACCTTTTTAGCCTCCCGATCCAGGGCGCGCACCAGATTCCGGGTGAGTTCTTCAGCCTCCACCGTGGTTTTGTGCATCTTCCAGTTTCCGGCTATATAAGGTGTACGCATGTTTACCTCGTTCTATTTATTCTGCAGGGCCAGGATTCCGGGAAGGGATTTTCCCTCCAGATACTCGAGAGACGCCCCGCCTCCGGTGGACACGTGGCTGATCTGATCATCCAGGCCGAACTGTTTGACCGCGGCCACGCTGTCTCCGCCCCCGACAACCGTGATTCCGGCGCACCTGGAAACCGCCTTGGCCGTCTCCAGGGTTCCCCTGGCGAACTCGGGAAACTCGAAAACCCCCAGCGGCCCGTTCCAGACGAGGGTCTTGGCCGCTGTGATGACCTCGGCGAACCTTGCCAGCGTCAGTTTGCCCACATCCATGCCGATCTTGCCGTCGGGAATATCGACCTCCCCGATGTACTCGGCTTTGGCCGTATCTGAGAACTCGGCGGCTACCATGTGATCGACGGGCAGCAGCACCTCTACCCCCTGTTTTTCCGCCTCTGCCAGGAGATCTCCGGCCGTGTCCAGCAGATCCTCTTCAACCATGGAGGCTCCGACCCGATGCCCCTGGACCTTCAGAAAGGTATAGGCCAT
This sequence comes from uncultured Spirochaetaceae bacterium, assembly GCA_964588355.1. Lineage (GTDB taxonomy): Bacteria > Spirochaetota > Spirochaetia > SZUA-6 > DRHE01 > JAFGQJ01. The sequence continues at coordinate 1,458 of CAZPPB010000130.1, read as the reverse complement.
GGCCCCGCCAATGATGAAGCTCGACACCTTCGTGAGCAGAGATTCCAACACCGCGATCTTTGAGGAAACCTTGGCTCCGCCGATAATGGCTACGAAGGGCTTCTGCGGATTCTCCAGAACATCGCCGAGGAAGCGGATCTCCTTCTCCATCAGAAAACCGGCCACCCCCGCAAGGTGATGAGCCACCCCCTCGGTGGAAGCATGGGCCCGGTGGGCGCTCCCGAAGGCGTCGTTCACGTAGATCTGGCCCAAACCGGCCAACTGAGCGGCAAAATCCGAATCGTTGGCCGTCTCCTCCCCATGGAAACGCACGTTCTCCAGCAGAAGCACCTGTCCGGCTTTCAACTCCGCCGCCTGCTTTTCCACTTCCGGTCCGACACAATCGGAGGCCATGATCACCTCCCGACCGAGAAGCTCGCTAAGATGGGTGGCCACCGGCTCGAGGCTGTATTCCGGAACCACCTTGCCTTTGGGGCGACCCAGATGGCTCATCAGGATGAGGGAGGTGCCCTCCTGGCCCAGGATGTAGTTGATCGTATCCAGGGCTGCCCGGATGCGGGTGTCATCCCCGATGCGCCCATCCTTGATCGGCACGTTGAAGTCCACCCTGCACAGGACGCGTTTGCCCCGCAGATCGACGTCTTTTACTGACTTTTTTGCCATAGCGTTCGCAGCCCGCTACATCCTCTCGGCAAGATCAACCACGCGGGTGGAGTAACCCCACTCGTTGTCATACCAGGAGAACACCTTAACGAATCCTTCTCCCAGCTTCATCGTGGCCAGGGAGTCGAAGATAGAAGAGTGGGTATTGCCTATGACGTCCACCGAGACGATCGGATCTTCCGTGTATTCGAGGATGCCCTTCATCGGGCCCTGTGCGGCCTTTTTCATCGCCCCGTTGATCTCCTCCACACTCGGATCTTTTACCAGTTTTACCGTCAGATCGACGATCGATCCGGTGGTGACCGGAACCCGGAGAGCCACACCGTTCAGCTTGCCGTTCAAGTCGGGGATGACCTTGCCCACGGCTTTGGCGGCTCCGGTTGTGGTAAGAATAATGGAGACGGCTGCGGCCCGGGAGCGCCTCAGGTCCGAGTGGGGAGCGTCCTGCAGCCGCTGATCGCTGGTGTAGGCATGCACCGTGGTCATGAGACCTTCCACGATCCCGAACTCGTCGTGCAGAACCTTCGCCACCGGGGCCAGACAGTTGGTGGTGCAGGAGGCGTTGGATACGATCAGGTCCTCATCCTTGAGATCCTCGTCGTTCACCCCCAGTACGACCATCTTGTCGACCTTGTCCTTGGCCGGTACGGTCAAAATAACACGCCTGGCTCCGGCTTCCAGGTGCCAGGCAACCTGTTCCCTCAGGCGGAAAACTCCGGTAGATTCGATAACCAGTTCCACACCCATTTCTTTCCAGGGAAGATTCTTGGGATCCCGCTCGGCCAGAACGGCGAC
>CAZPPB010000129.1:0-10625 GCA_964588355.1 uncultured Spirochaetaceae bacterium | reverse complement strand
ACCGCCTCGACCACCTCGGCGTTGTTTTCCATGGGATTCAGCAATGAGCTGCTGCACGTCTACAAAAACAGCCACTGGATCCAGCCCCTGGAACGGGGGGCCTATGCGTTGGCCGGCGACCGGGTCGAATGGAGCGGCGGGGTGTACGCCCTTCAGCACCAGCTGGGCCTCACGGTGCACCCTGGAGGCAAAACGGCACTGGAGCTGCGGGGCTTTTCCCATTACGTAGCCCAGAGCACTACCCGGGTGTTTCTCTATGGCTTGCGAGGCGAGAAGCTACCCGCCTGGTTTCAGCAGCATAACTGGGGTGTGGAGATACACTACAGCGCTACCACGTTGTTTCCGGCCTCATGTCAGGAAGGGTTCTCGGAGTATCGGGAAAAGGAGTTTTCGATCCGTATCTCCTCCCCCGAACGGGCTGCCCTGGAGATGCTCTATCATCTGCCGGGAAAGGGCAGCTTTGAAGAGGCGTATTTGATCATGGAGAGCCTCATCACCCTTCGCCCTGCGGTGCTGCAGAGCCTGCTGGAATGCTGCAATTCCGTGAAAGTGAAACGGCTGTTTATGTACATGGCCGAGAGACATCAGCATCCGTGGGTGAGAAAGCTTGATCGATCCAAAGTGGATTTCGGGAAAGGAAAACGGGTGATCGTGAAAGCGGGGATCTTGGACAAGAAGTACAATATCACCGTGCCCAGGCAAATAGCGGAAGAGGGTCTTTGAAGGAAGCGTTTCTCCGTCAAGCCGATTGATTCTACGCATTCTTCCCTTGATCCACCAGGAGCAGGTCTTTGCGCTCAAAGGAGGCACGGCGATCAACTTCTTTGTGCAAGACCTGCCCCGGCTGTCAGTGGATATTGATCTGGTGTATCTGCCGGTCACCGAGAGAACCGAAGCCCTGGAGGATATCCGCCAGAGGCTACACGGGATTGCGGAGAAAATCCGACGGATGTTTCCCGCCGCTGTGATTCAGGAACCCGGTCTGAAACTGATTTTCAGAGTGGACGAGGCAACAGTGAAAGTAGAGCCCAATCAGGTCCTACGAGGAAGCGTGCATCCCGCCGAGGTCAAAGAGTTGGTCCCGGAAGCCCAAAACGTATTTGAAGTATCGGTGGACATGCGCACGCTCTCTGTAGCCGAGCTGTATGGCGGAAAGATATGTGCTGCTCTGGATCGACAGCATCCGAGAGACCTTTTCGATATCAAACTCCTGTTGGACCATGAAGGGCTGACCGAGGAAATCCGCAAAGCCTTTGTGGTGTATCTGATTGGCCACAATCGTCCGATGTCAGAACTTCTCGATCCCCGGTTCTCCGATATGAGCCATGCATTCGAGAATGAGTTCATCGGCATGACGCGCATTCCCTGTGAGTATGAGGACCTGGTTGAAACCAGAGCTCGATTGGTGAAGCTCATCCACTCCTCGCTGACGGGGGAAGAAAAACAGTTTATCGCCTCCATCCAGGAGGGCAATCCTCACTGGGATCTTCTGGGGCTGAGTGACATAGGCCGTCTTCCTGCCGTCAGGTGGAAGTTGCTCAACGTCGCCAAGATGAGTAGTTCGAAGAAAAAGCAGGAAGTGCAGAAACTGAGAGCCTATCTGGAAATATAGCGGAGAGGGAAATCGCAGAGATCGACCAGGCGCTTGTCGCCGTTTCTTTTGCCGCGAGTGAGGTCCCCGGCGATTTTTTTCCTCGCCCACCCCGCGGGGATACTCAGGCGACATTGGCTGAATAGGGGCCGGGATCGAGTTCTTGCGATCCGCGCTTCTACGCTCCTTGACAAAAAGCACTCATCACTGTTCCATGGCACCTGCAGATGTGTACAGAGGGAGATAGGGGACACAAATGAAGCCGCCGTCAGTGCCGATCAAGATGCGCCCGGTGTTTGACAGGATAGTGAGTCTGACTGACAGAGTTTGTAGTGAACATCTTAACGAGCAGTATGCAGAATTGGCCAGGAAGGCGACTGTTGCTCTGTGCCGCAAACGTCCGTCACATTTGGTGAAGGGCGACATCAACAGTTGGGCTTGCGGCATCATCTATGCCATTGGGTTTGTCAATTTCCTCTATGACAGAAGTCGGGAACCTTATCTCAGTGCAGAGCAGCTGTGCGACGCCTTTGACGTGAGCAAGAGTACAGGATACAGCAAGTCGAAGGTCGTTCGTGATGCGCTGAAGATGACACAGTGGAACCACAAGTGGTGTCTGCCCAGTTTCATAGAGGACAATCCTCTTGTATGGATGATCGAGGTCGATGGTTTACCAGTCGATGCGCGTTGGCTGCCCCGCGAGATACAAGAGGCAGCGGTTCGTAAGGGTCTGATTCCGTATGTCTCGACTAGGGACAAAGGTGGGGACTGATCGCCTATCCGCAAAGGTGCGCACCATTAGACGTCGTATTTATGGTTTTGCTGTTCTTTTCCGAATTGCGAAGCGAAAATTATCCCGACTACGCGAAATTCTTACGGCCGGATCGACACTGCCCCTGCGGCATCTGTTGAATTGACGGCCGGATACACTTGGTGCTAACTTCAATTATGCCAGTACTTGGTGGGATTCGTACGAAAATAGAGGGACGGCAATATGAGTTTTCTAGACATGCGGTTGACCAGAGTATTATCCGGGAAATTAGCGTAGCCGAAGTCGAAGAAGCGGTGCTCGGTCGGAGCGAGATCATTGAGGATTACCCGGATGACAAATACGGCCCGAGTTGCTTGATTTTGGGATTTACAGAAGCTGGTAGGCCTCTACACGTTCAGTGTAGTTATCCCAGCCGGGAGCTTGTGAAGATTATTACAATCTATGAGCCGACTCCAGACTTCTGGCGCAATCTCCGAGTAAGAAAATCCGAGTAAAGGAGCGACCATGAGAGAACCTATGGAAGACGGGAAGGTTACTTATACTTTGTCTTATGAAGGTAGAATCTACATTATTGAAAATGTTCCGGCTCGTATTAGCAAAGAAACCGGTGAACAATACTTTGCACCGGAAACGGTAGAACATATTCACAAAATTATTCAGAGCAAAAAAGAGCCTGACAAAGTCATCGAAGCTCCTGTATACGAATATTCGTAGTCAACCGGATTCTCGTCCAGAGAACGATTCTATTCACCTGGGGGACATACACTCGGATATTGCCATAAGAACAACCGTCAGACCGCGCAACCAACACCGGTAGTCGGAACGGGTATCCGTGGTCGGTCATCTTTTTGATTTGGACCGACACGATTTGGGAAGCCCGCAACAAGTTCATTAGACCAGACCCTATTCGCCGTCAATGGCGAACAGGGTCTGGTCTGCGGGAAGAGTCGTGTACAGCGGCTGAACGTTGGAACTCAGCAGTTGGATCCGACTATTGAGAAACACCGAAGTGTGAATCTCGGACTTTGTACTATTCTTCGACTGCAAGTTTATTAGACGGCTTAATAAAGTTTATTGACAAAGTACGGTCATTGCGGTAAGAATAGACAAGAGGAATAGCTATGGCAAGGAATGTGTTGGTAACCGGTGCCGGCGGTTTTGTTGCCGGAAACATAATTACCCAGGCCGGGGAGGGTGTGACCTTCCATGGATTGGAGAGAATGCCGGCGGGCCCGGACGGGAACAACTTGACCTGGCATGTGCTTGACCTGAGGGACTCCGATGCTCTGAGGGAGATTTTCTCCACAGTTGTACCGGAAGTAGTCATCCACACGGCAGCACTGTCGGACATCGACTATTGTCAGGCCCACCAGGAGGATGCGGAACAGGTGAACGTTGGAATCACCCGCACCCTGGTGGATTTATGTGCCGGTGCGGGCGTGCGCATGATCTACTTCTCGTCTGACAGCGTATTCGATGGTCGTAAGGGCAAATATGTAGAAGAAGATCCGCCCGAACCCTTGCACTTCTATGGAAAGACTAAAGTTCAAGGTGAAAGAATCGTTCAGCAGGACTGTGACGACTGGGTCATCATCCGGCCCTCCCTGATCGTAGGGCTCCCCGTGCTCGAGGCGGGCAATTCCTTCCTCTGGCGGATGATCAAAGAGCTCAAGCTAGGCCGGACCGTCGCCTTTCCCAAGCAAGAAATCAGATCGCCGCTGGATGTGATCACTTTGAGCCGAGCTGTTCTGGAGCTGGCCGGAAACAACTATAGAGGTATCCTCCACATCTCCGGAAACGATACGATGAACCGATTTGACATGGCTCAGAGGATTGTAGGCAAACTGGGTTACCCTACTGATTCAGTGGTCGACAAAAAGCCTCTTGTCAGCAGCGGCCGTGCCCCGCGCCCCAGGGACGTATCGCTGGATAATGCCCGGGCAAAGACAGTCCTGGCTACACCGATGCTCGATTTCGACCAGGCGTTGGAATTAATCATCGGAAATAAGGGAGACAAAGATTTATGAGCAGCCCTGAAATAAAATACGACCTGCAGATCAAGCACGGCAACGAGTACGGGCCCGAAGAGGAGGAGGCTGTTATCGAGGTTCTCAGGCAAGGTGCGCCGACCTCAGGTGTAGCCTGTCAGAAGTTTGAAGAGGAGTTCGCCGCTTACTGTGGAACCCGGTATGCCCGGGTTGTTTCCAACGGGACGGCAGCCTTGTTTCTATCTCTTGTAGCCGTAGGGGTAACAAAAGGGGATCGGGTCCTGACCTCTCCTCTGACCTGGATCGCAACGGCCGCCGCCGCGGGCACCCTGGGAGCTGAGGTTGACTTTGTGGACATCGATCCGGTCACCTACAATCTCGATCCGCAACAGCTCAAAGACAAGATCACGGCCGATACCAAAGCGGTGCTGCCCGTCCATCTTTATGGACAGTGCTGCGATATGGATCCCATTCTGGAGATGGCTGGATCCAGGGGTTTTGTCGTGATTGAAGACGCCTGTCATGCCGTGGGGGGAGAGTACAAGGGTAGAAAGGCGGGGAGCATGGGCAGTACCGGATGTTTCAGCTTTCACGAACAGAAAAATATCTCCACGCTGGGGGAGGGGGGAATGGTAGTGACCAACGATCCCGCTCTCTACGAGCGCTTCTCCCTGTACCGATCCCACTGCGCCAGGGTGTACGGCAACAGCACCAAATATGGGCGTCTAGACGAGATCAAATTCCCGATGGGCAAGCGTTTCTGGTTTCAGGACTTCGACGACGTGGGCTACAACTTCCGCATGACCGATATACAGGCAGCGGTCGGGCGTATCCAGCTCGCCAAGTTGGATGGATTCAACCAGCGCCGGATAGATAACGCCGCCTATCTCACCGAAAGGTTGAAAGAAGTACCCGGTCTGAGCCTGCCTACTGTCAAGCCTGAAAATAAACATGTTTTCCATCTTTACCCCGTGCTTCTAGACCAGGAGGTGTATGGGATGGGGAAAGACGATTTTGTCTATGCCATGCTCTATGATAGAGGCATCAAGGTAGGCACGCACTATACACCCATCCACCTGAGTCAGGCTTTTGCCCGCCGGGGATTCAAGAGGGGACAGTATCCCGTGGCGGAGGCCACCGCTGAACGACTGGTCACCCTGCCCATCAATCCGCGTCAGACCAGGGAAGCCCTGGACTACCTGATCGAAAGTATAAAGTCTTTGGCTAGATAGAAAAATAAGAACGCCGCGTGTTGAGGGGCTCCTGTAGTGAACCTCAATCCTCTACGATCCTAAATGCCCAAGCCGGGGCACCCAGAGATTCAAGTGCAGATTTTATGCTTTCCAATCCCTCCCTCGGGCAAAGGGCGATCATGCATCCCCCGCCGCCGGCGCCCATCTGCTTGGCGCCTAGCGCGCCGGCATCTCGCGCGGCGGCGCAAAAGGTCTCTATGCGATCCGTGGAGGTGCCCATCAGCTTCTCCTCCACCTGCTGTTTGTTCATGAGTACGCCCAGGGTGTCCAGATCCCCTTTCAGCAAGGCCTCTCTGCCTCCTTCAACGATATCGACGACCCTACCCAGGGAATCGAGGAGGAGCTTTTCTTTGGACTCGATGCGGCGCCGCAGCCAGATCTGAAGTTCCTTGGTGTCGTGCTGCTCCTGGGTGTCGGCCACGACAACCGGAAGTGAGTCACCCGGTAGTTTCTCCACGCCGGCGTCGACACCGGTGTGGATATAGGTAATCCCGCCAAAAGCGATAGCGTACTGGTCCATTCTGCCGCACTCAACCTCGAGATCGCCGCTCTCGATCTGGAAGGCCAGCTCGGCGATTTCACCGGGAGTGAGCGGGATGCTGTAGGCCCTGCTGAGCACCCGGATGGAAGCAATGCACAGCGCTGCTGAAGATGAGAGCCCCGCGCTGATCGGGATTTCGGAGTGAATTACGGCCTCAAAACCGGAGTCCACCCTTTCTTTTAAACGTTGATACACGGCCTCGACATATCTCAAGGGTGACTCAAAGGCCAGGCGGTCTCCCAACCTGAATTCTTCTTGAAAGCCTATATCCATACCGGTCAGGACAACAAGGTCATCCTCTCTCTTGGTGAGCTCAATCGTCAAAAAAGCGGAAATAGCCGCGGCGATGGCCGGTTTTTCGATGAGGTCGGCGTTGTCTCCCAGCAAACAGATTCGTCCTGAGCTTCTGGCTATGATCGTGTCGATGATATCCTCCCTTTGTTCGAGATGCTGCCGGTATTAATTCCTGCCATTTTAGCGAAGTGGTACATTCCGGTCAAGCATCATAATAAGACTTTATAAAGGGTGTTGACGATGCTGAACTGCCATGGTAGCATTTAACGCCATTCCCCCTGTTGTCGTCCAGCGGGATAAGGGGTGAAAATTCGCAGCCGAGCAAGTGATAATCAAAGGATTGCAAGATATAATTTCTCAGGAAAGAAAGTAAGCATGGTCACGGGAGCTAGAGCGGGACAGGAAAAAATACGGGATGCCAACAACAGAAAGTTATTGCATCTACTGATGAGGGAGAGGGAGCTGAGCAAACAGAAAATGGCGAAACTGACGGGCTTGAGCGTACCCACCGTTACCAGTATTGTAACCCACCTCATCGAGGAAGGAATCGTCGAAGAAGCGGGAGTGGCGGTGTCCACAGGTGGCAGAAAACCGATGATCACCCGCTTTCTTCCAGAATCCAGATATGCTTTTGGCGTAGATTTTTCATCGAATCATCTCACCTCCAGCAATAAAATAAGGGTCATCCTCATTAACTTTGATGCGGTCATCAAACAGGAGGCGGCCTTTGATTACGAAGATTTTAACAGCGTCGGTGAGATCATGCTCCACATTCGAAATGTCACCGAAGAGATGGTCAAAACACATGGTATCGACGGGAACAAGATCCTGGGCATAGGTATTTCCTTACCCGGCACGGTTAATGAGAAAAAGAAAGTACTGGAGATGGCTCCTAACCTGTCTCCGGAGCTTGGGGTAAAAGATATACACTTTGAACAATATGAGGAATTGTTTCCTTTTCCGCTGTTCGTAGAGAATGAAGCAAACGCCGCCGCTTTTGCCGAGCTGCTGTTTGGGGTGGCTAAAAAGAAGCGCAATCTTGTATATCTCTCACTGAACCGTGGCATCGGCGCAGGTATCGTGGTCAGGGGCCATGTTTATAAGGGCAACAAAAAAAGAGCCGGCGAAATCGGACACATGACTGTCGATTCCGGAGGGATTGTGTGCACTTGCGGCAGAAGGGACTGTTGGGAGATCTATGCCGCCTCCGGTGCTTTGATCCGCAACTACAACAAAGATTCAAAAGATAAACTGAGGGACACCCAGGAGTTTCACTCCAAGCTGGCGAGCGGCGATCCACTAGCAGCGAAGATCTGGGATGTTTTTCTCGACTATCTTGTCAGAGGGATAAACAATATCATTTTGAGTTTTGACCCTCACTACGTAATCATCGGCGGAGAGATCAGTGAGTTCGGCGACGCGCTTCTCGAACCTCTGAAGACGAGAATTTTCGAACAGAACACCTACTACGAAAAAGACGATCTTGAAATTATACTCTCGAGTTTCAAAAAAAATGCCTCGATGTTGGGCGTTGCGCTGCTTCCCTTTCAAAGACTGTTCTACGGCGACAACAAAATAATCTGATAGAGAAGGATATCAATAGTGTCAGAACCTACAAAGACAGATCCGATAAAAGTCTATGATGCACGCTGGGAAACGGATGAATTCACTCCTCTGGAAATACAACGCTTCATCGAGGCAGTGCTGATCTATGCCCACGAGCTGGGTGTCGATACCATAACTGTCGCCAGGGATGCTCGCTTGGGAAGTGGTTCGGTCATGGAAATGGCAGTCGAGTGCGCAGTGAAAGCGGGATTCACCGTATTCCTCTGTGCCGATCCGATCAGCACGCCCCAGAGTTACTTTTTATCATTCCAGGTATCAAAGGATCGGCCAAAAACAATGGGTCTGACAATTACCGCCTCACATAACCCGGCCAACTACGTTGGACTCAAGGTGGTCGTGCCGGGAGTGCAGGCGATCGGCCTGAACTGCGGTCCTGCCGGCGGTTTTAGCAGGATACGTGAAATATATCATGGCACCGAATCCCCGAAGTCCGGCGTAGAGGGAAAACTGACCCTAGTCGATCCGACCGAGGGGTACCTTCGATTCTCTATGCAGGCAGCCGGAATCGAAAATGATGAACTGGCGGGAATGAGGATCGTCCTTGATACTTTCAACGGGTCCGCCGGACCTGAACTGCACCGCGCCCTTCAACGAGCCGGGGCTTCCGTACTCCCATTGCGACTTGTTCCTGATGGGACTTTCCCAACCGGCTCGCCGAATCCTATCAGTCAGAACAAAATGGAGAAGGCAGTTCAGCTGGCAGGGAAGACCGGGGCCCAACTGGTTATTGGTACTGATGGTGATGGAGACCGGTTGGTATTCGGAAATGCCCGGGGGATAATGAACGCCGGTTTTGCCTCAATCCCCATTCTGAGGAAGCTCCTCTCCGACGCTTCCGGCTCCGGAACCGTGTCCACCGAATCGCGCAAGATAATTTACGATCCCAAAGTCAATCCATTAGCCCTGGTCGAGTGGGCTGAATTGGACATTAAACCGATCTTGTTTGGAAACGGGCACTCCCAGATCAAGGAACACATGCGCCGGATCGGCGCCCTGGCGGCGGTTGAAGAGTCCGGGCATTACTATCACAGTTTTACCGCCGATGGGATGACGTTCTTTGCCGAAAACTCTCTGGTCACCGTCCTGCTGCTGGCAAAAGCACTCAAGGAGGATCCGGATTTGATGGGGAACATGTGGGTTCTGCAGGACAGGGTGTTCACAACGGGGGAGATCAACTACCAGATGGCCGACGATAGAACCCGTGATCAAGCGTTACAGGCGGTGCTGCAGTATTTTAAAGAGGACCAAGCCGTGTTGGTATCCGAAACCGAAGAGGGCATCGATCTATTGGGCACGGTCGTCAGCAAAGGGGTCGATCTTCAGGCCGGCGAGCTGGAAAGTGACTGGTACAATGGATATCTTCGTGTAGCGACTAATGAAAAATCAGTTCTTCGTGTCTACCTGTCGGCGGGTGTCTTTGACCTGGGTATGCAGATCGAGAAAAGAATAAGAGATATTCTCGGTCGCTACCCCGGGAATGCGATCGACTGAATACGTTTGACTGTCCACGCCTGTACGAAGAAGTCCCTTGGAAAGCAGGAGGTCTCAAGATGCAACTGAAGGTGTTGGGATCCGGCACGATATTGGGCCGGACCGGCAGGAAGTGCTCCGGTTATCTCATCGACGAGCAAATCCTGGTTGATTGCGGACCCGGGATTTGGTCTGCTCTATACAGCGCAGACCAAAAACTGAACCCGATAAATCACATACTGATCTCCCATTTTCATGTTGACCACACCGCGGATCTTGTCCCGTTTCTTTTCAGACGCTGGGTCCTGGAAACAGAGCGACAGAACAATTTATCCTTGTACGGCCCCAGAGGACTGCCGGATTGGTTTGATAAACTGACAGCTGTTCATCGCGATTGGATAGAGGAACTGTTAATCTCGTTCCACGAGTTCGGTGATGAAAAAACGGAAGTCGTTTCTTATAAAGTCGAAGCGTGCCTGACCGGACATACGGAGAACAGCATCTGCCTCAGAATATTTGACGCCAATGACAAATCTGTATTCTACTCCGGCGACAGCGGCTGGAACGAGGACCTGATAAAGCTGGCAGAGTCAAGTGATCTGGCCATCATGGACTGCGCCAAGTCAGTACAAAATCAAACGGAAGACCATTTGACCCCGGTGCTGGCGGCCAAGATCGCGGACCTGGCAGGAGTGAAGCGACTCATGCTGACCCACCTTTACCCGGAGGTTTGGGAGTTCGAACCTGCTTATGAAGCGGCCCGGTATTTCAAAGGAGAAATCATTTTGGCCCAAGATGAGCTGGTAGTTTTCGTATAGGGTGCGATCAAGGTCAGATGCACACCCTCAGCCTTTAAGACCTGAGTGCATAAAGCTCTGAATGAACTTTTTTTGGAATATCATGAAGGACAGCAGCAGCGGCGCTATCACGATAATGGTGGCCGCCATGGTGAGGGACCATTCCGGGCTGCTCTCAGTGGCCTGTGATAGAAGTGCCAGCCCTACGGTTAGAAGCCGAGCCCGAATTGTGTCGGTGACGAGCAGAGGCCAGAAAAATTCATTCCAGTGGTAGCTGATGCTCACCATGGCGA
>CAZPPB010000128.1:0-10971 GCA_964588355.1 uncultured Spirochaetaceae bacterium | reverse complement strand
TGGTGATCTCCATCTCCATGCGTCCCCTCTGGCCGCGAAAGACCTTGAGGTCCGTCGGTTCGCCCAGAAGCACGTAGTCGGGTGTGAAGCCCTCCTGCTCGATCAGATGCCGCAGGGGGTACCCGTCGCAGTCCTCCTCCATTACCGAGCCGACAACCCATAGGCTGAAGGGCAGGGCTCCGTTTGGGAAGAGGGACTTGAGAACTTTGCAGGCCATGAGAAACCCCGCCATGGCGGCTTTCTCGTCCACCGCCCCCCGGCCGTAGATGATCCCATCGACGATTCGACCCTCGAAGGGCGGATAGGTCCAGCTGTCCTCATCGGTGACCTGAACCGTATCGATGTGGGCATCGTAGAGAATCTTGACAGGTCCATCTCCGAGCCGTCCCACCGCATTGCCCAGCCCGTCCGGATGCTGATCGTCGAATCCGTAGTACTGCATCGTGTCCAGGATGAACTCGACGATCTCTTTTTCCTCGCCGCTGTAGCTGCGGATGCGGATCAGACGCTGAAGCAGATTGGCCAGCTCCTCCTGTGCCCCTTTCACGTGGGCCTGGATGTTTTTCAAGCTGTTGGGATCCACATTTCCTCCTTCCCGTCTCAAAACCCGATCACGGGCATCCTGATCCGAGGCTTAAGGCGCTCTTGGGACAGAGAGAGCAGCACAGGCCACAGCGCACGCAGCGGGTTTCCTCCAGGTGAAATACCTCCTCCTCGAAGTGGATCGCCTGATGAATGCAGGAGCGCTCGCAGAGCAGGCAGAGGTTGCACAGGGCTTGATCAATTTCCGGGAAACCCGTTTCCCGGACCCCCGTGGGTTCCGGCCGTTCCCTGCGGTACAAGCCGACGATCTGCTCGACGCCGTCGAAGCCGTGGCCGTCCAGCCATTCCGAAAGCTCGGCCGCCAGTTTGCCGTAGACCTCCTGTCCCTTCAGCACGGCCAGGCTGCACACCTGGACCGCCGACGCCCCGGCCATGAGATGCTTCACCACGTCCCCGACCCGTCGCACCCCCCCCACGCCGATCACCGCTTTGTCCGTCATGGAGGAGATGGCCTCCACAAAATGCAGCGCCACCGGGAGGATCGCCGCGCCGGACAGCCAGCCGCGACCGTCGGCGCTTCCCAGTCGAGGCTGGCGGGTCTCGATATCGAAATCCAGGGCCGGCCCGACGCTGTTGATGGCGACGAAGCCGTCCACGATATCCTCGAGGATGCGGACCGCCGCCGGCAGATCGCTGATCCCGGGGCTGAGCTTGGCCAGCACGGGTATCGTCAGGTTTTCCTTCAAGGCTCCGGCCAGACGTTTCAGGTTCTCGGGATCTTTGCCCACGTAGTGGATCGAGAACTCGACGGCATCCGCTGCTCCGGCTGTCTCCAGCTCCCTGCCCAGTACGCCGAGCTCTTCGGCGCTGTAGCCCACAGAGGCGATCACCGGTACCCCCGCATCCCGCAGTTGGGACAGCTCCCTATGGATGAAGCGGCGATAGTCATGCTCGGACCAAAGCTCGGCGTTGAGCAGGCTTCCGGAGAAGGGGGAGACGATGTTCGGGGTGGGAACTCGGGCGCCCTCCAGGCTGATGGTTTTGGCCACCAGAGCCCCCGCTCCTCCGCGGGCCGCCCGCAGCAGCATCGGGGCATCCGCTCCTCCGGGTCCCGCAGCGGTCCAGACCGGATTGGGGAACTCGATACCGCAGATCCTGGTTTTCAGATCAGCCATTAACCGGTACTCCTAACTTCTCGAACAAGCGAGCTCCCTGGACAGCGGCGGAGCGGGCCACCGATTCGAAATCCATGCTGAGCAGCCTGCGATCGGCCAGCAGGGCATTTCCCTGCATACATACGCTCCAGGGCGGAACCTCGAGGATGCCGAAGATCAGATGCCCCCAGAAAGTATCCGCGCTGAAGGGGGAGGCGGGCCGGTAGTCCCAGATCACCAGGTCCGCCCGATCCCCGGGATTCAGATCGGGGTAGTCGGGGAAAAACCTGCGCACGAAACGGACCTGGTCGGAGTAAACTCTGCGGATGAAGGCAAAACTCTCCGAGAGCTCGCCGCCCTGGTGGCGGTGCAGCAGAAACAGCTGTTTGAGCGACCGGGAGGCGCAGGCGTGCATACCGTCGGTGCCGGCCAGCAGGGGCGGAGAATCGGGCAGCTCCGCATACCGGTTGAGACCCACAGCGTTGTTGAGGTTCGAATCAGGATTCAGAGCCAGGGCACACTGTCCCCTGCCCAGGACCGTTCGGTCCTCCTCCTCCAGATGAACTCCGTGAGCGAGAATGCCCGGCTGCTCGAGCAGTCCGAAGCGATCCAGGCGGACCCCCGCCGTGCATCCGAAGGCGTCCCGGCTGTGGCGCTGTTCGTAGGCGTCTTCGGCCAGATGGATGTGGATACCCGCAGCCAGTTCTGTGCACAGCTCGGCGGCCCTGCCCAGGGTCCGATCGGAAAGGGTGAAGGGGGCGTGCAGTCCCACCAGTCCCTTGAGATCGGGGTTTGCAGATCGGCGGATGAACTCTCGCTGCTCGTCGAAGCAGGCTTCGGTGAGCTTTTCGCCGTGCCGGTCCGAGGTTTCCAGGCAGAGTACGGCCCGCAGACCCGCTTCGGTGCATATTCGCCCCATCGCTTCGAGACTGCCTCGGATAAAGCCCGGAGAGCTGTGATGATCGAATACGTAGCTCACACCGTTTCGAAGGGATTCCGCGCACCCGAGCTGAACGCAGGCCTCGACCATGTCCGCGTCCAGCGCCCGGTCCAGGCGCCACCAAAGGTTCTTGAGGATATTGCGGAACTCCTCCATCGAGCCGGGAAGCGCCAGACCCTTGGCCAGCCGGGAGTAGAAGTGATCGTGGAAATTAACAAATGGAGGGGTCGCCACTCGCGCTGCCGCATCGATCACGTAATCGGGCTGCCGCCGGGCGGCAGCGGATTGATCGGCCGAACCGGATTGCCCGCAGGCGCCTTCTCTCAGGTAGCGCCGGTAGTCTGCGGGCCGGATCCCGCCGATCCTGCCGTCAACGACCGTCAGATCGCAGAACTCGGGCCGGAGGGCTCCGTCGTTCAATCGGCAGAGCCAGATGTTGCGGAGTTCCTGGGTTTTCGACGCTCGAACCGGACTGCTCATGCACAAATCCCTTTCTGAACTCATCCATCGCCGGTGTTGAGGAGTATCGCAATACCCTTCGTCGGCTGCCATCATCACGATAGATTGGAACCAGCCAAGGCGTCAAGGAACCGGCGGGGGGCATTCTCCAGGATTGACGATGGGCGGCAGCTCGGGGCCCGGAGCCTTGAGCCGACTCGGCTTGGCTACGCAAATAGGAATGTACTATACTGCGGAGCAGAGGGCTTTAGAAACAACACAAGGAGTCAGACATGAAAAGAGATGAAATACCCCTGTCCCATCTTCGTCTTCCGGTATACAGCACCTGGGGTGATGAAGGGTTCCTGCTGACCTGCGGGGATCATTCGGCAGGCAGGTTCAACACCATGACCGTGGGCTGGGGCGCTCTGGGCTGTATGTGGAAACGGCCGATGGCCATGGTTGTCGTGCGTCCTCAGCGCTACACGCGTGAGTTCATGGAAGAATACCCGGATTTTACGATATGCCATTTCCCGTCTGAGCACAGTGAGGCCCTGGTTTACTGCGGGAGTCATTCGGGGAGGGATGTCGATAAAATCAAAGAATGCGGGCTTTCCCCCATCCCCTCGCGCAAGGTAGGGTCGCCGGGTTTCGAAGAGGCGGATCTGATCATCGAGTGCTCGAAGATGTACTTCGACGATTTCAAGCCCGAACATTTTCTGGCGGGGTTCATCGAGGAGAACTATCCGGCCAAAGACTACCATCGCCTGTATCTGGGGGAGATCAGAGCAGCCTTCGGAACCGGGCAGTACGGGGTCTGAGGTAGGGGGTTGTGGGGAGCAAGGGTATGGGATTTTCCGGCTACCGCTGCAGCGTATGCGGGAGTGAATACGGGGAGGCCGAGCAGATGTACCTCTGCCCCAAGGACCGGGGCTGCCTGGACGTCGTGCTGGATACGGAACGGATCCGCAGAACCGTCAAACCGTCGCAGCTGCTGGGACCGCTTCTTGAGAGCTCCCACTGGCGCTATCTGCCCCTGCTTCCGGTAGATTCACCCGGCGGCGAGGGGACTGTCCTGCGGCGTGTGGGCTGGACGCCGTTGTACACCCTGCCGGTTCTGCGGGCCAGGCACGGATTGAAAGCGTTGTGGCTCAAAGATGACGGCGCCAACCCGACCGCTTCGTTCAAGGACAGGGCCAGCTCTGTGGTTGTGGCCCGAGCGCGTGAGCTGGGGGCACAGACCGTAGTGACCGCCTCGACGGGCAACGCCGGAGCGGCCCTGGCCGGCATGGCGGCCGCCCTGCAGTTGAAAGCCGTGGTCTTTGCCCCCGCAAGCGCGCCCCCGGCGAAACTCGCTCAGATGCTGGCCTATGGAGCCGAGGTGATACTGGTCGAGGGGAGCTACGACAGGGCGACAGAATTGAGCCTGGAGGTTTATCAGGAGCTGGGTTGGTACTGCCGCAACACCGGGTACAATCCCTTCACGGCGGAGGGGAAAAAAACAGCGGCCTTTGAGATCTGGGAGGCCGTGCGAGCCGGATCGATCGCGGTCCCCGGGGCAACGCCCCTATCGATCTTCGTTTCGGTCGGGGACGGCAATATCATCTCCGGTGTCCACAAGGGCTTTCGCGACCTGGAGGATCTCGGCTGGCTGGATTTTCAGCCTCGAATCTTCGGGGTGCAGGCTGAAGGATCCGCCGCGGTTGCCCGGGCGTATCAGGCCGGGGAAGAACGGGTCGAAGCTGTGCGGGCAGAAACCCTGGCGGACAGCATCTGCGTGGATATGCCCGCCGACGGTGTACGGGCTCTGCGGGCGGCTCGCGAAACCGGAGGTGCCTGCCTCACCGTAACGGACGAACAGATCCTGAAGGCTGTGGCGGAGCTGGGGCAGGTCGGGGTGTTCGCCGAACCGGCGGCAGCCGCAGCCTATGCCGGCTACCTGCAGGCCCTCGAAACAGGACAGATGGACAGAGAAGACCCGGTGCTGGTGCTCTGCACGGGCAGCGGGCTCAAGGATATCGCCGCGGCGCAAAGGGCCGTGCCGGAGGCCCCGGTGATTGAACCGACCGTCGAGGCGCTGAAGCGGCTGCTGAAACTGTAGAATTGTATCCGAACGCCTGCGCCTGCGTGCTTAGTAACCGTCGGATTGCATCCAAGGAGGAAAGACCATGGGCAGAGCCATAAAACGGGATGACAACTCATTCATAGAAGCGTTGCTGAAGCTCATTCCCAGCGAGATCATTGCGGTGTTCATCTTCCTGCAGGGCGTGCTGCCGGATCGACTGATCCCTCACCTGGTAATCAGCCTCATGCTCATAGGGATCACGCCCCTGTACCTGTACACGGCCATGGGCGTTCGCTCCGCGGGGCAGCTCGTCGTTTCCACGCTGTCCATGGTGGTCTGGATCTACGCCCTCGGTCAGGGCCCGGTGCGCTTTCTCGAGGCCCCGATCTACGAGCCCTGGTACGGGTCGGTGATCCTGGCGATGTGGACCCTCATCCCCCCGATGCTGCTGTACCGAAAGCAGGATCCGCCCGAACTCTCTACTGGTGAGAAAGGATAGTCGGACCGAAAATTCGAGTAGGAATCGATAGATTGTGAACAGACCGGGAATCGAGGAGCTGCGAAGCATCCAATTTTTCTCTGTAATGTCCAGGCGCGACTTGCGCATGATCGCCCGTTTCGCTTCGGTCAAGACCCACCGGAAGGGGGAGTACATCATCCGGGAAGACACGGCGGCGGACACCTTCTACATCATCCGGAATGGAAAGGTGGCCATCACGAAAAAGTTCGAGGACGGGGAGGAGATGGTCCTGGCCATGCAGTACGACGGGGAGTTCTTCGGAGAAATGGCCCTGCTGGACGAGGGACTCCGCTCGGCCAGCGCCGTGGCACTTGAGTCCACGGTTCTGCTGGAGATCTCCCGGAGGGATTTCGCTGTTCTGCTGAAGAAGGCACCCCTTCTGGCCTATGCCATGATGCGGGAGCTGAGTGTGCGCCTGCGGGGGACCGGGGCGCTCATGGTCAGCGAGCTCCAGCGCAAGAACCGGGAGCTGAAACAGGCCTACCGGGAAACGGTGAACGCCGTGGTGAACACCCTGGAAGCCAGGGATCCCTATACCCGCGGGCACACGGATCGGGTTACCAAGATTGCCGTGAGCATCGCCAAGAGCATCGCCGAGGAGAAGGAGCTGGATGAGGAGGACCTGTTCACGATCGAGATCGGGGCCCTGCTTCACGATGTCGGCAAGATCGGCGTGCCCGACGCGATACTGCTGAAACCCGGACCCCTGGAGGCGGAGGAGACAAGGGAGATCCAGGAGCATCCGGCCACGGGCAAGCACATCCTCGGTAATATTGCATATCTGAAGGAGGCCCTGAGCTGTGTGCTGCACCACCACGAGCGTTTCGACGGTCAGGGCTATCCGGAAAAAATAGCCGGGGAAGCGATCCCTCTTCACGGAAGGATTATCTCTGTGGCCGACGCTTTCGACGCCATGACCCACGATCGTCCCTACCGAAAGAAGATGGACCATCAGAGTGCTTTTCAGGAGATCGAGGAGAATGCGGGTAAACAGTTCGATCCGCAGATCGTGAAGGCCTTTAGGGAGCTGCTGAACAGTGGGGTCATCGCTCAGGTGCTGGCGTCTCTGGAAACCAATAGCAACGATCCGAAAACAGACTCCGCGGCAGGAATCGCCTGAGCCGCGGCAGCCGGATTCAGGCTTTTATCAGATCCTCGATCCCTCGGATCAGAGATGCGGTGTAGTCTTCTAGATCGTCGACCTCGGATTTGGGAATCCGGAAGCCGATGGCTCCCTGGTGTCCACCGCCGTTGGATATCGAAAAGGCCTTGAGCACGGTGCGCAGATCGATCGTCTTGTACAGGTGACTCCGTCGCAGACGGAATTGAATCAGGTCGGATTGATCCGGAGAATCCGAATAGCAGACCAATCCCAGCCATCTGCTCTCCTCCGCCAGGATATCCGCCACCCCCCGTGCAACCGAAACGATGGTGTCGTTGTCAAACTCGCTGCACAGGTTGTCGATGTCCTGCTCTCCCAAAACGACGTACCCTATCTTGCTGGAAAAGCGCTTCCGCTCTATGAAGTAGTTGAAACAACGCTCCTCGTTTCTCGACAGCCTCTGAATCTCCTGAAATACCTGCCGCATGTCGGAGAAATTCGTGCGCCGGGTCGTCTTTTTCGTGAGCATCTCGTTGAACATGGCACTGAAGACCCGGTAGTATCTCTTCTCCCGCTCGCTCTTTAGATACAGGCCCATCTTGGAATCCCCGATGATGCCCGTCAGGACCGCCAGGACGATATTCCGGGAGGCCAGATCGTTTATCTGGAAGCGCTTGAGTAGTTTTTTGTTTACCTTGAGCCTCAGCAGGATCTGCCCCACCAGCTCGCCTGAGGAGGAAGCCTCCGTGACCAGGCGGTAGTCGTTCTGTCCGAAATAGTCGCTGTCAGAACCGATGTGATGATCGATCTCGATCTTCAACGTGCCTTCATCTTCGATGATCTCCCTGACCAGGGCGCTGGCCTCGATCATGGATGGTTTTGCCGTATCGAATAAAACTACCGTGTCGATCGGCCCGGGAAGGATATCATCCTGATAGAGGATGGGGATCGAGTTGTAGGTGCAGATATTGAGCAGGTACTGGAAGTGTTCATGGATATGTTTTCCCAGGTAGATGCAGATATCCTTCGAGAACTTCGCCACCAGGAGAGCGAAGGCGACCATGGAGGCAATGCAGTCTTCATCCGGGTTTTGATGCCCGAGCAGGAGGAAGCCCTGGCGGGTTACGATGGCGTCGATGACGTTGTCAATGATGCGGTTCTTCGCTCGGTTGCCGGAGATCGCTGTTTTTTCCATAGTCAGGGAATACTATTGTCGCTTCTCGGCAATTTCGCAAGGCTACGGCATCAAAAGTTGCCGGAATTCAGACAGTTTTAGCGTCCATGTTTGGGGTTTGCAGGAATCATCTGTACAGAGTCGGTTACGGTACCGGAAGTTCGGGACCGGTGAGGGTCACGGTATCCACCACAACCGACCCGTCGTTGTACAGCGTGCCCAGGGCCAGCACCTGTTCCTGGAAGTCGACCCTGTAGTCCTTCCAGATGATCTTAACTTTTGCACTTTCATCGGCAGCGAAAGGAACCGCCGCCGCTGCATCCAAAGCCGCATAGAACGGGGGGTCGTCATAGTTGAACGCGGCGGGGAATTCGTAGCTCCAGGGAATCGCAGGATCTACAGCCTGTCCGACGATATTGATCGTGGCGCCCGTTTCGTTTGTATAATCGATGTCGACCGACACCGCCGCATCGGCTGTAACCTCGTACTTGACGATGTAGGTGAACCGGCCCGGAACCGGCGCCACGTCACAGCTCAGCGCGGACAGGGCCAACAGGCACACTAGTGCGGCGAGGAGGAAGGTGGTAATGCTCCTCTGTGGGTTCATTCTATTACTGAATTTATCGTAATCCTGCCGGTTTTTCCAAACCTTTCGTAGATTTTTTGTGCGGGGAAGCCCGGCCTCCCTGGGGTCGCGCTCCCGGCGCTTTCGGCAACGACGGAGACTTGTGGAAAAGAGGAAATCGGTTTAACAATTAGCGAGGGCGTCATCGCCGATCGGAAAGAAAGGACTTCAGCAATGATCGACCTGAAAGTAATTCACGATAAACTGGGGCGAACCGTGGAGCGGGCTCGGGAGCGGAACATCATCATTCCGACCTTTGCCGAGATGAAGGATCCGAGCCTCGTTCCGGAGAAGATCAAGCAGGAGCTGAAAGGCATCGGTCTGTGGGATATCCACCCCCGCAATCTATTCCGCATAACCTGGAAGAACGAACCCGTGGCCAGAGGCGGGGGATTCGGCTTCGTCAACTATATGGAAATGCCCGAGTCCCTGACCGGCGTTCCGGCGCGGATCATCGCTGCGGTGGGGAAGTGGTTTCCCACCGGAGCCCACAAAGTGGGGGCCGCCTTCGGCTGTCTGGTTCCGCGCCTGATTACCGGTCAGTTCGATCCGACCTCCCAGAAGGCGGTGTGGCCCTCCACCGGCAACTACTGCCGGGGCGGTGCCTACGATTCGACCCTGCTGGCCTGTGATTCGGTGGCCATCCTGCCGGAGCAGATGAGCCGGGAACGCTTCGAATGGCTGTCCGGGGTCGCCGGGGAGGTGATCGCGACGCCGGGAAGCGAATCCAACGTCAAAGAGATCTTCGACAAGTGCAAGGAGCTCAGAGACTCCGGAGAGGATCTGGTCATCTTCAACCAGTTCGATGAGTTCGGCAACTACCTCTGGCACTACGATGTGACCGGCCACGCCATGGAAGAGGTGCTGGAGCAGGAACTCAAACAAGGGCAGAGCTATCACGGGATGGCCATCGCCACCGGCTCTGCCGGCACGATCGGCTGCGGGGACTACCTGAAATCACGCTACCCGGGAAGCCGGATCGCGGCCAGTGAAGCCCTTCAATGTCCGACCTTGCTGGAAAACGGCTTTGGTGCCCACAGGATCGAGGGTATCGGGGACAAGCACGTGCCGTGGATCCACAACGTCAGGAACACGGATATGATCATGGCTATAGACGACAACGCCGTTGTAAACATGGCCCGGTTGTTCAACGAGAAGGAGGGACGCAAGCATCTCCTGCAGCGGGGCGTGCCGGAGTCGTTAGTTGAAAATCTGGATCTGCTCGGATTTTCCAGCATCGGGAATCTGCTTTCGGCGATCAAATATGCCAAGTACTACGAGCTGACCGGCGCAGAGGTGATACTGACGGTGTTTACCGATTCCATGGAGCTGTACGGAAGCCGACTCGAGGAGATGCATGCCAGTTTTGGACCCTATCGAGAGGTGAATGCTGCGGCGGATTTCGCCCGCTACCTTGGGGGGGTGAGCACGGACAATCTGCAGGAGCTCAGCTACCGGGACCGGCGGCGGGTCCACAATCTCAAGTACTTCACCTGGGTCGAGCAGCAGGGAAAGACCTATGAACAGATTATGGATCAGTGGTACGAGCCGGAATACTGGCAGAAGATCCAGAAACAGATCGATCCGATCGATGCCCTGATCGAGGAGTTCAACAGCAAAGTCGGACTTCTCCAGTCGTGACCGGTTTCCCTTTTGGATACAACCGTCAAGATGACCGATGAGAAAACACCGGAAAAGATAGGCCTGGCCTCTCTGATCCTGCCCCTCTACCTGCCCACGTTGTGCATCATGTTCGGGTACGGGATGATTATTCCCGTGCTTCCGCTGTTTGCCCGATCCCTGGCCGCCGGGCTGGGCGTCACCGGGGTGATCGTCTCTATGCGCGGGGCAGGTTCCCTGCTGTTCGATCTGCCCGCCGGGGCGATCACCTCCCGGGTGGGAAGACTTCCGGCCCTTGTAGGCGCCGCCGTCGCTGCTTCATTGGCAGCCTTCGCTACGGGATTTATCGGCAGGCTCTGGCCACTGGCGCTGTTGACCCTGGCCATGGGAGCTGCGCACGTATTGTGGATCCTCTCCGTACAGACCCATATCCGTCAGAACCTTCCGTCCCATCGCCGCGGCCGGGCAATGTCCCTGGTGGGGGGCACCACCCGGGTCGGCTGGGTGCTCGGGCCGATCGTGGGAGGTTACCTGGGCAAGATCTTCGGCCTGCACTCCGTGTACTTCGGTCAGGCCCTGGTGTGCTTTCTCGCAGTGATCTTCCTCTTGATCGGTTCCTCCCACTACCGCCTGCGGAGCAGGGCGCACAAAGGTAAGCCTTTTCGGGCTCCGGGGATTCCTTTCCTGCGAACATTGCAGGGCAAGGGGCGACCTTTTCTACTGGCTGGCCTGGTTGTGATCACGCTGCAGATGCTGCGTATCGGCCGGCAGACGCTTATTCCCCTGTGGG
>CAZPPB010000127.1:0-11198 GCA_964588355.1 uncultured Spirochaetaceae bacterium | reverse complement strand
ACTACATCCGCGCCATCTTCACTCAGACCGAAAATGCTCCGCCCAGGGATGAAGCTGATTCCTTCGAGTTTCCCGAGGTCTACGCCACCCTGGCTGTACCGCCGACCGCCAACTACGAACGGGGCAAGAGGCTCTTTCTGCAAAACTGTGCTCACTGTCACGGGCTGGCCGGCGACGGCAAAGGTTGGGAAGGGGACTACTTGAATCCGCAGCCGGCGGACTTGCGAAAACTTGCTGGGAAGCCGGGACAGGATCAGAGGCCTGGGGCCTATATGGCTCGCCTGAGCTTCGGGATTCGCAACACCGCGATGCCCAGCTGGGGGGAGTTTCTTACCGAGGAGCAGCGCTGGGACGCCGTTGAATTTCTGCTGGGTACATTCATAGAGGCGACAGCGGCAGAGCCGACCCCCCCCCGAGAGGGAGAGATCGCCGCCTCATTCGCCACTTTGAGCAAAGACAACTGGATCGGGGAGGGACATGTGATCTCCGCGAGCTACGGAGCCGAGTTGTACGCCACTTACTGCGCCACCTGCCACGGCGACCGCGGTCAGGGTCAAGGACCGGGCACAACGGGAAATCCGGCCGGCAGGACTGAGGGATTGCCGCCGAATATGGACGAAACCTACATCCTCTGGCGTACGTGGGAGGGAGTGGCCAACACGGTGATGCCTCCCTTCCAATGGCTGCTGTCGGAGAGCGACATCTGGGATATTACAGTCCATGTGGAGAGCTTCTCCCCGTCCGGGGAAGGAGGAACACAATGATGCCCCTGGGACTGTGGATGGTCATTGGCTGGATGGCCGTGGTGACCCTCAGCGGAGTAGCTTTTCTCGTCTGGGGGTGGAAAACCGGACAGTTCCGCAACATCGAGGAAGCGAAGTACCGGATGTTGGAGGAGAAGGATCCGGAACCCTGGCCGAAGCAGAAAGGATGTGCCTCATGACCCAGAACGTGCTGCAGTTGTGGCCCGAGATTCTTTGGCTGGCCGGGGGAGCCCTTGTCCTGCTTCTCTTCGGCCTGGTGATAGCGCTGCCCTACCGGCCGAAACAGCTTCCCGGCTTGAGCGGCCACCGGAGTGAGAAGGATCAGGGTGAGCACGAAGAGATCCATGCGGACGGATACATCGACAACTTTTCCAAAGAGATCGAAGAGGCCGGCGGCGGACCGCCGCTGGTGGTGAAAATCGCGCTTCCCGTTGTCCTGATCTCGTGGCTGCTGTACCTGATCCTGTACTGGAATCCCAAATAGGAGGCACGCCGATGGCATATTTCTACCAGGTCGATTTCGACATCGCTCCCGATCAGATGGACGAGCTCGAGATCGGCTCTTCTCTGGAACGCGTCCTCGGCTACTTGCGGGCTCTGCTGCCCAACCAGCCCGGATTCATTTCCGTCACCGCCGTATATTCTCTGGACTCGGAAAACAAGACAAACCTGCAGATCTCCAGCACCTGGGAGGGGTGGCAGGACCTGCAGGCCCACCAGGCTTCAAACCTGGCGGAGGAAAAGGTGCTTGCGGAGTTCGAACCCCACGTGTCCCTAGAGGACCTGCAGGTACACCTCTACAAGGAGGTGGATTGAACGATCAAGGCGCAGCGCCGACAGCCAGCCGCAACAATCGGGGGACATCCGGAAACGGGAGAAGGACCATATATGCCGGGAAAACGGCTCGGTTCTCCATCAAGGGTATGCACTGTGCCGGATGCGCCGGGGCTGCCGAGCGGGTCCTGCGCAGCGTTCCAGGGATAAAGGTTGCCGACATCAGCTTTGCCGCCGAACGCGGATTCATCCGTTATGATCCGGCGAGCCTCGATCCAACCTCGGCGCTGAAGCGTTTGGGGCCACTGGGCTTCCAGGCTCAGCTACTTACGACAGAGGGGGAAAAGGGGGAGGAGCGCAGGACCCAGCGCACCCTCATCCAGCTGATCACCGCCTTTGCCTTCGGCATGCAGGTGATGCTGTTGTATCTCGTACAGCTCTACCCTCTGTACGCGGCCGGCGAGGTCGCGTCTCCAGACGTACGGAAGATGCAGTATCTCGTCTGGGCCCTGGCCACTCCAGCGCTTTTCTACGGGGGCATCACGATCCTGAGGGGAGCCTGGCGGGCTTTGCGCGCTAGAACTGCGACCATGGATACCCTGGTGAGCCTGGGTACGCTGTCAGCCTACGGCTACAGCGTCTATATGACCGTAACCGGAGCCGGAGAAACCTATTTTGATTCCGTCTCCATGATCATCACTTTTATCATGATCGGTCGATATCTGGAGACCCTCGGCGGTACACAGGCCCGCAAAGAGATCCGTAGTCTTTTAAAGCTCCAACCCGATACAGGTCGCCGTCGAAACACCGATGCTGCGAATGAGTGGCAGGAGGTCCCGGCCGTTTCTCTTCGTGCGGGGGATACGATCCTGATCAAGCCGGGGGAACGGGTGCCCGTGGATGGGAATATCCTTGAAGGGCGGGCCGCCCTGGACGAGTCCTTGCTGACGGGCGAGTCGATGCCTGCGGCCAAATCGGTCGGACAGACGGTGTTCGCCGGCACGGTTGTCACTGACCAGGCACTGATCTGTCGGGTTTTGAACCCGGTCGGGAACACGCGCCTGGCTCAGATCACGGCGTTGGTGGACCGGACCCTCTCTTCAAAACCACCGATTCAACGTCTGGCCGATCGGGCGGCGGCATATTTTGCCTTCGGTATCCTCGCGGTGGCCGTCTGTACCGGTATTGGTTGGTGGTTCTTTCAGCAATCCCTCCCCCGTGCCCTGCTCTCAGCTGTGGCCGTGCTCGTAGTCGCCTGCCCCTGTGCCCTGGGTTTGGCCACCCCCCTTTCCCTGGCGGTTTCACTTGGCAGGGCTACGCGGAGGGGCATTCTGGTCCGCAATCCAGTGGCCCTGGAGACCTCCGCCACCGTACAAAAGGTGGTTTTTGACAAGACCGGGACCCTGACCTGCGGGCAGATGCGCCTTTCCTCCGCAACGGTCGAGCCAAGTACGGGCTTGAGTGAAGAAGAGCTGCTCCGTCTTGCCGCAGCGGTGGAGCAGTTCTCTGAACATCCCCTTGCCAAGGCGATCGTGGCTGCAGCTGCACATCCTCTTCCGACAGCCAAAGACTTTATCACCACGCCGGGTCGCGGGGCCAGCGCGGTGGTCGAATCTTATGGTGGGCGGCGTATCGATGTGGGCTCTTCCGAGTACGTCGGTGATAGTCAAGAGGCGAAACTGCTGTCCTCGGCGCGAGAGCAGGCCGCCCTGGGGAAATCCGTTGTTTGGATCGGCTGGGAAGGGAAAGCCGCAGGATTCTTCTCGTTTCGGGACGAGCCGAACGAAACTGCGGCGGAGGCGATCCAATGGCTGCGAAGGGAGCGCATCGATCCGGTCTTGGTGTCCGGAGACAACGAAACCACGGTCGCCGCCATCGCTCGGGAGCTGGACCTCCAACAGTATAAGGGCGGCTCCCCTCCCGAACACAAGGCCGACTACGTTCGGAAGCTGCAGAGCCGCGGTGTCAAAATCGCCATGATAGGGGACGGGATCAATGACGCCCCCGCCTTGGCCCAGGCGGATCTGAGCATCACAGCGGCCGGAGGAACGGATGTAGCCGGAGAGAGCTCGGACCTGGTGCTGCTACGCCCGGACCTCACCCTGATTCCCTGGTTCATCAACCTGTCCCGACGGACTCGCCGCATCATACTCCAGAATCTGGGCTGGGCGCTCGCTTACAACCTGGTCACGATTCCCCTGGCAGTGATCGGGCTGATCACACCGGTTATTGCAGCGCTCACCATGTCGGTAAGCAGTTTGCTGGTGGTCAGCAATTCGCTTCGGCTGCGGAGGATTTCTTAGGCTGCATTGGTACCGCCACGGGTACTTCGGGACAAATGTAGAAATCAAGGAGAACATTGAGCTATGCAGTGGGAAAAGGATGCACGACAAAGCATCGATCAGATACCGATACACGATTCAATAAGAAAACTGCTCGTTGTCTGGGCGGAAAAACTAGCTAGACAGAGGCAAAGCGGTACGGTAACGATGGAGGATGTTCGGCAGACCGGCTCCGACTACTCTCGGCACTTTGGAGCGGAAAAAATGAAAAAAATCGGAGAAGCAAGGCGCTCAGGACTGTCGGACACTGATCTCGATATTCAGGATTCACTGAACAGGGAACCGGCGCTGTTTAGGATCGAGCTGTGCCACTCCCGCTTCTTCGGCTGCCCGAATGACCTTATCGACGTGAAGGAGTTGGGAGCTCGAATCAGGCAGAAATTGGAGGAGCTTTCAGTTACCGAGATCATCGCGGACAAGGCTCGGGAAGTGTTAATGCCCCACAGCATGTTCACTGTGTCCGTCTCGGGTTGCTCGAACATGTGCACCGCCCCGGAATCGAAGGAGCTGGGAATCCACGGCGTGGCCAGGCCTGTCGTCACCGACAGGGAATGCAGTGAATGCGGACGATGTCTGACTGCCTGTCTGGACAGAATCATCAGCCTGCACGGCGGCAGGCCTGTAATCAACTTTGACTACTGCAGGCTGTGCGGCGCATGCATCAGGGCCTGTCCCACGGGGGCAATCGCAGCCTCTACGCAGGGGGTGCGAATACTAGCGGGAGGGACGATCGGCCGATTTGCCCGCTACGGGAGGGAGATATTCAAAATGACCGACTCCGAGACTATTTTCGGAGTCCTCGAGGCATTAGCCCTCTTATTAAAATCCGAGTGGAGCGAAGATCACGAGGATCATTTCTCTCTCCTGCTTTCCAGGATCGGCGTCGCTCCTCTGTATGAACATATGGGAATAACGGGCTGCAAAACACAACCCAAATAGAAAATACATATCCCAAGATGGCCTAGGAGGGAAGATTGCTGAAGGTAGATTATCGCTGGATACCGACTATTGTACTTTATATGTTACCACTACCTTCCAGTCCGCGTAATCGGGGCAGTAGTGTTTCATAATGCCGTTTACTCGTTGTTTAAATATACCATCTATCAACTGTTCTTGACCCGGCCAAATTGAAAACTTGATGCGCAGGTATCTCCAGGCGGAATTCTCAACCGGGAAAACGCCGAAGATGTCAGGCTCGTACAATATGATGCCTTTATGCTGGCTATGCATGGCATCGGCAATACCTTTCACCGCCTTGACTATTACCTCTTCCCCAACCTTTTCCGGCATTTGGATGTCGACATAGACCCGGATTACACCATGGTGGAAACGGCTGATTATGCCGATGTTTCGATTCGGCAGGAAAATTCTCTGTCCGCGAATATCGATCATTGTAGTAAACCGCAGTCCTATCTTCTCAACGCAACCAACCTGTCCGGAAATCTCGACCACATCTTCGATATTCAAGGCATCCGAGAAGATGAGGGTCAACCCGCTGATCACGTCCTTGACGAATCCCTGGGTCCGAATCCGATCGCCAGGCCTATGACTGAGGCGCTGGCCAGGTAAGTTTTCAGTGATACCTTGAATTCCTTTAAAATGAAGCCAATCGCAAAGACATATATCGCGAACGTGATCGAGCTGACAAGGATTGTCAGCAGGGTGGCCGTTTTGGGATATTTCCGAGGAAAAGTCTCTTAAACCGGAGTTTCTTTGCTGATACGCAGCGAAAGGGTCGTCCACTCGCCGAGCTTTCGTATTCCTCTGACCGTAAAGTGAGATAGAACGGCAATCAGGGCAAATCCAAGAACTCAAAGGGGTAAGGGAATTGAGGTGAAGAATTGATTCAAATGCTGCACACGATTATCCCAACAACAGCTCTGTTGTCATGATCCGGTTCCTATCATGCAGCTTCACCATGACTCGCGCTCCGGCTGAACCGATCAGCCCAAGATGGAAAAGGAAAACAATATGAAGCCGAGAAAAACGGCGATCGCCTCGGAAAGATTTTGAAAGATCCACACCAAAAGGGCTTTGCCGAAGCTAGTGCTTAAAGCCGCTTTGATGACGATGATCGTGAGGATCAGTCCAATTATTAACCCGAGGATTGTGTTTGTCCCGGGGATCTGCCAAAAGATGTAGTAAACGAGCCAGGTGATAAAACCCGAAGCGACGGCGGCAACTACGGCCCGCCCGAATTTCGAGTAGCGGGCTCCGGCGATTTTGGCACCAAGCCACAAAAAAAAGAAGAAATCAGAATCGCGATTATTCCTGTTGCGACCATCGCGGCCAGCTCCGTGGCGAAGAATGTCGTCATTCTGTCCTCCCTTTATTCCTATTCAGTACAGAACCAAGATCATCAAATGTAGAAGAGCTTACTAATACCCACCCCCTTCGCCATTATGGCACTAGCAAATCAAATACTCAAACGTTTCTCTCCCCATCCGGGCATGTGTGAGGAATTCTGCTTGAAGAACAGCAACGACGCAGAGACTTTTGAGAACATCCTCGCACGTTAGTGAATCTTACCTCCCCCCTGCGCATCCTTCTCCTACGTGAGCGGCTCGCCAGATACCATTTCCGTTTGACGGTTCTTTGCAAACGTAAGTACAGAAACCCCGAAAAGAATCAGAAAAACTCCAGCCCATTGCAGGGGATGTAAAAGCTCCCGGAATATGAGTACCCCCCCGAGGATCGGTATGAGAATGTAGGCACTGTTGAATGAAGGTATCAAACGGATCGCCTCACCGTGCTTGTAGGAAAGTTGCAACACAAATGTAGACAGCAGAGAAAGGGCAATCCAGGCTGCGGCGTAGGGATTGGCAAACACGTGAACCAAACGGAGAAGCAGCGGGGTTTCGAAAAGACTTGCGGTTCCGGAGATAGAATCGCTTGCCTTAAGGAACGAGGCGGATCGACCTAAAGAGGATGTAGATATCTTTTGAAACAAGATCACGAATCCGCCGAGGGTCCCGGCGCCCCCCGCCAGCAGGATACCGAGCAACTCTTCTCTCTTTCGGAAGATCAGGATTAGAAGAGTGAACACGGCGAGAAAAGTGCCCAGGAAGTAGAATAAGTGTTCGATGATCAACCGGGTAGCCGGCGGCTCCTTGTACACACTAGCCAGAAGAAAAGGGGCGGCCATGATACAGGTAATACCGAGGAGCTCACGCGGCCTCACCGATTCCTTCATCATGAGCACGGAGAGAAGCGTCACTGCTGCAAGGCCGGTGCCTGCCATCGACCCAACGATCAGCACGCTCCCCAGGCTGACTGCATAGAGGATGAGAAATGAGGAGGCTGTGGTTGCAACCGAGGCGGCTAACCATATCCCCGTCCCTCGCGCTCGACTGCGGCTCATCGCCGTAAGCCCTACCTTTTGGAACGCTTTGCCAAGATCGAGAATTGAGTAAGCGAGAAAAGCGATTACAATCGAAAGAACATGTGCACTCATTATCTATCCCACCGTGCTATAAGGAACTTGAACATCTTTTACAGGCCAACATTGACAGCCTGTGAGTTTCTACAATCCTACGCTAATTTTACCAGAATATTATGTGACCGAACAGGAACCTGTTCCAAATGGTAGGCCTTCACCCGGTGTCCTTAGCAACGAAAGACAGAACATGAAATCTAGTGTAGGATACCGTGGAGTGGGGAGCTGTGATGATATGAAAAAACTAAGCAATGAGAAGCGAGAAAAGCTACTGAAGGAATTGGACGAAAGTCTGCTTGCGCATATAACGATAGCGATGAGTGAGTGGGAGCAGGAAACGGCAGAAGAGCTGCAGGCGAAGAACCTGGATCCAAGTTTTGCCTCGTTAGTGACCGCTCGTTTTTCACGTAGAATCAGAAGATGAGTATATTCCACTCGTAGTTTTGACTCTGGAGGTTATTCTGTTATGTCACCTTTCTAGCCTGGACCATCACCACATCCCGCGCTCTAATGCTTCTGATCATTCTCATAGTCGGCTTCATTTTGGGTTGGGCTGTAGGCGGTATCAGAGGGCGTCACCGAGCCTCTGAAAAAGAAAAAAGAAATAATTAGTAAAGCGTACAGCCACCGGAACTACTTGGAAAACCATCGTTGTGATGCCCAAGTGTTTTGCCGAAACGAGACGCCAGGTTGATCGCGTGGGTGTGGTTCGTGAATGGAGCGAGGTGGTCATCGGTCAATCCTGGGACAAGGGTACGGTTGTGTTATACTGGAATGACATGGAAGCTCCCGATTGGGCTGATGGATTCAATGAGGTCATCTACTGGCCTTTTCCTTTGATCCCGGGGATTGGATTGAGGGCAGTATACAGCCACCTTCTGCTCGCAAAACTTAGCCAATTCAAGGACCTTACCGGGAAGAGGAGAATCGATAATCTGCACGGCAAGTATACAGGACTGACGACGAACTGTGCGGCCCTTAGGAGGTAAGAAATGAAAAAGATGTTGGCACTCTTTGCGGTTCTCTGCAGCTCTCTGTCACCCGTTCTCGCTCAGAGCAACAGCTTCAACTATGACGGTGTTAGACAGGTCACGATTCAGGACGTGACGATCTGTGATGTGGAGATCGTGCAAAGCTCAGCGGGGACATCCACTGGAGACATCTCTGGTCTCGCTGGCGACCAGAGGATAGACCACCGTCTGCGGGAAGGCGAGTTGCTGGTGACGGGAAGCATGGGCAATCGTCTGGAGACAATCGGAACGGAACATCCGCGAATCAGCCTTTCGGTTCCGAATGGAACGGAGGTGCGAATCAAGACCTTCTCAGGCAGAGTCCGGATAGAGGGAATCGACGGGGGTAAATGGATCGAGACCGGCGGCGGTTCCATCACCGTCATCGGCGGAGAGGGAAACATCCGCGCAGAATCTGGCAGCGGTGACCAGCGCTATGACGGCATCCGTGGTGAGATCAACGCCAAGGCCAAGTCCGGTAAGATAGAGGTCAACAATCACGTGGGCAGCCTCCTGCTGGAGACCGCGACCGGATCCATTGTCGGACGCAATGTCACGGCTCGCAACGACTGTTCCTTCAAGGCCGGGGTGGGCTCTGTCGATATCGACTTTTCAAATCCGAGCCAGGACTTCTCGTATGACCTAAAGAGCGTCACTGGAAAGATCGAAGTTGCCGGTCGCAGCGAGCGGGGATCTGTCCAGATCGGGAGCGGACCGATCCGCATCACCGGAAGCACTACAGTGGGCCGACAGCGATACGAGTAAAGACGCCTCACGAACGCCTCCTGGGTCACCTTCCCAGCGTTGTCAGTATCCCCGTCGCCACTACTCATTCCCTTATGGATTGATCGGGCAGAGGCTCCCTGTCGCCACGTTCTTGACTATTGGATCTCCACTGGGGCAAGTCTGTGGACTTCAATTCTGTCGACCCTTCCCTGCTTCTATCAGCTTTCATAACTGCTACATGGGGATAAATTATGGTCAAATTCATTTTAGGGATCATTTTTGGTATTCTCGCACTCATCTTCATCTTTTAAAATATGCAGACAGTAGATGTCACATTTCTCGTCTGGGCCATCACCATGTCCCGCGCTCTGATGCTTCTGATCATTCTCTTGATCGGCTTCATTTTAGGTTAGGCTGTAAGCGGTACCGGAAGGCGTCACAGAGCCTCGGAAAAAGAAAAAAGAAACAATTAATATTACCACTGGAACTTTTGCTTTCTTTACGACAAATCTCAGCATGAATGAATCGCTTGGAATGATCCTGTCAGGGGGAGCAGTGAAATACGGGAATCCTTACAGGGTCGAGGTAACCCCCGAGAATATCCTCGGTGTTCTTTCGATTATTATCCGGTCCCTCATCATTGTCGTCTCTGTGAAGTACGTGGCCATCGTCATGAAGGCGGATAATAGATGCGAGGGGGGAATCCTGTCACTCATGGCCCTTCTCGTGTCTGGGCGAAATAAAGACCCCCGAAGTGTGGTGGCAGTGTTTGCACTCGGTACTTTCGGGGCGGCGCTTCTGTTCGGGGACGGGATGATTACCCCGGCGATCTCAGTCCTGAGCGCCGTAGAAGGGCTCGCCGTTGTAACCCCGATCTTCGCTCCCTATACCCTACCGCTAAGCCTGGCGATCCTGCCCGGATTATTTGGCATCCAAAAACGGAGAACAGCCAGGATCGGAGCAGCTTTCGGCCCGGTCATGGTGGCTTGGTTTATCATTCTCTCCATTCTCGGTCTGTTTCGCATTCTCGACGCTCCGGAGGTGCTGGCGGCGTTCAATCCATATTTTGCGATACACTTTTTTCTTGCCAACCGTCTGCGAGGATTTTTTCTTCTCGTTGATTGCGCTTTTTTGGGTTTCAGCCTCCTGAAGATCCGTCAGGGCGGTTGGATCCCGTTAGTGATCGCGATGTTGGCTTATGGCCTGATGGATGGTTGGAACCATGGCATTACAAAACTTCTAAGAACTGTCTCCTCTCAATCGGTATCCGTCGCGGTTTTTCTTTCAAGACCTGATTGATCATCCACCCATACGAGTACCAGGGACTGCGGTCTACTTGGGCGGACTAGAGGACTTAATCCCCCAAACCCTGCTCCACAATATCAAGCACAATAAAATTGTCCACAATTGGGTGCTGCTCATCCAAATCAAGACCGTTCGGATTCCCCGGGTTGGGAAGAGTGAGCGCACCACGATAGAGGAAGTGGGGCGGGGATTGGTGCGGATCATCGCCCGATACGGTTTCATGGAAAACCCGAACATCCCCAGGTTGTTAAAACAGATCAGCATTCCCGGCTGGGAGTACAATCCCATGGAAACTACGTTCTTTATGGGCAAAGAGACTCTTATCGTAAAAACCAAAGGGGGGTCTGCGGCGTTGGCGCCTGAAGCTTTTCTCCTTCCTACACAAGAATGTTCATCAGAACAGCAGCTACTACCACCTTCCTCCCAATCGTGTGGTCGAGTTAGGGACCCAGATCGATCCCCTTCCATCCCGACCGGCTTTCGCATATGATCTGATCCATGGTGCTGGCAGATCTTCTTTTCACCGTGATCAGTCTGGCGGTGTCCTCCGTCTACGTGTGGCTGCGTTATTTCGTTTTGAAATAATTATCGCTGGAATGAACACTTTCCGACCTGTTCGACATCGGCGCCTCGTGGTTACCAACTTGGTCGACGCTGACTGGCTCTGGCTGCTGGAGCATCATCCCATTCTCTCCGGTCTGGGGACAGAGGATCTCGAAGTCCTGAAAGAGATGGTTGTACGGTTCATCGAAAAGAAGACCTTCGAGGCTGCGGACAACCTGAAGTTGGTCGAATCGATGAAAGCGGTTATTGCCATTCAGGCCTGCCTGCCGATTCTAAA
>CAZPPB010000126.1:0-11328 GCA_964588355.1 uncultured Spirochaetaceae bacterium | reverse complement strand
ACAACCTCGAGCTGCGGGAAACCCTGGCCCAGACCTACTTCTGGAACGGAAAACGCAAGAGAGCGATCGGGGAACTTCAGAACGTTTTGGCCAATCACGCCTTCATAGAGATCAACCAGCTCGACCAGAGCTCCACCCGCCTGCTCGAACTGCTCGACAGAAGCTATCTGTATCTGGAGTTCTGCAACCGCGTCCCGGGGCTGATCAAGAATCTGAAGAGCGAGATCGGTACGGCCCGCGGCCGCTACGACGAGGCCCAGAAAGCCTACGCCAGGTTCCAGACCCACGTGCAGGCGGCCCGGGATCGGGACGAGGCTCCTCCGGTCCCGGAGGGTGAGGATCCCCAGGATGCACTCGGGGCGGCGGAGCGGGCCCTGGCTCTGGCATTGGACAAGGCTGAAAATCTGGCAGACACGATCAGAGAGATGGCAGACGCCTGCCGGCAGGATTGGGCAGTCTTGAGCGAACTCGTGGAGGAGGAAGCCCGAGCGGCGGAAACCTTCGATAAGATCATCAAACCGATCCGCTGGGAATGGGACCGCAGAAGCTTCGTCCAAGAGCTCGAATCCCTGGACAGCCTCCTGGCCGACTACGTGCTGGGAACGATCTATCTGGCCGAAGGACAGCCGGACAGCGCGGAGCGGCGTATTTTCTCCAGGGCGGATGCGGGAAATCTTCCCCGTCAGTATCAGACAGCTATGTTTCGAACTCTTCTCTGGCAGACCGAAGTCAGCGAAGCGTTCAAGGTTCTGGAAACGGGCCGATTCGATGCCTTCACTCTGCTCCCCTACTGGGAGCGGTTGAATGACCTGCGTAGTGCTGCGGAGGTTCCGGAGGGAAGCGCAGCCGGAGGGATCAGAGACGCCGCCTCCGATGAAGCGGCGGCGCTCGCGGCTCTGGAAGCGGCTGAGAAGCTGGCCCAGGAAGAAACTCAGGATCTCCTCGGCAACCAGGAGACCCTGATGGGCTTGTACCGGAACCGAATGATACGAAGCATGTACCGGCTGGGGGAGAACACCTATCTGATCCGCAACCAATTGGGGGATTTTTATCTGAGGGAGCAGAACTTCCCCGCGGCGATCCGGCAGTACAAACAGGTACTGGCCATAGATCCCTGGGATATCGAAACGATCTACGGCCTGGGCACGATCTACGAATGGAGCGGGGACTGGAAACAGGCGATGAACAACTATCAGCGGGTGTACTGGTCCGATCCGCAGTACGAGAACGTCGGGGCGCGCTACAACCAGCTGGCCCGCCAGCATGCGGACAGCTTTGAATTGACGGCCTACACGCTGATCGAAAGCTCCCGCCTGACCGTGCGCAGCGACGCTTCCTACAGTACCTGGCTCAGCACGGCCTTGGGCTTGAGGGTCGGCTATATAGCGGATGCCGTGGAGATCGGAAGCAGCACCTACCTGATCCACGATTTCGACATCGCCGTTCCCCTCTATTTCACGACGGCCAAGCTTACCCTGATTCCCTCCATCGGGGCTCAGCTCACAGGTGAGGATCTGGCGGCCTTTCTGCCTGAAGGCGGTCGAGTGCAGTCCGCCCCCCACGCGGGGTTGGAGTTCGGCTGGCCGTTGGGACAGTACCTGTACATGAACGGCGGGCTGTCCTGGGGCTGGAAGACAGCGACGGATTTTCCGGATACCTCCGAGTTCTACGCGCAGGAAGCGGAGTTGAATATCAGCACCTCCCTGTCCTTCATCAAAGCATATCCGTTTCGTTACAGCTCGATGCGTACCTACGGCAAGGTGGAGCACGTCTCGAAGGATCTTGGATTCTCGTTCGCTGCCTCCTCCGGCAGTAACTGGATCTACGCAGCCGCCCAGGAGCTGATCCTCGGCATCCTGCGCATCGATGATCCCTATGTGGAAATGAATCTATTTGGGAATTTCACCTACCAGGATGGCGGATCTGCTGCGGAGTACTACACGCCGGAAGGAGAAATGGCGGCTGGAGGCGGTCTTTCCGCTTCCGCCTGGATCCCGGTAGGCGAGGCCAGCAGTTTCAACGTTGGGGTGAGGGCGGCAGCCAACCAAACCTGGGAAAACTTCGGCGAGGCTTCCCAGACGAGCGAAGCGACCTTCGAGGCCGAGGCGAACCTGGGTTTGAGCAAGGGCGATGCGTACTACTACCTGCGCAGCGCCTACAACGGTCCCTTTGCATATGATTCGGGAGACTATTACTCGTTTTATATCGGACTCGGCTTTTCCTCACGGCTGCCGAGACTGTTGGCGCCTTAGGTGCGGATCTGCTGATCCGCGGATCCTAGCCTGATTTGTTGTCGGTTCGGGGAGGCAGGGCTATATTAGAACAATAATATATTGAGGGGTTTCAGCATATGAGATTTAGATTGCGGCTGTCGGGCATTATCCTGCTCATCCTGCTGGTGTTTCCTGTTCAGGGAGCCCTCTCGCTGAGCTTGGCGCGGGAGATCCTGGCTCTCTACAAATCTTCAGAGGGTCAGACCGAGAGAGAGAACGAGATCTTCTACTACCTGTCCCGACCGCTCAAGCAGATGGG
Organism: uncultured Spirochaetaceae bacterium; assembly: GCA_964588355.1. Lineage (GTDB taxonomy): Bacteria > Spirochaetota > Spirochaetia > SZUA-6 > DRHE01 > JAFGQJ01. The sequence goes on along the minus strand of CAZPPB010000126.1, from coordinate 8,796 downwards.
TTTTGCGCTGCGCTACTGGGATATCGACCGGGGGATCCCCGACTCGGGGACCTTGGATCGGGTGCGCGCCGTGATCAGCTGGTACCGAGGGGCTGCCATGAGCCGTCCGGAACGATATCTCGAGTTCCTGGACTCCGCGATGGACCGGGGGATCAAGGTGCTGGTGTTCGACAATTTCGGAGCGTACCAGGATCGGGACAGCAAGAGCTACGTGCAACCGAGCCGACTCAACCCGACCCTCTCCCGGTTGGGAATCATGTACTTCGGCGACTGGACCCAGGATGCGGGAGTCCTGCGTATCGCAGCCAAGGATTCCCGCATGGTCGAGTATCAGGGGCCGCAGGATCTCAAGGCGTCGGCTTTTTTCTACAGATTTCTCCAGCACGATCGGGATCTCGAGGTGTATCTGTCGATCGAAAGGACCGACCGCAGCTACGACCCCAGTCCGGTGATCGTAACCAACCGCAACGGAGGCTTCGCCCTGTCGCGCTACATCTATCGACAGGAAGCGGGCAAGGTCAAGCTTCTGCTCAATGTGGAGGAGTTCCTCAAAGCGGCACTGTTCCCCCGAGCCCGGCGGGAGCGGATCGTCCTTCTTGCCGAGAGCGGCGACACGGCAACAGCCGGAACCCTGGAGTACACCACAGCGCTGCTGAAACGAGCCAAGCTGCCCTTCGAGGTTATCGGGAGGGAGCAGCTGCCCCTGCTGGTTCCGGGGGACCTGCGGCCCTTTACCGCCGCCGGGCTGATACTCAAAAGTGACGACGGTCTGGATCCCAAGGTACTGGAGGACTTTCTCGAGCAGGGGGGCGGAGTGGTCTCCCTGGTGGGAGGAGACTTCCAGAAGCTGGCTTCGGTCCTTGGCCAGACCCGCGGCCGGGGCAGGCCGACTTTCAAAACGGGGTACCGCTTCCGGGAGGGCTTCCTCCTGGGGGAGGGGCTCTCCCTGGAGGAATCGACCTTTCTCTGGCTGCCCGGCACAAGCTCACCGGCTTCATATGCCCGGATCCTGGCCTACAGCCACAAGGAGAATCACCCCCTGCTGTGGAGCGTTTCCAGGGGCAGCGGCCGTGTGCTCAACTGGAACTGGAACGGCTTTCTCACCGGTGATTTCCAGGGATTCATCCTGGAGTCGTTCCTCTACGTTCGGCCGGTGGGAGTCGCTGCAACCGCCGGGCTGGGCATCATGTTCGTGGATGACTGGCCGATCCCGATGTTCAACGTGGTCAAGGCTCCGCTTTCGGTGAAAGATACCGAGTTCTACACCCGGCAGTTCTGGCCGGACATGAAGGAGTTCTTTACCCGGCGGGGGATCCCCTACGTCAGCTACCTGGTGTTCAACTACAATGCCAGCATCCAGCCGCCCTTCGGCAGCGGCGAGTTTTTCGTGGCTGAGGATCAGGCCACCGTGAAGATAGCCCGGGAGATCCTGGAGAGCGGGCAGGAGCTGGGATTCCACGGCTACAACCACATCTCGCTGACGGAAAACAAGACCAAGGTCAACGTGGCGGTCTGGCCGTCCCAGCAGGCCATGGAGCAATCCCTGCAGGCGGCCAAGAAAGAGTGGATCGGGCTGTTCGGGGAGCACACTCTTCCCTACGCCTACATCGCACCGAACAACATCATCTCGGAGACGGGAATCGCAGCGGTGCACAACGTATTTCCTTCTATCAAAGTGATGTCCTTTCTGCGCTCCGGTCAAGGGGAGGAAACCCGCAGTGAGTTCGGTCCGCATCCGCGCTTTGAGGATGTGTACCTGATTCCCCGCACCTCCAGCGGCTACCCCTTTACCCCGGCGGTACGGCAACTCATTGTGGCCGCCGCCAGCGGTTCCGGGATCTGGGCCCATTTCATCCACCCCGATGACATCTTCGATCCCCACCGATCCCGGGGCATGAGCTGGGCGGAGCTCAAGGGCGAGTTCGCCGGCATGATCGACTTCGTCGACAAGCACTACCCGTGGCTGCGCTTCGTAACCATCCGGGAGGCCCACAGGACGCTGGAGAGCTACGATGCCATCGGAGTGGAGTATCGCTGGCTGGAGGGTGATCGTCTGGAGATCCGCACCACCTCACCGGGACTGCCGGTGCGCATCCGCATGAACGGCTATCGGTTGAGAAGCGCGGAGGGAGCCAAGGTCCTCTACAGCTACAGGCAGATGCCTGCGGCGGTCCTGGAGATGGAAGGCACCCTGGCTGTCCTGGAGTTTTCGAAGCAGTGACAGACAGCGGCGGATTAATGAAAAGGTTTGATAACGATGATTAACGATATAGAAATCGTAGATGCCCACATGCATCTGATGACCGCCGGGACCAATCGCTGGGTGAGGCGGAAGTTGGACGAGCGGGACGAGGGCTACAGGCGGGCTTTTGAGCTTTGGTCGGAGGGGTTTCAGAAGAAATACAACAGCGAACTCGGCGAGGACAACGATGATCCTCCGGAGAAGGTCGCCGGGGACTGGGCCGAGGAACTGGATCGGCATGGCGTCGATAAGGCGATATTCGTAGCCCTGTATCCCGAGGAGGATCAGTTGACGGAGGTCTTGAAAGCCGAGCCTCAGAGGTTCTACGGTTTTGCCACGGTGGATCCGGGGGATCCGAAAGCACCGCAGCTGCTGCGAAGAAGAATCGTTGATGAGGGATATGTGGGGCTCAAACTCTATCCCACAACCATGGGCTTCCTGCCGTCGGATCGGGCGGTGTATCCGGTGTATGAGGAGTGCCGATCCCTGGGCATACCGGTTCTCTTCCATTTGGGGATAACTCTCCAGTACGAATCGGACCTGCGGTTCGCCAACCCGATCGAGCTCCATCCGGTGCTCAAAGACTTCCCTGAGATTTCTTTCATCATCGCCCATTTTGGAGCCGGATACTTCCGGGAAGTACTGTTCCTGGCCTATCACGTCAACAATCTCTATGTAGATACTTGCGGCAAGAACGTTTGGATCGATTATCTTCCCTACCGCACTACCCTTTCTGAGGTGTTCGAAAAAAGCCTCGATGTATTCGGCCCGCAGCGGATCATCTTCGGAACCGATTCCCGGATGCTGTCCCGGGGCTACCGCAGGATGGTATTGGACCAGCAGCTGTCGATTCTCAGGAGCCTGGAACTCGGAAAGGAGGAGATCTCTCTGATCATGGGAGCCAACATGATGCGTCTGATCGGGGAGGCAAAAGCGTGATCCAAGGAATCAAGGTCATAGACATTCATTCCCACTTCCCCGTGGTAGGAGACTGGTTTCCCGGATACACCCAGGTATCCAAACGAATCACCAAGCAGAAAAAAAGCGAAACCAAGGATGTGCCGGGAGAGATCTGGAGGAAGGCCTGGAACTTCCCGGCGGAACGGGAAGAGGTGGCCGACGATAGGGAAGCCTCGGAGCGCTGGTATCGGGATGTTGTGGACAAGGGTGTCGAGCAGGTCGTATTCGTATCCGGCGGCGGGAACGAGCGGCTGGCGAAGATCGTGGGCTATCATCCCGAGCGCTTCGCCGGATTCGCCCACAATCATCCGTTTGCGGCGAACGCCGCCGAGCAGTTGGAGCACGCTCTAAAAGATCTGGGGATGAAGGGGTACAAGCTCCTGGGTCCCTCCCTGGATCGGCCGATCAGCGATCCAGCCCTGTTTCCCCTGTGGGAGATCTGCGGCAAGTACGAAGTGCCGGTGCTCATCCACTTCGGTGTCCTGGGCAGCTCCGGCGGGATCAGCGCCCATATCAACATGAATCCTCTGGCCCTGCACGACGCGGTCAAGGCTTTTCCCAAAGTCAACTTCATCGTTCCCCACTTCGGGGCCGGCTACCCTACCGAGCTTCTGCACCTCTGCTGGACCTGTCCGAATGTGTACGTGGACAGCTCCGGCTCGAACCAGTGGGTCCGCTGGATGGCCTACCCCCTGACGCTTCAGGATCTGTTCCGCAAGTTCTACGAGACCGTCGGCCCGGATCGAATGCTGTTTGGCACCGATTCCAGCTGGTTTCCCAGAACCTTCACCATGAGCTACCTCGAAGAGCAGAATCGCATCCTACGCTTCCTGCGTCTGCCGGACAGGGATATCGAGAAATTCCTGTACAGGAACGCGGAACGGCTGTTGAGGCTTAAAGCGTAGCTTGGAGTTGCCCGCCGTCGGCTATCCCTTCAAACCGGACAGGGTGATGCCCTGGACAAAATACTTCTGCGCGAAGGCGTATAGAACGATCAAAGGCAGCAGGGTGAAGAGGCTGCCGGCCATCTTCATGTTTTCGTTAACGTCGTACTGGCGGGTGAAATTGGCCAGACCGATAGTGAGGGTCATGCGCTGCTGGGAGCTGATGTAAAGGATCGGACGCAGAAGATCGTTCCACGAGGACATGACCGCGAAGATGAACAGCGTTGCCAGGGCAGGCATCGACAGGGGCAGAAAGATCCGCCAGTAGATGCCGAAGATGTTGCAGCCGTCGATCCGTCCGGCGTCCTCCAGGTCCTGGGGAACGGTCATGAAGAACTGCCTGAGCATGAAGGTACCGAAAGCGCCGGCCAGCCAGGAGGGAACGATAAGGGCCAGAAACAGGGGATGATCGATCCAGTTCAATTTGAGCATGATCAGGAACTCCGGGATGATCATTACCTGCAGGGGGATCATCATGGTGGCCAAAAGCAGGGCGAACAGCAGGTTGCGTCCGACGAACTTCAAGCGGGCAAAGGCGAAACCGGCCAGTGAGCAGGTCAGAAGCTGACCGATCCCGACCATCAGGGCCACGTAGATCGTGTTGATGCTGTAGCGAAGGAAGTGATGCTTGAACAGTACCTCCGCGTAGTTGTTCCAGTAGAACTTTTCCGGAATCCAGCGGGGCGGTATCTCGTGCAGTACCCCCCGGCCCTTCAGGGACGTGGACAGCATCCACAGGAACGGTACCAGAACGACCGCGGCGATGATCAGCAGCACCAGGTAGTGCAGGAAGGTGCCGATGAAAAGCTTGATCCTTCTCGATGTCGATTTCATTGGTAATGCACCCACCGTTTCTGAAAACGAAACTGGATAGCCGTGATGATGGCAACCATGACGAAGAGGATATAGGCCTGGGCAGCGCCGTAGCCCATCCGGTAGTACTTGAAGGCGTTGAGGAAGATCGAGATCACCAGGACATTAGTCGATCCGGCCGGCCCGCCCACCGTGCCGCCTTCTCCGGCAGCCGGGGCGGTCAGAATGTAGACCAGATCGAAGATCTGGAACGATCGGATGATGGTGATGATGATGACAAAGAAGGTGGTGGGAGAGAGGAGCGGAAGCACGACCCTGAAAAAGCGCTTGACTTTTCCGGCACCGTCCACCCAGGCGGCATCCAGAAGCTCCTGGGGAACCCCCTGCAGGCCTGCCAGGAAGATCACCATTGTGTAGCCCATGTTCCGCCAGACGTTCACCAGGACGATCGTGAACAGGGCGGTCTTCGGGCTGCCTAGCCACTCCGGTCCGGTAATGCCGAGGATCGTCTTGATCAGGAAGTTCACCAGACCGTACAGCGGGTTGAGCAGCCAGGCCCAGATGGTGCCGATGGCCGCCACCGCGCTGATTACCGGCAGGAAATAGATCGCCCGGAACAGCACGATCCCTCTCAGCTGGCTGTCTACCAAAACGGCCAGGGCCAGGGAGACGATTACCCCCAGGGGCAGGTACCAGAGGGTGAACTTCAGGGTGTTGAAGAAGATCTCCCGGAACTCATTATCCTGGATAAGCTCCCGATAGTTCTCCAGGCCGATCCAGCTTCCTCCCTGGAAGGGGTTGTACTGCTGGAAGCTCAACAGAAACGACCAGACGACCGGACCCAGACGGAAAACGAACAGTCCGATCATCATGGGGAGGATGAAGATATAGGGGGCTATGTGTTTTTCAAAACGAACGGAATTGAGCGGCGTCTTCACCCTACGGTCCGTCCCCCTGCCTTATGATGTCGCGGCTTCCGGGAATTCCCGGAAGCCGCATATCAATACTCACAATAACCTATTGAGCCCTGGCAAGGACCTTCTCGACCTTGGCCTTGAGCTCGGCCATGACCGCGTCGAAATCGCCCTCGCCGAGGATGATCTTGTCGAAGTCGGATTGAACCGCGGCGTTCCATTCGTCGTACAATGGGGCCATGGTGACCTGCTTGCCGATCAGGTCCACCGAATCCAGCACCAGCTGCTTGTTCTCCGGAAGCTGGTCTTTTTCCAGCCAGGCCTCGGAGGTGGCATTGGCTTTCCAGATCGGCACCTTGCCGCCCAGGATCGAATCGACAGGACGACCGGGGCCGGTCATGTACATCATCCAGTCCCAGGCCGCGTCGGGATGCTTCGTGAAGGCGGAGATGGACATCGCGTCCGCCCAGCCGTAGACCACGTGCTGGCCCGGCGAACCCGGACCCTTGGGGGTCAGGAAGATGCCGAAGGGGTCTTCCAGGCTCCTGCGGTAGGTGTCGATCCGCCAGCTCCCCTCGGTGCACATGGCGATGTTGCCGGTGGTGAAGAAGGTGCTGACGCCCTTGGTCTGGGCCGGAGTGGGGGAGCTCTTATCCACCACGACCAGGTCAGCGAGGAATTTGAAGGCCTCCCGGCCCTTGCCGCTGGTCCCCAGGAAGGTTTTGAAATCAGCCGAGATCGGCCCGGAAGGCACGCCGTTGTTGTAGACGAAGGGGTACAGTTGCGTGTAGCGGCCCTTGACCCAGTAGCCCCATTGGTCGTAGGCGCCGTCCCCGTCCTTATCCAAGGACAGCTTCCTGGCCGCGCTTCGCAGCTGATCCCAGCTCCAGTCGTTGTTCGGGTAGACAACGCCGGCCTCATCGAAGATGCGTTTGTTGTAGTAGGAGATGCAGGTAACCACCGCATAGGGGAAGGAGTACATATCCCCTTCGAAGGTGGGAGCGCGGAGCACGCCGAAGGCGCTGGGGAAGTATTTGCTCTGGTCCAGCTTATCGACCTGGTTCTCGATATTCAGGATCGCTCCTAGACGGGCGTAGTCTTTGACATACCCCGAGCTCATCCAAAACACATCGGGCATGTTCTTGGCAGCGGCCATAGCCTGCATCTTCTCCCAGAACTGGGCGAAAGCGGCGGATTCGATGGTAATGGTGACGTTGGGGTTCTCCTGCTGATACTTGTCCGCCAGCTCCTGTTCCTTTTCGATGATCTGGGGGTCCCACATCATGTAGCGCAGCTCGATCTTTTCGGCCATGGCCGTTTCTCCCTGGCCGCCGCCTGCGTACACGAATCCTGCGGCAACCGCTAGAGCTACGAGGAGTAGAACAAGTCGTTTCATACAATACCTCCTTGGATCTTTGAATCTACAAAAGTATAGATTTCAAAATTCCTGCTGTCAAGTTGATCTGCAAATCGCTTCGTTTGGTCTTGTTGGACATGGATCTGCTGACTGCCGGGGTAGCCTGAAATACGAGCAATAACCTGCCCTTGCCCAAATGCTTTGCACCGATACAATGGATGGCATGGTCCACATAGCTTTTGCCTTCAACTTCAATATCCAGCGCAGCGTCATCGAAGTGGGGGAGGAGAGGCCGATCATCGACAGGGGCTATAAGCCCCTGCTTCGCCTGCTCCTCGAGCACGGAGTCAAGGCCGACCTGTTTCTCTCCGGCTTCTCCACGATGACCCTGAGGCGGATGGAGCCCGGCGTGCTGGCTACGATCAAGGACAACCTGGGGCAGTCTTTCGAGCTGGGCACCTATACCTACACCCATCCGATCCCCCAATTGCTGCTGCCGCAAGAGATGGCGCGTCAGATACGGCGGGGTCTGGAGATCGACCGGGAGGTGTTCGGCATCGACCCGCAGGGATTTCTCCCCTCGGAGATGGCCTACTCCTACGACATGGTTAAAGTCCTGAAGAGGGAGGGATTGAAGTGGGTCATCGTGCTGTCGAGCTTGCTCGAAAAGGCCGCTGCGCAGCGGCCGGGCACGCGGGCCGTCGGCGGGGAGAGAGAGGAAATCCATACCTCCCATACAGCTGTTAGCCGGGATGTGCGCATGACCGTGGTACCGGCGGTATATCAGCTCCCGGAGCTGCCCGCGCGTTTCCTCAAAGTGATGATGAAGGGCCAGCTGCCCGTGAAGCAGCTCATCGAAGGGGTCCGTCGTTTTGCGGATGAGCATCCCGGCGCACTGCTTCTGTTCAAGCGGGACGCGGAAACGATCTTCATCGATGCCTACAACAGCGGTTTTACCGGCACTGAAGCGGTTTTCCGGAAGTTCCTGTCCGGATTGGCGGCGTTACCCGAGACTCGCTTCATCACCATCGGTGAGTACGTCCGGGACCATCCGCCGAAGCGGGAGGCGGTCCTGGAAGATTTTCTGGGAAACACGAAGATTGAGACTTTCACCGAGGGAGATGCTCAACCTCTCTGGGACCTGACCCGTCGGGTTCGAGAGAAGATACTGAACGCCGAACAAACCCATCCCGGTTCTCCGGAAGTAGAACGGGCCTGGGAGCACCTTCTTCTGTCTCACAACTCCGACGGCCGCATCGGCTACTGGCATTCGCAGTGGAATCCCGGGGAGCACAAGGTCGCAGCGTCCCGGCGGGCATTCGTTGAAAGCAACCTCGAGCAGGCTCTGAAGATTTTCGACCGACTGAGCTGAAGGCAAAGTTCTCGGTATGTCCGGACGATCCCGTCAAGCCGGGGGCGGAGACGGATAACCGGCAGAAGAAGGACTATATTATCTACAGTTACCCAGTCGTTTTTGGAGGATGTAATGAACCTGCCGAACCGGCTCTCGCCTAGTGTTTTTCGTTCGTTCCTGATCGCTGCGGGTCTGTTGGTCGCATCCGTGGT
>CAZPPB010000125.1:0-11354 GCA_964588355.1 uncultured Spirochaetaceae bacterium | reverse complement strand
GATGATGCCCTTCACCCTGGATGCCGGCGCGATTCATCTCATCTGAGGAACCTGTGTGGACCTGGTACCGTTGCACGAGGTTCTGAAGCAAGCTTATTCCGAGGGCTATGCCCTTCCAATTCCACCGAATTGACTCACCAGTTTTGTTACCCGAACTGTTGGCAACACCAATCGCATGAACAATCACCAGTATCGTGAAGACAACCTGCCATCGGTAGTGGCAAGGTGGAGGGAAGCTGCAAATATGTAGTTGGAAAGCGGTTCAAGGGCGGATGGCTATTTGTCAGGGGGGCTGCCGACTCTGGCATTGCCACCCAATCGGATCAAAGTTCCGATAGTCGCTGGAGAGCACCTATCAGCACATCGCTTGCTTTGGTGATATCCTGGAGGTCCGTATTTTCTTCCGGAACGTGGCTCCGACCCCCTATGCTGGGAACGAAGAGCATGCCGATCTTGGTGATGCCTGCTAAAACCGCGGTGTCGTGAAGGGCGCCGCTGCTCATCGGCATGTGGGCAATTCCCCGCTTCTCAGCCGATTCTTGCAGTGCCTCCACGACTGTTTCTGAACACAAGGTTGGTTCGATCTCACCCATATTGGTAATGGTATACCTCAGACCCCGCTCAGCAGCCAGGTGCTCGAGTTTGTCCCTAAGGGCTTCACTGACGGTGTCCATACCCGCCGAATCTACATCCCGGGTGTCGACGAACAGATCTACTTTTTCCGGAATGACATTTACCGCATTTGGACTGCAGATGATCCTTCCTACTGTTCCTACGGTCGCGGGCAGGGCTCGGGACCGTGAAGTCTCTTCGATCGTGGATATAATTTCGGCCGCTCCAACCATGGGATCTTTCCTGTATCTCATCGGCGTGGCTCCGGCATGATTGGGCTGCCCTTCGATTTCCACCTTGAACCTCTTCATCCCGGCGATCCCCGTTACGATACCTACAGGTATTTTTTCGGTATCCAGGACAAGGCTCTGCTCTATGTGGACCTCTACCATGGCGTGGATCTGCGCCGGTTTCAAGACGCGTTGATCCATGGTTCCCGGCTCCAGACCAAAACGTTCGGCCGCCTGGTACATGGAAACACCGTCGTCGTTCGTCAGTTTTTGAAGATCCTCAGGAGAGTAGACACCAACCAGCGCTTTGCTTCCGGCCAAAGCAGCACCGAAATTGACTCCTTCCTCTTCGGCGAAGATGATCAATTCGATCGCTCGCCCGGGTTTGAAGCCCTTCTCTGTGAACACCGTCAGAGCTTCCAGCCCGCACACCACTCCCACAACCCCATCGTATTTTCCCCCGTGGAGCACGGTATCGATATGCGATCCAGTGAGAACCGGGGATGCATCTCTATCCCTGCCCTCCAGCCTTGCCCGTATATTTCCCACAGGATCGATTGTTACCTGGAGTCCGAGCTCAGCTGATCTGTCAAGCAGGTAATTCCTGGCCTGTCGATCCTGCTCGGTGTAGGAGAAACGGGTGACTCCTCTGCCGGGCGTGGAATTATAGCAGGCCAGCTTTTCGATATGCGTGCCTATGCGTTCACTGTTGGATGAGAAGTCACCCGCCATCGATTTGGCTCCTTCTTGATGTCTGCCCGGTCCTCGAACTTCGGTACGGCTCAGGCGGTGATGACCTTGGACACTTCATCCATGAAATCGAGATAGCTCTTCTTGGTCAATTTGGGTTTGAAGTTCTCCACTATGCCCCTGGCCGACTGCGCGCCGTCGGCCAGAAGGTCGATCACGGTCATGGCCATGCATTTAGCCGGGATAATGACCGCCAGTTCCATATCATCGGGTTTGAAATTCCGGGTATGGATATCTCCCTTTACACCACTGATCATGGGGTGAAGAATCGGCATGAGGTGGGAAATGTCTCCGATGTCGAAGGAGCCGGCAAAGGTGAAGCCGTCCTGGATATCCTCCTCCTTCATGAACTCGACGGCATTGTTTTTGAAAAGCCCGTCCAATTCCCGGTTGCGCAGGAGGGGAAGGTATCCCGGAATATCATTGATCTGCACCTGCGCCCCGACCGCCATGGCTCCGGCCTTCAGGGCCCGGGTGACCTTTTCATTCGCATCCAGGATCGCTTCGATGGTTCGTCCCCGTACATAGCTCTCCATGTGCACATCCGCAGGCACGACGTTCACAATATCCCCGCCTTTTGTGATGATGGGATGAACCCGGATCATCTGCTCATCCGCGAAGGTCTCTCTCTGAGCGTGGATGTTGTTCATGGCCAGGACGGCCGCATTGAGGGCGTTGATCCCCTCATGGGGCGCTGCCCCGGCGTGGGCTTCCTTTCCGGTGAAGACCACCTTCTTGCCGAGAAAACCGTTTCCTTCAGGTCCGACTAAAACCTTCTTTCCCATCTTCGTCATATCGTAGGAGTGGATCATCATGCAGATATCGATGGCATCCAGATGTCCTCGATACAACAGTTCCTGCTTGCCCCCGAAAAACCTGATCTTGCCCTCATCCATCAGTCCCGAACGATACTCGAGTTCCACGTATTCCTCCGCCGGAACACCGATGAACTCGACCCTGCCGGAAAGGGCATCGAGGGCTCCGGAGAGCACAAGACCGAAGGCAGTTCCCAGCATGGCGCCGACCTGATTGTTGTGGCCGCAGGCGTGAACCGCTCCGGTGCTGCTGTCCGCATCTTCATGGGACCTGCAGATTACCGCATCCAGCTCTCCCATCACGGCGACGGCGGGCCCCTTCTGCCCGCCTCCCGCTGAGGCCCTGCATCCGGTAAGGGCGATCCCGCGTTCCACCTTCAAGCCCAGCTCTTCCAGCACTCCGGCAACCAGGTCCGTGGCGTAACTCTCCTTGTAGCCCAGTTCCGGATGCTCGTACATGCTGCAGGTGACATCCAGGATCTTTTCCCGTTTCTGATCGATGAAAGCGCAGGCCTTTTTCTTCAGTTCGTCCTTTTTCATATTGCCCCCTCTGTTCGAAGTTCCAGATGATATGTGCGGGGCAATCCGGGTTGCCCGGATTGCCCCTGATGAGTCTTGTTGAAGCCGGTCGGGGTCTTCTGTTAAATCAGACCCTGTATCTTCAGCACGATTTGAGCGATGACAGCCGAGCCGAAAAATGTCCCGAGGAACACGAAAATCGCTACAATGAACACCTTCCAGCTCAGCTTCTTGAGTGTGTTGATTTTCGCTCCTACCGAAATACCGGCAAAAGCCAGGATACAGGTTGTGGTTCCCAGAAAGTTCACCTGCCCTGTCTGAGCCAGGAACCACGTTGCCGTGGGCATGAAGGGCATGCTGAGCACGAGAGCGATGAGAGATGCCCACGCGAATGCGGGGAACTTAACCCGGGGAAGCGCTGCCTTTATGATCAGGGAGACCTGGGAGATCACCAGAATCAAAATAATGCCCGGAATCGCCTGCCATGGCTTTATCCCGTACCCGATCCACTGGCCGATGAGGATCATGATACAAACGACGACGAGGGCTTTCAGCTCATTGCCTATGTTTCTTGCTTTGACCATTGTCTTCCTCCTTTATTCCGCGCCCTGCTTTTTGCGGGTGAATACCTTGTAGAGCCAATTCACCAGCGGCAGTCCAAGAAAGATCACGGAGTACATGCCCGTTACGCCGGTGAGCATGTTGCTGGTCGCCGCATAGGCCAGGATGGTGTCCTTCATCGCCGGTACCGTCTCCGCGAGGGCGCTGGAAGATGCGGTCATCATGCTGGCGCTGCCGATCCCGCTTGCCATGGCCAGTGCATAGGGATGGAGCCCCGTGAACACAGCCACGGATCCCAGAAGACCGAAGAAGATGGTTCCGAAAATCGTACCCATCAGATAGGTTCCGAGCACGCCTGTTCCCTCGGCGGAGGATATGCCGTAGCGTTCACCGATAACGCCGAGAGTGGGCTCGCGGCAGATACTCACCGTGGCTCCCACGGCTTCACGCTGCATGCCGAGCAGCAGGGCGATGGGTAGGGCGAGGAAAATCGTAAAGAGATTCCCGAGCTCCTGCAGGAGAAAGGCGGGTCCGGCGGTCACGATCTTGACGATATTGGGTCCCACCAGAGTCCCGTATTTGACCCCAAGGGGAAGCAGGGAGATCATGACCAGAGATCCCGCAATTTCCACCTCTGGCATGGAAATCAACTTCCGCAGCGGGCGGATTACCTTGCCCAGCACGTCGGGGGTGATCAGTATCCCGATCACAACAGCATACAGCATGGGAAGCAGAACAATCGATCCCGGTCCCACCTTGATTTTGATAATCCCGATGATCTCCGTCACGATGACGATCACCAGGACCACCAGGTAGAGCTTGATGAAGCTGCCCCATTTACCCTTGGTCTCGATCAACTCAGCTGTCGTCTTCGCTTGCGAGTCTGACATCCTCAAACCTCCTAAGCTTTTTTTCCCCGCGTTCAGCAGTTCAGCGGCAACGCCGTTCCGATTGCCCGGGGATAGGTATATAACAGTTATATTCTAAATAGTAAAAAATTGTCAATATTTTATTAGAAAAATTATTTATGGACAAAATATCTCATTTATTGTAATTTTATCACAAAATATTATTCCTTGAATAATCGGGAGCCTTCAGGCAGGCGATGGAGCAGGACAGAATCCTTCTAGACAAATTGGACAGACAAATCATCCTCGAGCTGCAGAAAAACGGCCGGGAGTCCTACAAGACCATCGCCAGGAAACTCAAAGTATCCGGCGGCACCGTGCGGTTGCGGATTGAGAGAATGATCAAGAAAAAGGTGCTCAGGATTTCCGCTCTGCTGAATCCCTTTTTCTTCGAGCACAGCATCACCGCACTGATCGGAATACAGATTGAAAACCGAGCCCTCGGAGAAACAATGGCAAGCATCATGAAGCTCGACGGTGTCATGTCCGTAAGCAATGTCACCGGTGATTTCGATCTGATCGTCGAGGTGTTCCTGGAATCAAGAAATGCGCTCAAGCGCTTTCTTGTTGGGGAGTTGACCGGGGTCGGCGGTATAAAGGGCACGGAAACGTTTGTTTTTCTCGATGGGCTGAATAAATGGGTGCAGCTCAAATCCTCTGAATCGTGGTAGCCTCTAACTGTGAAGGAGACGGATCGGATGAGGAATCTTGAGAGAGATGATCCGCTCGTGGCCTCTCTGGTCCGCAGGTAAGGCTCGAGGGTGGAGGCGACGCTGGACCTGATCGCGGCGGAAAGCCACCCGCCTCCTTCTGTCATGGAGGCACAGGGCTCGATTTTCACGATCAAGACCATCGAGGGCTATCCGGGCCGCAGATACCCCGCTGGATGTTTGTATGCCGATGAGATCGAAGAGCTGGCCGTCGCCAGGGCGAAGGAGCTGTTTTTCCTTCAGCCACTACTCGACAGATAGTGAAACGGGTCTGATAGACTACGAAGAGGTGCGACGGATAGCCGAGAAAGCGAAGCCCAGAATGATCGTAGCAGGGGCCAGCTCCTACCCTCGGCTTATCGACTACCGGAGGATGGCCGATATCGCCCGGGACGTGCCGGCGTTCCTGTGCGCCGACATGGCCCATATTGCCGGACTGGTGGCTGCAAAAGTCATCCCGAGCCCGGTTCCGCACTGTGACTTCCTCACCTTCTCTTGCTACAAAACCATGATGGGAGGCCGAGGCGGCGTGATTCTCTGCAGGAAGCAGCACGGTGGGAGGATCGACAGCGCAGTGTTCCTAGGCACGCAGGGAACGGCTCCGGTGAGCTCCCTGGCGGCCAAGGCCGTGATGTTCCGCTTGGCCGGAACACGCGCCTTCGCCGAGGTGCAGAAACGGACAGTGGCGGATGCGGCAGCAGGGCTACGGCATCGTCTCCGGCGGAACCGACAACCACCAGATTCTCGTAGATCTGAATCCGAAGGGAATATCCGGCAAGGAGGCCGAGGACATATTGGAATCCGTCGGCATACTGGCCAACCGGAATGTGATCCCCCGGGACGCCGATTCTCCGGGAAGGGTGAGCGGCCTCAGGTTGGGCACGCCAGTCCCGGCGGCACGGGGTATGGGTCCGGAGGAGATGCGGACGGCGGTTGCATTGACAGAGGTTCCCGATCACATCATTATGTTGTGAGCCGACAGGCGTGGGGGGGAGTTCTCCTGCTCGATAGAGCAGATCGAGCAGATGAGCTGCTTCCTCGATGCGGTATAATAAGGATCAAGGAGTTGCCGAATGCAGAATAGATGGTTGACGACCAATTATCCGGAAATCATTTTCGAAGACAATACGGTAGGCAGGCTGAAGAAGGAAATCTGGGATGCTGGCGAGCCTGAAATCGATGCGATTCTCAAAGAGTACGAGATTCCCTCGGCCTCCGAGCTGGGCAGGGCCGGCTGCTACATACAGAACACGCCCCGGGCCACCTGCATAGAAAAGAGACGCAGGAACGATGTGGTTTTTCTGCCGGTCGGCTGCACCGAAAACCACGGTTTGCATGCCAATTCCGGACTGGATACTTTCATGGTTACCCAGATCCTGGAAGGGGTGCGGCGCTACACAGCCAGGCAGGGCAGGGAATGCAGCCTGGCACTTCCTCCGCTCAACTACGGCGGCCATCCGTATCACCATATGGGTATGCCCGGTACGGTGATGGTGCCGAAGGAGGTCGTGGAGGAGACTTTGATCTACGTGATGCTGGGGCTGTGGAACGACGGCTACCGGAAGATCATCGCGGTGAACAACCACGGACATCTCTGGATGCTGGAGTCGGCCCTGCAGGAGTTCATGAAACGCTTCCAACTCCCCGGTATCTTTCAGGTGCTGGACTGGCACCGGGCAGTCCGGGAGTTCTTCATCCCGGTCGACAGAGAAGACAGCCTGGAGACCACCTTCATCCATGCCGATGAGAGCGAAACCGCCGTGGCCTTGCTTCTGTTTCCGGAGATGGTCGATATGAGCGTTGTTCAGGACGCCCAGGGCGAGTCTTATCTGCCCGAGGGACACTTCGACACCGCCGTGGATCCGTTCCGCCGTCCCCACCGCTGGTCCGAAGGGGAGGGGCATTTCGCGATCGAACGCCACGCCACCCCCGAGGGAGTAGTCGGCAAGCCCAGTCTGGCGACAGCCGCGAAAGCGAAGCGGCCGATCGCCGCCATTCTCAAGTATCTGACGTTGCTGCACGATCAGATCCTGGAGGCTTTTCCCGCGGGCGAGGTGCCGCCGGTGGACAAGGTGACCCTGCGCGATCCCAAGGAGCTGGAACCGTATCTCAAGGAACCCCTCAGCCCCGGATGGAAATCGGTGTACGAGCTTCCTCACCTGGGCCCGTTTCACAAGCTGTAAGGTCGTTTCCAGAGGTGCTGAGAGAAGAACATATGGAGCAGAGAGTGAATGTTGCTGTAATCGGAACCGGCCGCATCGGCCGGCTGCACGCCGCGCACCTGGCCCATCGGGTTAAGGGGGCACGGCTGGTAGCGGTCGCCGACCTGCGCGAGGAAAGCGCCCGGGAGTGTGCTGCGGAACTTGGCCTGTCCCGTGCCTACGGCGATCCACGAAGGATCCTCGATGATCCGGAGGTACAGGCCGTGGTCATATGTTCCAGCACCCCTACCCATGCCCCGCTTATCGCGGAAGCGGCGGCCGCGGGAAAACACATCTTCTGCGAAAAACCGATTGCTCTGGATTTAATACAGATCGACGAAGCACTGGCGGCGGCGGACGGCGCCGGGATCAAGCTCCAGGTCGGCTTCAATCGGCGCTTCGATCCCAATTTCCATCGAATATGGGAGCTGGTTCGGGCGGGCGCAGTGGGTGATCCTCATCTGCTGCGCATCACGAGCCGGGATCCCTCTCCTCCGTCGATCGAGTACATCAGGGCGTCG
Organism: uncultured Spirochaetaceae bacterium; assembly: GCA_964588355.1. Taxonomy (GTDB): domain Bacteria; phylum Spirochaetota; class Spirochaetia; order SZUA-6; family DRHE01; genus JAFGQJ01. The sequence continues at coordinate 3,527 of CAZPPB010000125.1, read as the reverse complement.
GGTGGAATCTTCCTTGATATGATGATTCACGATTTCGACATGGCCCGCTACCTCGTGGGCGACGAAATCGAGCAGGTGTATGCCGCCGGGGGTGTGCGGATCGAACCTGCGATCGGTGAGGCCGGCGACATCGACACCGCAGTGGTGACCATGCAGTTCGCCAAAGGATGCCTGGCTACGATCGACAACAGTCGCCGCGCCGTGTACGGCTACGATCAGAGAGTGGAGGTGTTCGGGTCAAAAGGTATGGTGAATACGGAGAACAACACTCCGAATCGAACGCGCTTGAGCACCAGCGAGTCTGTCCGGGAGGATCTTCCTCTATACTTCTTTATGGAACGCTACACGGAAGCCTACCTCAACGAAATGGAAGCGTTTCTGGAATGCGTCAGAGAAGACACCGATCCTCCCGTGACCGGAGCGGATGCCAGAGTACCGGTAGTGATGGGCATGGCGGCGCGGTTGTCGTACGAACGGGGCAGCCCCGTGTCCCTGTCCGAAATCGCGTAAAACGAAAAAATTGGTGCCCGGGTCGGTGCGGCGTCTATCGCCCTGGCCGGGGCGGGATGCTCATTCCGGCAGCTGGTTTGACGCAGGTTTGAAATCTGCCGCAGTGGAGACCAAGACTATGACCTACAGATACCCCCTCTCGATCCAATTGGCCCTTCCAGAAGAGTATCAGCGGGAGCGTTCCTTTTTGGAGGTTCTCGAGGCGCTCGAGTCCTACGGGTTCTCGGGCGTGGAGCTCAACATCGTCGAGCCTCAACGGGTCGATCCGGAGGAGCTGAAAGCACTGTTGGCTGGATTTGGATTGCGGCTGACCATGTTCGCATCGGGGGCAACCGCCAAAGCAGAGGACCTCTCCCTGTCCTCACCGGAGCAAAGGGTCGTGAAAAAATCAGTTGCCCGCTGCCGCGAGTTCATCCGCTTTGCCGAGTGTTTCTCAGCCGGCGTAATCATCGGGTTTCTCAAAGGACCTGCGGTTACGGATCGAGAGCGCGCCCGCAGCCGCTTCGGGAACTCTCTACAGCAGATCGCAGAGCCGGCCCGGGAAGCCGGGGTGCCGATTCTGATCGAAGCAACGAATCGTTACGAATCTGCGGTGGCCAACACCCTGGATGACACCTATTCGTTGATCGCCCCGTTCTCGGACAATCCGTACGTCCACATGCTGCCCGATACCTTTCATATGAATATCGAAGAGAAGGATCAATTCGGTGCGCTGCAGAAGTACAGTTCCCTGTTCGAATCAATTCATCTTTCCGATAATAACCGCTTCTTTCCGGGTTTGGGAGCGATCCGCTTCGATGAGCTGTTCCGATTCCTGGCCTCCATCGACTACCGCGGGTCGATCGGTATCGAGGGCCTGATCAGCACAGACCTCCTATCCGACCTGCGTGAAACCATGGCTTATCTGCAACCCATGATCCGGGCGCATCGATAGACTCTTGACGCCGCTGAAGGGGCGGTGCAACAATATCCGCGATCGGTTCATGCCAACTGCTGGAGGAGTGGCTGTATATGCTCTTGTTTTTTCATGAGGAAGCCGGCGGGCGGCCGTAGTTATCGGTATGATTGAAGTACTTTGCGCAGGGCAGCTGGCCGCGGATATCCTGGTGAGGCCCGTCGACAGGCTCGATTTTGTCAATGATACTCAGCGGGTCGAATGTATCGAGATCAAAAATGGAGGGGACAGCCTGAACGTTGCCGTCGGTCTGCAGAAGCTCGGCCATCGGGTCGGGTTTGCCGGTAAAATCGGCGATGATCTGCAGGGTGATTTTCTGGTGGAAACGATGGATCAGGCCGGCATCGATCGCCGAGGCCTGGTTCGGGCGGCGAACATCTCCACGTGCACCGTGATCGTGATGATAAACTCCTCGGGGGAACGTACTTTTTTCTACCTGGGCGGGGCAAACGACCGATTCACGCTCGAGGATATAAACTGGTCCCTTATAGATGAAGCGGCTGTGGTCCATGTCGGGGGGACGTATCTGCTGCCGCAGTTCGACGGACACGGAGCGGCGGAACTGTTTCGGGAAGCCCGATCCGCGGGCAAGCTCACCTCTATGGACGTGACCTGGGACACCCGGGGCCGCTGGCGAGAGACGATCGAGCCCTGCTTTCCGCACCTGAGCTTTTTTTTCCCCAGCTACAAGGAAGCGGAGAAAATCACGGGGAAGCGGAACCCCGAGGAAATGGCGGTGTTGCTCCAGGACTGGGGCGTTCAGAACGTTGCGATCAAGTTGGGCGCGGAAGGCTGCTATGTAAAACCCGCGGCGTCTGCGGGCTTTTCCGTGCCTGCCAGCGCTGCCACGGTCGTGGACACCACCGGAGCCGGCGATTCCTTCGTTGCCGGCTTCCTGTCCGGATTGTTGCGCGGGTGGGACCTTGGTGAATGCGCCGGCTTTGCCTGCGCGGTCGCCGCACTGAACATCCAGAGTGTCGGCGCTACGGGGGGAATGCCCACCTTCGAACAGGCTAATAACTTCAAAAACAGGGGGTAGAGTTGAAAGACACACCAACGCCCTTCAGATCGAACGTTCGGGATCTCCTGAGCAGAGCCGATTCGGAAGGCTTCGCCGTGCCCGCGTTCAACTATTCGGATATCTGGGATTTCCTTGCCATCGTAGAGGCGGCTGAAGCAGAGAGAGCACCCGTTTTCATTTCATCGAATGAGCGCGTGGTTACCGATATCGGTATAGAGCTCTGCGGCGGATTCGGGGCGGCAGCCATGAAGAAGGCGAAGGTGCCTTTGATCCACCATCTCGACCACTGCTCGAAGGTCGATCTCTGCCGCTCCGCCGTGGACAACCACTACCCGTCGGTCATGATCGACGTTTCGGCCCAACCCCTCGATGTCAATATCAGCACTGTGAAACAGGTGGTGAGCTACGCCCATGCGCGCGGAGTGGCTGTGGAAGGGGAGATCGGGCGCATCAAGGGGGCCGGGATCGAGGGCGAGTACACGGGGGATGATTTTTTGGCAAGGGTGGATGATGTGGTGCGTTTCGCAGCCGAGACGGCGGTCGACCTCCTTGCCGTGGGGATAGGAACCGCCCATGGCTTTTATAAGGGAAAACCGGAGATACGTTTCGATAGACTCGAGGAGATAGATGCCGCCGTCCAGGTGCCGTTGGTACTCCACGGCGGAACAGGGATTCCGCAGGCGCATATTCGTAGGGCGATCCGGGTGGGGATCAACAAGGTCAATGTCGGCACAATCATCCACTGCACGTATATGAATGCCCTGCGAGCGGAGCTCTCGAGACAGGGTGAGAATGCCTACACTCTGGACGTCATGAAGCCGGTCCGGGAAGCCGTCCGCGATGAGGTGCGAAAGTGGATCCGGACTTGTATGGCCGAAGGCAAAGCAGCGACGTAGTGCTCGCGGAAGAATAAAGGCGGGTTGTCGCCGGTGACCTCCAGGGATACCGGCTCTCAGCAATCCAGCTGCGCATCTGACACGCATCTGCGGGTGGGAATTCGAAAACCGGCAGCACCCGCTTGACAAGCATCCATCAGGCAGC
>CAZPPB010000124.1:0-11379 GCA_964588355.1 uncultured Spirochaetaceae bacterium | reverse complement strand
CCAGCTCACCGGGAATGTTGGTCAAGCCGGCCAGAAAGAGGATCATGTAGTAGCCCATGTGTTTCCAAACTCCAACAGCGACGATGCACCATAGGGCGGTTTTGGTGCTGTTCAGCCAGGGCAAGCCACGAAGGCCGATGCCCGACAGAAGGTGGTCCAGTACACCGTATGTCGGCACATACATCCACAACCAGATCAAAGCCGCGGCCGCACCGGGAATCATCATCGGATAGAAAAGGGCCACTTTGAAGAAACCACCAACTCTGACATTCTTGTTCACCTGGACCGCCAGAAATAGGCCCAAGGACATACTCATGAATATGGTGCTGAAGGAGTACAAGATGGTATTCCGTATAACCTGCCAGAATACTGAACTATTCAGAACGTCTAGGTAATTCTGAATGCCGTTAAATACCTTGACCGGATAATCGGTGCTCCAGTTGAAGAAGCTGATATAGATGGCCCGGATAATCGGGTAATAGGTAAATAGTACGAGGAAAAAGAATGCCGGTAGAATATAGAGATAGGGTTTTACTTTTTCGTAACGTCTGTATCTCAGCGCTCCAGCCAAATGCTTCGTTCCTTTTAGAAGCCCCCATCCGAGGATTCATGGAATGGGGGCTTCAAGATATTCGTGCTTTGGAGGCCTATTGCCATTTAGCCAGGATTTTATCCGCCTCAGCTTGTGCGTCTTTCAGAGCCTGGTCCATGATGGACAGGTCCGCCGAGCCTCTTATTTTCTCATCGAGCACGTTCAGCATATCGTAAACTTCCTGCATCCTGTGAGTCATCATGTTGCGCTCTACATCGGACTCGATCAACTGACGGTAGGCAACCAGAGCTTGCGGCCACTCGTCGGTAAAGGCCTTGTATTCCGGCAGGTCAATGGCTTCCTTCCGAACCGGAATGTACCCCGAGCCCACGCTCCACTTGGCGGTGTTTTCCGGCTGGGTCATCCACTCGATCAGCTTCCAGGCAGCGGCTTCGCGGCGTTTATCGGTCTTGAAGATGAAGAAGTTACCGCCGCCTTCGATAACAACCTGGCGCTTATAACTTGGCAGGAATGCGGTTCCGAAATCATACTTGGTCGAGTTGCGGATGTAGGTAAGGGCGCCGGTCGAGTGATAGAGCATGGCCGTCTTCCCTGTAGCAAAGTCTGAAACCGACTGAGACCAGGGTGTGACCCCGGTGGTCACCTTCATCTCGTAGGCCAGTTTATGGAGAAAGCGATAGACGTCTCTCATCTCTTCGGTGTCGATTGCTATGTAGGTTCCGGACTCGTTGTCCGCCACACCGCCGGCCTGAAGGAGCAGAGGCATGGTGAGCCAGTAGTCGTTGGGAATGAGTACTCCCCAACGCTCGACATTTCCACTTGCGTCGGTTTTTGTGAGTTTCTTGGCATATTCGGCCAACTCGTCCCAAGTTGAGGCGGGTTTATTCGGATCAAGGCCCACTTCACGATAAAAATCCTTGTTGTAATACATGATGGGCGTGCTTCTCTGCCAAGGGATCGACCAGATCTTCCCATCGTAGCGGGCGATCTTCATGAATCCTTCCAGGAAGTTGTTGACGAAAGCATCGCCGCCCGCTTCGGCAATAAAATCGTCCAAGGGGATAATAGCACCGATGTCCATCAGCGTGAGTAGATTCGGCGCGTCCAAAACTGCGATCTCCGGGGGACTTCCGGCCAGGAAAGCGGTCTGGGCCTTGTCCATGGCCTCCATGTACCCTCCTGCAAAAATCGATTCGACATATACATCGTCCTGGGAGTCGTTAAACTCTCCGACCAGGCCGTCCATCAACTGCGCCAGCGAGCCGGCAACCCCGACCGGGTAGTACATCCTCAAGTAGACGGTTCCCCCTTCTTTCTGCTTGCCTCCCCCCCAGGAATAACTCAGGACTAACAGAAGCATCAATAGAACAATAATTTTTTTCATTCCTTCTCTCCTCTCGTGAATTTAGATTAGACAACACAAGGACTCAGCTCATCACCAACCACCCCCTTTCGTTGCACGATCTTACGATGTGTGAAACTAACCCTGGTTGTGTGAACCCCTTTCGCAATTTGATCATAGCAATGGAATAGTTATTTGTCAAGAGTCTTTATTAAGCCTATTAACAAAGATTCCAAATAAGATCAGACCGAGGAAAGATACCCAAGAAGCCAACAGCAGCAGAGTGATTGAACCCCGCTGCTGTTGGCAAATCTCGATCGAGTCAAAACTTATTCGATAGCGGCAATTTCGTCCCAACCTTTGGCAATTGCCTCTGCGGCAATACCCAAGGCTTCGGCATCGTTTACAAAGTTGACCGCTTCATAGTCCTTGTCAGGCGGGAACTTGGCCAGCACGTCAGCCGGCAGCTTGACGCTTGTGCGGATAGGGTGGACGAAACCCTTGGCATACTCGATCTGGCCCTCATCAGAATATTCAGTTTCAATCAGGAGCTTGGCGGCGTTCAGGTGGGGCGCACCGGCCGCGATAAACTGGATGTACATGCCGGCTACGGTACCGTCCTGGGGGATCACCACTTCCAGCGAATCCATGGGCAGAGCGTATTTTTTTGACAGCCCGTCGAAATCCCAAAACAGTGCAATCGGGGCTTCACCCTTCTGGATGGCCGAAGTACTGGGTCTGACCGGCCTGATATTTCCCGCCTGCATAAGCTTTTTGAAATAGTCCAGTCCGGGCTGAACGTTCTTTTCGCTGCCGCCGTGGGCAAAGGCAGCCGCTAGAACCATCATGTTGGCGGTACCGGATTCTCTGGGGTCTTTCATCGTCACCATGTTCTTGTACTCCGGTTTCAAAAGATCGTCCCAGGTTTTGGGAACGTTTTTGACGATGTCCGTGTTCACGGTAAAGGCGAAAGCTCCCCAGTACGCGGCGGACCAAAGGCCGTCCGGGTCTTTGGCATAATCAGGGATCTCATCCCAGTACTTGTTCTTGTACGGTTGGGAGAGTTTTTCGCTGGTAATCACCGTAGCGAAGTTAAATCCCAGATCAGTTGCATCGGCAACCGGTGCGCTCTTTTCCGCCTTCAAGGCGGCAATGATCGATCCGCTGCCCATGTCGGTGTCCATGGACTTGATGCCGTACTTGTTCTTCAGTATCCCCAGGATACCCCCGTAGTTGACCCAGTCATCCGGCAGTCCATAGGAGACCAGCACACCTTCCTCTTCCGCCGCCGCAATGAGGGCTTCCATCGACGCAGGTTCTGCAGCCGGTGTCGTGCTTTCTTCAGTACCGCCGGCGAACAAGCCTCCGGTAATTAGAAGGCAAACCAGGAACACAGTAGCTAATACGATTCCTCTTCTCATTTCTCTTCTCCTTCTTTTTTTTTTAATTGGCCCTGAAAAACTTTAGCCCTAAAATGACTTATTCTATTCTATCACCTCCTTTGCCTGCTGTTCCCTACCTGGCTTGTGGCGGGTTTTCTGCTCCTTCTGGCGATGATGATAATGGACAGGGAAAGGAGCAATGCAACCGTAAAGGCGACCACCGAAATTGCCGAAGCAATGCGTCCGTCCCTCCGAGTAAACTCGACCAGAAGTACGGGCAGCGTTTTAAAGCGAGCGCCCGTTATCAGTCGGGCCAACGTATATTCCGCGAAAATGGCTGAAAACACCAACAAACTGCCACTCACTATTCCAGTCATGATATTCGGACCGATGACATAGAAGAGAACCTGCAGGGTGTTGGCGCCCTGCAGTTGGGCTGCGTCGTTTAGGGTCCGTAGATCAATGGCCGCTAGACTGTTGGACACCGGCCTATACATATAGGGCATGGAGAAAATCGTGCAGGCGCAGACGAGAAGAAACGGAGAGCGAGCGATGGGTTGGACGGTATACACTGTGATCAGTGCCAATGCCAGGATGACCCGGGGAATACCGAAAGGAAGAATGGTCAGAATGTCCATCGGCAGTTTGGCAGACGGAAGCCGGGTGTGGGCGACATAGGTGGCGGGCACGATCAGGATGATATTGGTTATTACGGCGTATAAAGACAAAATGAATGAGTTTTTCAGTGTAATGATGAAATAGGGGTGCTGAAATGTCTTTGTATACCACTCCAGGGTGTATCCTTCGGGAAGGATGGACCGGTCCCAACGAACTGCCACGGAGAACAAATACGTGGCCAGGATAGGAATCGACATGTAGAGCATAAAAAGTATCAGGAATATGGGTTTGGCCGGATTTCTGGTTTTCATTTCTCCCACCCCCGGGCCCGGGTAATGGTTATCCGGTAGATGAAAATACAGACAGCCATAATAATGAGCGAAACCGTAGCCATCGCTTTTGCCAGGGCAGGATCGTGCAGCACTTCACCGGTGATGACGAAGGCAATCTGCGTGGTTACCAGCATGAGTTTGGACCCGACCAGAGTGTACGCCGTGGCGTACGCTCCATAGGCGTTGGCAAAGAGGAGCACCAATCCCGCAATCAGGGAGGGGGCGAGCAGTGGGAAACCGATGTAGCGCCAGTACTGCCAGGCGGTGGCCCCCATGCTCACAGCGGCTTCCCGCCATTCCTGGCGTAGACCGGTGAAAGAGGGGATGATCAGCAGGATCATTAATGGGAGTTGGAAATAGGTGTAGGCGACCACCAGACCGGCATAAGAGTAGATTTGAAAACGGGGATAGAGGTTGAGGTGCAGAGTTTGGGCGAACAGTAGGGTGATAACCCCATTAGCGCCTAGGATGATGATAAAGGCGAAGGCAAGGGGTGCACCTGCAAAATTTGTGGTGACATTCGACAGAGCTTCGAAAAGGGCGCGGATACGTTTGGATCTTATCTGCAGGATACTGTATCCGATAAAGGTACCAAAGACCGTGCCCAAGAGGGCGGTGATAGCAGACAGTCGGATGCTGTTCCAGAAGGAACTTAAATAAACCGCCTGGCTCAAACCGGAGTAGTTGGCCAACGTCAGGCCGCCGGTGGGGGTAACGAAACTTTCTCTGATCAGCACGATAATTGGAATAATTTCGAAGGCCAGACAAAAAATAAAAAAAGGCAGTATCCCTATGACAGCGGTGAAATGCATCGATTTCATCTGAAATCGCAACCGTTTTTTGATTGACAGGGAAATACCTCCATTTCAGATAGCTATTTTGTACTACTTTGCCCTCATCCGTGAACTTTGTCAAGAAACTTTTTAAAGGTTTTTGATAAAGTTGCTTGAGATGCATCGCCATTATCCGCAACCGGCGCTTGCGGCATAAAAATTAATGGATTATATCTAGAGAATGAGGCCCTGGAATATCGGACTGGAAACCGCATACCACGAGGGAAGCCCTCGAATCACTCGTCGAACAGGAATGAAGACAACCGGACTCGCCGCAATACTTATTCTCGCCTGCGCAGGATGCGCCACTTTCTCTCCCTCCAAGGGATATCCCTGCTACGACGGCTCGATTCAGGGAGTACCGCTTCAGGCTCCGGTGCACGTTTATCGGGATGCCTACGGCGTTCCGGCAATTTTCGCCGGCAATGCATATGATCTATTGACGGCCCAGGGTTTCGTCCACGCCCAGGATCGCCTCTGGCAGATGGAGACGGTGAGGAGAATAACCAGCGGCACCCTCTCACAGATCTCGGGCGAAGATTACCTGCTGTTCGACTATTTTGTCCGCATGATCGGGCTGCCGCAGCTCAAAAAACGAGCCGCCGATGCGCTCTCAGTTGAGGAACGCGCCTATATCGATGCATATGTGGAAGGGGTGAATGCCTATATCGATCTGCATGCTGAAAACCTCCCGCTCGAGTTCCGAACGCTGGACCTGCAGCCCGAGCCATGGACCGCGGAAGATGTGTTCAGTCATATCATTTTTTATGCGTGGTTGTTGGTGACGAACTACTCGGAGGAGATCCTGGCCCTGCAGACCGCCGGAACAATCGATGCCGATGCCTGGAACCTGCTCTTTCCTTCCTCTCCCGGAGCCCGGCTTCCGGCCGAAACCTTTTTCGACTGGGCGAAGGATCTCGAGATTGCGCCGCTTCATCCCGCGGCCACGTTTATGTACGAAGCCCTGGCCCCATCCGGGCATGGCGGAGGGGGCAGCAACAACTGGGCAGTTGCCGAAAGTGCCGCAGGTGCGCCTATCCTGGCCAACGACCCTCATCTGCTGGTCACGGTACCCGCCCCGTGGTACTTCTGCCGGTTGAATGCTCCGGGAATCGACCTGGCGGGAGCCTCCCTGGCCGGTTTCCCGGGCATCAGCATCGGTCACAACGGACGCGTGGCTTGGGGCCTGACCAATGTGCAAACCGACTGCGTCGATCTCTTTGTCTTGAAGGTCGATCCTCGACGCCCCACACACTACTACGTAGGTGGGCAGGTGCTGGAGATGGAAACCGAAACTGTCGAGATTCCGCTACCCGGCGGAGAGGTCGAAAAGCTCCCAATCTACCGCACGGTTTTCGGACCCGTAATCACGGAGGTAAGCGAAGGGGCCCAGGCGGTGGCCGCGTTGAAGTGGTACGGCACTCTCCCGGAAGGGGAGCTGTTGGATACCCTGTCTAAAGCATGGCTTCGCCTGTTTGGAGCGCGTAATGTCGAGGAAGCCCTGGAGGCGGGCAGATGTATCAAGACATTGGGACAGAACCTCCTTGCCGCCGATGTCCAGGGGCACATCGGGTTTCACGCGACCGGTGCCGTGCCGCAGCGCAAGGGTTACAGCGGCCGGCTTCCGGCGGACGGCTCATCGGGCCGGATGGACTGGATCGGGTTCAAGGAATATGAGAGTCTGCCGTCGTGCGTCGATCCGGAGGAAGGCTGGCTGGCCACGGCCAACCATCGCACCGTCCCGGCTGATACTCCCGCCCCGCCCACTTACTGCTGGTGCCCCCCGTACCGCTACCAGAGAATCGCGGAGCTTCTGGCCGGGCTGGATCGCCCAGGCCCGGAGGATTTCCAGCGCATGCAGATGGACTGCCGCTCGCTGCAGGCCGACCGGCTTGTACCGAAGATCCTCTCCTTCTCCTTCTCCGATCCGGATGCTTTGACGGCGGCGCAGATCCTGGCTCGATGGGACCGCACTATGACTGTGGACAGTGCCGGCGCAGCGGTTTTCCACGTCTTCCTGTCCGAATTGATGGAGTTGCTCCTGGAGGACGACTTAGGCGCCCATCTCTATCAATACCACCTGGCCTCTTCCATCAGTTACTCCGTAGAGGATGTCATTCTGGACCATCTGGAATCACCTTTGTGGGACAGAACGGATACCCCCCGGCGGGAAACACCATCCGAGATCCTCGAGACCGCTCTTTCCAGGACAGTTCAGAGGCTGAACAGCTTGTGCGGACGGGACAGGGACAAGTGGCGCTGGGGCAAGCTCCACACGATCACCCACCACCACTCCGGAGCGACCGGCTGGTTTTCACGGTTTTTCCTGGACAGAGGTCCGTACTCAATCGGCGGAGACGACAGCACCGTCAATGCGACGGGTTTCAACAGAGTAAACGGAGACTTCCAGGTGGTGTCCTACCCCTCGATCCGTATAATCATGCCGCTCCACGATCTGGATGCAGCCGTCGTCATCGGACCCATGGGGCAATCCGGCCAGCCGGGACACCGCCACTACGATGACATGAACGACTTGTGGAAGGAAGGCGGATTCATCCCCTTTCCCTTCAGCCGCGAGCTCATAGAGGCGAGAGCGGAATCGATGCTGATACTGGAGCCGGGCAATCTTTCGAAGGGTCGATGTTCGAAGGGTCGATGATGTCCGCTTCCGGCACCGGCGGACCCCGGTCTGCGCCTGGGCCTTGGCTATAATCCCCTTAGATAGCCATCCACCGCCTGTGCGGCACGGCGGCCGTGGTCGATGGCCCTGACCACCAGGGAGGCGCCGCTGTGGCAGTCCCCGGCCGCGAAGATGCCCGGCTCTGAGGTTTGATAGCCCCCGTCCACGGTGATATTGCCCCGGGCATCCATGGCAATGCCCAGGTGCTCGATCAGCGGGCTGTGCTCCACGTGGAGGAAGCCCAGGGCCAGCAGCACCAGATCCACCTCCAGCTCGAACTCGGTGCCCGGGATCTCCACGGGGCGCAGACGGGGTGGGGTGGAGCCACTGGAGCCGCTGGCGCCACCGGCCGACCCACGCTCCTCCGGTTTCCACTCGACTTTGTTGAGATGGGCCTTCTGGACCCAGGGATCGTAGCCTCCGGTGAACTGGACGGTGTTGATCGACCAGAGGCGCTCGCATCCCTCGAGATGGGAGGTGCTGGAGCGGAGGATGTTCGGCCAATACGGCCACTGCGGGTTCCAGGCTTCGTTCCACTCCCGCGGCTTGGGCAGGATCTCTATTTGGGTAACCGAGCGGGCCTTCTGCCGGATGGCGGTGCCGACGCAGTCCGCCCCGGTGTCGCCGCCCCCTATGACCAGCACCCGTTTTCCCGATGCGCAGATCACCTCCTCCGGTTCCGGATCCCCGGCCACAGCCTTGTTCGATCGGGTCAGGTACTCCATGGCGAAGTGAATGCCCTCGTAGCCCCGGCCCGCGGCCGGCAGGTCCCGGGGTCTGCCCGCTCCCAGGGCCAGCACGATGGCGTCGTACTTGCGGCGGAGGTACCGCACAGAGAGATCCTCGCCGATCACCACCTCGGTCTCGAACTCTACCCCTTCGGCGGCCATCTGCTCCAGGCGCCTGTCCAGAACCCACTTCTCCAGCTTGAAATCAGGTATACCGTAGCGGAGGATTCCCCCGATGCGATCGGCCTTCTCGAAAAGGCTGACCTGGTGGCCCAGGCGGCGGAGATTCTGGGCAGCGGCCAGTCCTGCAGGGCCGGATCCGATCACCGCCACCCTCTTGCCCGTTTCCACCGGCGGCTTCCGGGGTTCGACCCACCCCTCCCGAAACGCTCTCTCGATGATCCCCCGCTCGATCTCTTTGATGGAAACCGGCTGGGCGTTGATGCCCAGGGTGCAGGAGGCCTCGCACGGTGCCGGACAGACCCTGCCGGTGATTTCGGGAAAGTTGTTGGTCAATTCCAAACGCCTCCAGGCCTCGTACCAGCGCTCCTTGTACACCCCGTCGTTCCATTCGGGGATCAGGTTGATCAGGGGACAGCCGAATGAGTGGCAGAAGGGGGTGCCGCAGTCCATGCAGCGAGCTCCCTCCTGCTGGAGCAGCTGCTCTGCCGCCGGCAGGCAGATCTCCCGGTAGTCGTGGATCCGCTCTTCCACCGGGCGGTAACTGCTGGTCAATCGAGGGTACTGGAGAAACCCCGTAGGCAGCCCCATCAGGCGTACACCTCCTCGGTTATATTCACGGTCTCGGACTCCTTGGACTCTCGCTCCTTGATCCGCCTGAGGGCGGCCCGGTAGTCAATGGGGATCACTTTCACGAACAGGGGCAGCATCTCCTCCCACATGTTGAGGATCTGGATGGCGTTGCGGCTGCCGGTCATCTTCACGTGCCTGTCGAGCAGCTCCGCCAGAAAGTTCCGGTCCTCCTCCTCCACCAGGGGCTCCACGTCCACCATCTCCAGGTTGCAGCGGGTGTCGAACAGCTGATTCCGGTCGAGAACGTAGGCCAGGCCGCCGCTCATACCGGCGGCGAAGTTGATCCCCGTGTCCCCGATCACGATCACCCGGCCTCCGGTCATGTACTCGCAGCCGTGATCCCCGACCCCCTCCACCACGGCGACGGCTCCGCTGTTGCGCACGGCAAAGCGCTCCCCGGCCATGCCGTTGATGAACACCTGCCCGGAGGTGGCACCGAAGAGGTTGACGTTTCCCGTGATGATGTTGCGCTCCGGGATGAAGGTGGAGCCTTCGGGCGGGTGGACGATGATGCGGCCTCCGGACAGCCCCTTGCCCAGATAGTCATTTGCATCCCCCTCCAGCTCGAAAGTGATGCCGGGAGCCAGAAAGGCTCCGAAGCTCTGGCCGGCGGAACCGCGGAACTTCACCCTGATCGTGTCCTGCTTCAGACCACTGGACCCGTAGCGGCGGGAGACCTCGGCGCTCAGGGTGGACCCCACGGCGCGGTGGCTGTTGCGGATGGGCATTGCCAATTCGACGGCTTTCCCGGCATCGAGGGCGGGTGATGCCTGATCGATCAGGGTTTCATCCAGGGAGGGCTCGAAACCGGCCGGGGGGCGTCGGCAGTGCAGTGAGCCGCCTTCAGGGATCACCGGCTGGGCGAGCAGGCGGGAGAAATCCAGGCCCCGGGTCCGGTAGCGGTCTGCAGCTTCTTCCACGTCCAGGCGCTCGACCCGGCCCACCATCTCCTCGAAGCGGCGGAAGCCCAGCTCGGCCATGTACTCCCGGACCTCCTGAGCAAGGAAGCGGAAGAAGTTGATCACGTGCTCGGGCTTGCCCCGGAAGCGTTTTCGAAGCTCCGGGTCCTGGGTGGCCACCCCCACGGGGCAGGTGTTGAGGTGGCATTTGCGCATCATCACGCAGCCCATGGTGACAAGCGCAGTGGTGGCAAAGCCGAACTCCTCTGCTCCCAGCAGGGCGGCAATCACCACGTCCCTTCCAGTCTTGATCTGCCCGTCGGCCTGCACCCGGATCTGGTCCCTGAGGTTGCTGCGCACCAGCACCGCCTGGGTTTCGGCCAGCCCGATCTCCCAGGGGGTTCCCGTGTGCATGATCGAGGATATAGGAGAGGCCCCCGTACCGCCGTCACCGCCGGAGATCAGCACCGTGTCAGCCCTTCCCTTGGCCACCCCCGCGGCCACGGTGCCCACCCCCACCTCGGAGACCAGCTTGACCGACACCCGGGCTCGAGGATTGGCGTGCTTCAGATCGTAGATCAGCTGGGCCAGGTCCTCTATCGAGTAGATGTCGTGATGCGGCGGCGGAGAAATCAGCATCACCCCGGGGGTGGAGTGACGCACCCGGGCGATGGTTTCGTTGACCTTGTGCCCGGGCAGCTGTCCTCCCTCACCGGGTTTGGCCCCCTGGGCCATCTTGATCTGCAGCTCCTCGGCGCTGATCAGGTAGGAGGAGGTGACCCCGAAGCGGGCGGAGGCAACCTGCTTGATGCGGCTGTTGATGCTGTCCCCGTCGATCTCACCGTTGAAGCGGCACCCATCCTCCCCGCCTTCTCCGGAGTTGCTCTTAGTCCCCAGACGGTTCATGGCCCGGGCCAGAGTTTCGTGGGCTTCCTTGCTGATAGAACCGAAGGACATAGCCGAGGAGACGAAGCGCTTCACGATCGATTCCACCGGCTCCACATCATCGATCAGTACCGGCTCGCCGTCCTTGAAGCGCAACAGGCCGCGCAGCGTGCAGAGGTTGCGGCTGGTGTCGTTTACCACCCGGGTGTACTGCTTGAAGATCTGATAATCCCCCTCCCGGGTCGCCTTCTGCAGAAGGGCGATGGCTTCGGGGGAGAACAGGTGCTTTTCCGAATCTCTACGCTGGCTGTACA
>CAZPPB010000123.1:0-11528 GCA_964588355.1 uncultured Spirochaetaceae bacterium | reverse complement strand
ATCGGAAATCCCTGAACACCACGGTCGTGCTGTATCCTCTGATCACGACCTTTCTCTTCTTCCTCACCGTGTCTATAGGGGTGTTGGGCAGGCACACCTTTCCAAACCTGTCAGCCGCCGAATCGGATGCCGTCTTCCCCCTGCTGCTTCAGCGCTACGCAGGTGTTTTCCTCAGCACCCTGCTGATTACCGGCTCCCTGGCCGCCCTGATGTCCACGATGGATTCCCAGCTGCTTACTTTGACCTCCCTGATCACCGTGGACTTCGTCCGGTTCAAGAACAGGGAGGTGCTCAAGGAGAAAGCAGTGATCGTCCTGCTCGGAGTGCTGGGGTTTCTGATAGCGGTCAGACCGCCCCAGACGATCCTGGATTTCATCAGCAAGACCACCTTCAACGGCCTGGCGGTGCTGGCTCCAACGGTGATCGGGGGCCTGTATTGGAAGCGGGCCAACCGCTACGCGGCGGCGGCCAGCATCGTAGTCGGGGAGGTGATGGTATTGGGTTTCTACATCAAGAAACTGAACGTTCCTGGAATCCTTCCGGTCGTACCCATCCTTGCGGTCACCGCGGTCGTATTTGCGGTGGTCAGCCTCCTGAGCAGGAAACCGGGGGAAAACACCGATATCGTGGTTCCGGTCCGGCCGGACCTCTGGCCGTGGGCGGTGATATTCGGGCTCCTGTTCATCCTGGGCAATGACTTCTGGGCCTGGAATCGGGAGCCGCTGCGGCTGATGGGGCTGCCCCTCTGGGTCTGGTACTACGTCGGGCTGGGAGTCATCCTCAGCGCCGTATATGGGGTATTCGTGAGCCGAGAAGAAAACGCTTAGAGAGCCTAAGCCTACGCTGCAGGCAGCCGGACGACCAGGGCTAAGAAGACTGCTCCTGGACGAGCACTCTGGTCGTTCCGGTTTTGTCGTTGAACCAGAAGATCAGTTTGGAGTCCTCTATGGTGAAGCACTCTTCAAAGGTTCGGCGCGTGCGGGTCGGCTCGATCCTGCCGTGAATCGCCATTGCTCTTTTGAGTAATTCTTCCTTGTAGGTGTCCATGTTCCCCTCCCAGGGTGGTACGCAAATAGCATAGCAGACGGGAGGGGCGTTGTAAAGCTCTTTTTATGCCTTCCCCAGCATCTCCTTGAGCAGCAGATGACACAAAAGCTGCTGCCGGGGCAGGTGGAAGGGGCCTTTGAAGTAGTTGCCCTTCAGATCGAGCGCCACCGTACCGTCCCGATGCAGATAGCCTATCCATTCCCCATGCTCCTTGTCGGGGAAATGCTTCAGAGACCAGTCGAGGATCTTTTCGAACCACGTCTCGTACTTTTTCTCTCCGGTGAGCGCGTAGGCCAGTAAAGTGGCGTAGATCGCCTCATTGTGCGGCCACCACAGCTTCATGTCCCATTCGAGCTGAAACGGCTGCCTTCCCTCGACATCGAGGAAATACAGGATTCCACCGTGTTTCCTGTCCCAGCCCATCTCCAGGGACCAATCTAGGATCGGCAAGGCCCGCTTGACCAGCTCCGTGTCGTTTCGATGCCGCCCTTCCTCCATGATGAACCAGGCTGTCTCGATTGCATGTCCCGGGTTCACACAACGGCCTTCCGGAAGATGTCCCAGATACTCTCCCTTTTCACCCACGGTCTCTAGAAGGACCTTCTTCTCGGGCTTCACGAAATAGCGGAACACCTCCTCGATCGCGTTGTCGATCCGCCTGTCGTACTCTGCGTTTTTATCGGCGTCTCTCAGTACCTGGAGAGTGTTGATCTGGATCATGGCCATGGAATGTCCCCGGGTTTTCAAGGCATCGGGAAAAATCTTGGGTTCCAGAGCGCCGGGTTTGTTGTACAGGTCAAGAATCAGATCCATGGTCTTCTTTGCCAGGGCCAGACAATCCCGGTCTCCGGCAGCCCGGGCGTATTCGGCCAGGGCGATGACCCCGAAGGTTTCTGTGAACAGATACCTTCTCTTGCGCAGGGGTTTTCCATCCTGCCTCACAGTGAAGAACATCCGGCCGTCTTTGTCGAAGCCGTACCTGCGGATGAACTCGATGCCGTGTCGGGCCGCATCGAGCCATTCTTTCCTGGGCTCCAGTTCATTGTAGAGTCTGGAAAGCACCCAGGTGATTCTTGCCATCACCCACATGGGCTTGTCCGGACTGAGCAGATCTCCCCTGCGGTCCAGACAGGTAGTAAAGCCCCCGTGTTCTCTGTCGGTTGCATGCTCGATCCAAAACGGCATAGTGTTGCCCACCAGTTCCGTGTAGAAGGATTCGCTCAAGCTCTGGATTCGTTTTTTGTCCATGCATTTCTCCTTAGATCTTATTGAACGGGATCGTACCCGCAGATATCCGCCATGATGTGGAAGGATTCAACCGTCGAGTCCCTTGGAACCAGACAACCGGTAGACATGATGAAACCATCTCTGTGTGCTGCAGTGGCTCGGGCCTGCAGGCAGGCGTCCTTCAGCTCCTCGGACAGATCCTCCATGAACAGCCGCGGATTGATATTTCCCTTAACCGCGACATCCGGGAGGAGTGTTTCCAGAGCACCGGCCAGATCCACCGGATAGTCCAGATCGAAACCATCCGCCGAGCTGCCCGCTATGTCGGCAAGGGTGTTGGTTACATCTCCACAGATATGAAGCAGAGACAAGGCTCCGTGTTCTCGGATCTCCTCGGCGAGTTCGATTTCATACGGTAAGACGAAATCCCGATATTGATCCGGGCTGATCAGGCTACCGGAGCCCAGACCCTCTCCTATCCAGATGAAGCGGGCCCCGGAGGCGCAGAGCTCCCGCACCTGACGGACCGCGACGTTGTGGCGCTTGTCCAGGGTTCGGCGCACGGCGTCGGGCTGATCGAGAAGCGCTATCATGAACTCCGTGATACCGAACAGAAAGGCGACTTGAGAGAACGTGCCGGTTACCCCGACTGCAACCGCATACTCCCGCTTTATGCGCTCATCGATGTTCTTAAAGGTGGCCAACATGCCGGGATGGAAAAGTTCGGCATCCAGTATTCTCCGGTCGTCGAGAGATTTGATGTCTGCAGCGGCTATTGACAGCACGTCGTTCTCCGGGATCGCCAGGTGGACAGCCTTGTCGATCAGGATTTCACTCTCGCTGATCCGATTGCCCTGACGGGCATCCAGACAGAGATTGATGTATATTCCGTCTACTGGTAATTCTTCGGCGCACTTGCTCAGAGCCGCCGCGTGCAGCCGGGGATCCAATTGAACGGCTCTCATCGGTTTGCCTGCGTAGGAAGAGGCAAAGGCGATATCGGTCAGCGGAAAGCAGGGCAGGCGGCTCGTGTTTTGTTTGAGCAAGGCCCTCTTTATGATCGTCGCGCTCGAATTCATACTCTTTAAATGCCGGCTCCAGGATGATTTCGGAATAATCGAGTATTTTATGTCTTAACTTCCGATATAATAGGCGGGTATTTTCATTCTGTCAACAAGGCAAACAAAAATCGCCGTATATAATTGATTAAATGAAAAAAGTATTGACAACCCGCCGGTGAGCCTCTACAATCGGTGTTGTCCAAATGGAGTATTTCAGCGACAAGGAGGAGCCTGTGGAAAACTCGATTCGGGCAAGCCCGAAGCTGAAGTTTCTTCACATTCAGCAGTCCAACGAAACCAAAAAAGAGAAGAGGAGATTTATAATGAAGAAGAGCCAGATACTGATAGTCTTCGTTCTGGTGATCGGTCTTGCCGCCACCGCCTTCGCCGGGGGAGGGGGGGAGTCAGCACCGGCGGATACGGGCAAACCTTTTGCCGGTCAGAAGATCACGTGCCTGTATTTCTCGGCCACCTACGCCGAGGCCGCCAAAGAGTACGCGGCGGAGTTCACCGAAAAAACAGGCTGCCAGGTGGAAATCGTGGATTTCCCCTACATCACACTGTACGAAAAGATAGGTTTGGCCCTGTCCACGGGAGACAGCACCTACGACGTGGTCACCCCCGCCTGCCAGTGGGACGGCGAGTTCGAGCCGTTCATGGAGGACCTGGAACCCTACATCAAGCGGGACAACTTCGACACCAAGGATTTCATGCCGGGCCTGTGGGAGCAGTCGGGAAAGTGGGCCGGAAAGATCATGGGCTTCCCCTTTTCCAACACGCCCCAGACCCTCGCCTACCGCACGGATTTGATCGACGAGTTTCCCGAAGACTGGAATGAGTTTTTCGAAGTCTGCGATGAGATCCACGACCCGCCCAGCCTCTATGCCATCGCCATTCCGGGTGTGAAGGAACAGCTCAGCGGTCTGTGGATGATGGTGCAGTGGTCCCTGGGGGGCGCCTGGGCAGACGAGGATTGGAATCTGACGATCGATTCCCCGGAAACCAGGGAGGCTTTGAGGATCACGAAACGATGGTTCGAATACGCGGATCCTGCCGCTCCGGCCTGGGGACTGCCCGAATCGGACGCCGCCTTCCTCAACGGAAATGCCGGCATCGCCTTCTCCTGGCCGACCCTTACAATCGCTCCCAACGGAGACAACCCCGAAAAGTCGAAGGTCGTCAACAAGTGGGCCGTCGCTCCGATACCGTATGCGAAGAACGGCGTGACGGTTCTCTCCTCCTGGGATATCGGCATCCCCAAGGCGGCCAAGAACAAGGATGCGGCCTGGGAGTGGATCAAGTTCTACACCAGCGCGGAGAAGCAGCTCAAGAATTACGTCGACTACTCGATCCTTCCTTCCCGGGAGTCCGTCTGGGAAATGCCGGAGGTGAAGAACTCCAAGCTCTATCCCCACAAGAAGGCCTCGGAACAGGGAGCGATCATCTGGTGGCGCATCCCCGCCGGAACCATGGCGGAAACCACCATCAGGGACGCGGTGGCCAATTACGTCACCGGTCAGTGGGACCTGGAGAGATCGATCAAGTTCATGGAGAACGGTCTTGCCAAGGTCCTCCAGGATTATCCGCCGGCGCCGGGAGTGAAGAACACGGGAAGGTAGGGTTTTCTCTCACTTTAGATTTCAAAGGTTAGACCTCTCTGCATGAGAGGTCTAACCGTTTTGGGGGGGTACAGAAATCGATGCTGATTTCCAGACGCATTCATCAAACCACATCCGACCGCATCTGGTCGTGGGCGTTTCTTCTGCCCGTAGTTGCCGTGCTGATGATCGCGGCGTTCATTCCTCTCGGATACGGGCTCGTTCTGAGCTTTTACAAATACAAACTGACCATCGCCACCTCCAGGCCGGCATTCATCGGGCTGCAGAACTACATAAACATGTTCAAGGATGAGATCTTTATCAAATCCCTGTCGAACAACATCCTGTTCGCCCTGATGTCGGTATCCATCGAGCTGTTCGTCGGGGTCATGGTGGCTATGATGCTTTCCGACGACAACAGGATGGGCCGGTTGCTGACGACCTTTTTGATGGTCCCCATGATCATTGCACCAGTCGCCTCGGGAACGCTCTGGCGCATGATGATGGACAGGACCTACGGGGTGGTGAACTACCTGCTCAGTTTTATTGGGATCCCCCCGGTGTCCTGGATCGGGGACTACCGGATCGCCCTGTACACGATCGTGTTCGTCGACTGCTGGCAGTTCATTCCCTTCGTGGCCCTGCTGGTGCTGTCCTCCATCAAGTCGATTCCCAACAGCTTCCTGGACGCGGCGCGCGTTGACGGCGCCTCTCCATGGAAGGTTTTCACGAAAGTTGTGCTGCCGATTACATCCCCCGTGATCATCATCGTGGCCATGATCCGCTTCATCGATGCTTTCAAGATCTTCGACGTGGTTTTCGTCATGACCCAGGGAGGGCCGGGCAATGCAACCGAGATGCTGCCGACCTACATCTACAGGCAGGGCATCAAGTTTCTCGACGTGGGCTACTCCTCCGCCACGGCGATTCTATTTATCCTCGCCATGTCGCTGATCGCCTGGGTGTTTATCCGCCTGCGGAATTTACAGTTGAGGAGGCTGGGATAGCCATGAGAGCTGGTTCGAGAAGAGGCAGTCAGAGTTATCTGAGCAATTTCATCGGGCTTCCCACCCGGATCGTCATCCTGCTCATCCTTTTCATTGGAATCCTGTTCCCCTTCTACTGGATGATCACCAACGCCTTCAAGCTCGAGCAGGATTATTACTCCAGCCCCCCCGTAATGTTTCCCACCCGCATCACGGGGCAGAATTTCGTCGACATCGTGACCAAGTACGAGGTTTTCAAAGGGCTCGCGAACTCGATCATGATCGCCTCCGGTGCCACGGTCTTCACCGTGCTGTTCGGAAGCATGGCCGCGTACTCGCTGATCAACGGGGCGCTGCCCCGCAGGTTGAAAGGCGTCTTCGGCAGCTGGTTTTTGGTCCAGAAGATGTATCCGGCCATCGTGGTGGCTGTTCCGGTTTTCTACATCATTCGGTCCCTTCGGCTCATGGACAACGTCCTCTCCCTGGTCCTCATGAACACCAGTTTCAATCTGCCCCTCGTGATTTTACTGATGATCGGTTTCTACCAGGAAGCCCCCTTCGAAGTGGAGGAACAGAGCATGCTGGACGGCTGCACCCTGCCGCAGAGATACCTGTACGTAACCACGCCGATGGTGAAGTCCGGCTTGATCGCCACGGGGATGCTCACCTTCGTGTACAGCTGGAACGAGTTCCTCTACGCCGTCATCCTCACCGTGAACAAGTCCAAGCCGCTGACCGTGCTCATTGCGGGTTTCATCACCGACAAGGCCTTGATCTGGGGACCCATGGCCGCAATGGGGTGTGTGGTCGTTTTTCCCGTCCTGATCATCATGTGGCTGATGCAGAGGGATTTCATCAGCGGGATATCCGCAGGTGCTTTGAAGGGGTAGACTCCGTACACAGCCATGTTGTCCGAATATTCACCGATACAGAAGAGCCGGATGAGCACCATCCTGAAATCCATTCTCAACAACAAACGAATCACCCGAACCCTCCTGGCTGCGAATTTGCGGTTGAGTCCCTCTTCCATCGTGAAGTACACGAAGATCCTTATGGAGCTGGGACTGATTCAGGAGACGGACCGTGATATATCGACGGGAGGAAGAAGATCGACTTTCATCGAGCTCAATCCCGCGGTGGGCCTCAACATAGCGGTGATACTCGATGTTTCGCGGATGAAAGGGGTGCTGATCAACACCACCGGGGAGGTCCTCTCCGAGCACTCGCTTCCGGTTTTCTTCGGGATAGAGAGGCAGGCACTGATCGCCGCCGTGCTGCAGCTGCTCGACGGTTTGGTGGCCGAGGCCTCGAGGGTCGACAAAGTAGTATTCGGGATCGGTGTGGGGATGGGGGGGTACATCGATCCGGAGCTTGGCGTTTCCCACGAGTATCTTTTCGCGAAGAACTGGTACGACGTTCCGCTGAAAAAACTGATCGAAGACAGATATGCCATCCCCTGCTTTTTGGTCAACGATGCCAATGCCTGCGCCCTCGGAGAGAAGTACTACGGCCGGGGTTTGGGGGTCGATCACTTCCTCTGCGTCTGGCTGGGTGAGGGTATAGGGATGGGGATCATCGTGAACGGCGAAATCTACACGGGCAACAGCTACTACGCCGGAGAGTTCGGACATACCCATGCGGTGGACGACGGACAGCTGTGTTTTTGCGGACACGCCGGATGTCTGGAAACGGTCAGCTCCAGGCAGTTCATCCTTTCAACCGTCCGGGACGGTCTCCGGCAGGGTGTGAACAGTGAGGTGCTCAAGTACTGCGACAATGACAGCTCCAAACTGCAGATCGAGCACCTGATTACCGCTTCCAACAACGGAGACCGGTTGGCCCGAAACGTCTTTGCACAGACCGGAGGACATCTGGGGGAGAAACTGGCGGATGTAGCCAATATCTTCAATCCGGAGATGATTATTCTCCGGGGACCCATAATCGACGCAAATCGATTTCTCTTCGAGACTATCGAACGGGTTGTGATGAACCTGACCCTTCGCCAGACAGCGAAACTGTTGAAGATCGTTTATTCGGAGGAGCAATCGGACATGCGGGTTCAGGGCATCAGCAGCGTCATCCTGCACGATTACTTCAGCCACTGAGGGTGAGGGAGGCGGCGATATGACATCCCGGCAGCGCGTAGAAGCTTCTTTTCAGCACCGCCAACCGGACCGGACCCCCGTCTTCGAATACATCCTGCTGCCGCCGGTGGCCGAGCAAATTCTGGACAGGCCCTTCGTGGAGTACCTCGGAGGGATGCAGCCCTGGCTGGATGCGGCGGCCTCCGACGGTTTCGAACGGACCCTGCGCCGCTATGCACGGGATCGGGTAGAGATTGCCTGGAGATTGGAGCACGACCTGATGTGTCTGAGCCCGAACCCCGTACCCGGGGAGGCGTATTTCTACGATCCCCTGGACGCATTGGGGCTGCACTTCGAGTTGAAAGAGTCGGGAGACCCGGTGGAGCGACTCCGACAGCGCAACCTGCGGGTATCGGAGTCGATGATGGGAGACCTGCCCCGCGACTGCTACCTGGTTTATGAGTTTGTCCGGGAGGAGATGAAAGGCAGGGACCTGGATCTGCCGATCCTGGCCCCCGCCTATTTCCACGGGATCTGGACCGACGCGGATCTGATGCAGGTGATGGTGCTGGCTCCCGATGTAGCCAAAGAGCATTTTTCCCTGGCCACGGAGAGAGCAAACAAAGTGATCGATGATTATGCTGAAATCGGTATCGACATGGTGGGGATCGGCGGAGATTTCGCCGGCAGGCGTCTTTTGATCTCCCCCGACTCATACAGGCAGTTCATCGTTCCCGAGGTCAGGCGGTGTGCGCGCCGGCTCAGGGAAGCCGGGATCTACTCGGTCAACGCAACGGATGGAGACATCTGGCCGGTAATCGATGATTTTTTGTTCGGCTGTGAGGTGGACGCCTATCTGGAGATCGACATGAGCGCCGGAATGGACCTGA
The DNA here is from genome assembly GCA_964588355.1 of uncultured Spirochaetaceae bacterium. Classification (GTDB taxonomy): domain Bacteria; phylum Spirochaetota; class Spirochaetia; order SZUA-6; family DRHE01; genus JAFGQJ01. Next base: position 2,635 of record CAZPPB010000123.1, on the reverse strand, counting down.
GAAGGTTAAAAACCCTGTACGGCGACAAGATCCTCTTGTTCGGAAACATGGATTGCGGCAGCATCTTGAGTTTTGAGACACCCGAAGAAATTAGGAAGATAACCTTCGAAATACTCGATGCCGGCTGGGGGCAGGGGGGGCACATCTTCACCGCCAGCAATGCAATTACGCAGAGCGTTCCTCTGCAAAACTACCTGGCAATGGTAAAGGCCTATCGGGAGCACTTCCGCCTGCCGGAGCTCGAGCTCTTCCCGTGAGTTTGCCGGCGGTCTGTCAGAGCTTGTAGTCTTTACAGGCCCTGGTCATGGCCTTGAGATTTTCAAGAGGAGTCATTCGGGGCACCCCGCAGCCGGGAGACATGATAATCCCCGTCTTGAAATCCCCGCTTCTCAGGATCCCCTGGGTCGCTTCGTACACCTCCTGCGGACTTCGCTGAAGCAGGAAGGTCGTATCCAGATTGCCCTTGATCGCAATGCTCTCTCCGAGTAGTTTGCGGGCGCTCCCCATTTCCACCTTGGCATCCACCTCGAAGCCCTGGATATTCAGGGGCCGCAGGAAGTGCAGCAGATGTTCGGTGTTCCCGCAGATGTGTATCCAGATATCGCAGTTTCTCCCGGCTAGGGCGTCGACCGATCTCTGCTGGTAGGGCAGGGCAAAGCGCTCGTAGTGTTCGGGGCTGATCAGGCTGGCCGTGGAGTCTCCGTACTGGACGGCGTGCACCCCCGTTGAAATCATCGCCCGGCCGTAGGCGATCACCACTTCGGTGCAGAACTCGAGCAGCTCGTGCAGCTGTTTTTCGTCCTCCGTGACCAGATCCAGGAGGAAAGGCTGCGCCCCCCGCAGGACCGCGGCAAGGCTGAAGGGTCCGCAGTCGATGTTGGCCTGGATGTAGTAGCGATCACCGACCTCGCGAACGACCTTTCTGGCCGCAGCCAGCAGAGTTTTCATACCCAAGGCGGTTTCCGGATCGGGAACCCGCAGCTTTCGATACTCCCGCACCGAATCTAGAATCGGTTCCTTGCTGTACGACTCGTCATCTTCGGGAAAGATGAGCTCACCGCCCAGCGCTTCATGGTACACCCAGTTGTCCCGGGACACGTAGATCCCGTCCGCGCCGATCAGATCTCGCGCCCGTATCAGAGTATCCGCCATCACATCGGGATCGAGGTTGTAGTCGCGCTGCTTTACCCCTACCAGTTGGCAGGCCGGGGCAAGGAGGATCGGGAAGTTGGGGATCTGATCGATCCGTTCTCCCCGTATGGATTTTTGGGTTCTCTCTAGACAGTTCATACGCCTTCGTTATGATCATAAAACACTATCGGTGAGTGGACAAGCAGTAACCGCCTTGGAGGGAAACGGGAAATATACTAAGATGATCACACACCCTACAGGAGGACCTCATGGAAAATTTCGAATCAGTGGATGCCGTCTTGGACTTTGCAATAGAGAGGGAGCAGGAGGCTTCTGTTTTTTATACGGATCTGGCTGCCAAGGTAAAAAGACCCGATATGAAGACCCTGTTCGAACAGTTCGCAGAAGAGGAGAAGGGTCACAAGGCCAAGCTCCAGGGTGTCAAGCAGGGCAGACAGTTACTCCCGGCCGAGAGGCAGGTTTTGGATTTGCAGATGAGTGACTACCTGGTTTTTGAAAAACCAACGGAGGAGATGACCTATCAGAATGCTCTCATTCTGGCCATGAAGAAGGAGAAGGTTTCCTTCAGGCTTTATACGGATCTTGCCGCCAAGGCGCCGAGCGACGACCTGAAGAACACTTTCCTGAATCTGGCCCAGGAAGAGGCGAAGCACAAGCTTCGCTTCGAGGTGGAGTACGACAATGAAGTCATGGCGGAGAACTAGAGAACTGGGCTGCTACTCCATGGCCTCCGGATAGCGCTGGAGGGTCTCGTAACTGAACACGGGGCCGTCTTTGCATACATACAGATCGCCGATATTGCAGCGGCCGCACTTGCCGATTCCGCATTTCATCCGCCGTTCCAGCGTCGTGAAGATCTGCGAGGGCTGAAAACCCAACTCGATCAGGTTCTTGATTACGAATTTGATCATGATCGGCGGGCCGCAGGTTACAGCCACCGCCTCTTCGGCCTTGGGTGCGACCTCGAGCAGATTCTGAGGCACGAAACCGGTGAAATCCTTCCAACCGGGTTCCTCCACGTCGATGGACAGGTGAAGAGACAGCTCCTTGCTGCCCCGCAGCTGATCCAGGTCTTCGTGATAGCAGAGATCGGCGGAGCTGCGTGCTCCATAGATGAAGTCCAGAGTCCCGTAGCGATCCCGATTGTCCAGCACGTACTGCAGGATCGACCACACCGGAGTAATGCCGATTCCGCCGCCGATCAGCACGATATTTTTTCCCTCCCATGAGTCCAGAGGAAAGCCGTTGCCGTAAGGGCCCCTGACCCCGATATACTCACCGGCGCTCAGTCCGTGCAGCCCGGCGGTAGCCACTCCTGCCTTCATGATCCCGAACTCCATGGTTTCCCGAGTGGGCGAAGAGCTGATGGCCAGCATCACTTCTCCGACTCCCGGCAGTGAGAGCATGGCGCACTGTCCCGGCCGATAGTCGAAGCACTTTTCTATCTTCAACCGCTTGATCGGCCGCGGGCCGCCAACCTCGG
>CAZPPB010000122.1:0-11883 GCA_964588355.1 uncultured Spirochaetaceae bacterium | reverse complement strand
AGCGGATGATGTCGTTCAGCACGCAGCCCGGCCCCACCGACGGCAGCTGATCCGCGTCCCCCACCAGAACGAGGCAGCTGGTCGCCGGCAGAGCCTTCAGCAGGTGATACATCAGCAGAGCATCGATCATCGACACTTCGTCTAGGATCAGACAGTGACATTCCAGGGGATTGGTCTGGTTGCGTTTGAACTGTCCCTCCCGGGGAGAATACTCAAGCAGCCTGTGGATGGTTTTGGCCTCATAGCCTCCAGCCTCCTGCATCCGTTTGGCTGCCCTGCCGGTGGGCGCGGCCTGGAGAAAGCGCACACCGGTGCGCTGGAGAACGGAAAGCAGGGCCCGGATGATCGTGGTCTTGCCCGTTCCCGGTCCTCCGGTGATGACCGTGATCTTGCTTGTCAGCGCCGTCTGCAGGGCTTGCAGCTGCTTGTCCGCTAAGACGATATCCATCCGCTGTTGGACCCAGGGGATCGCCTTTCCCGTGTCGACCCGCCGACCGGCACGGGCAGCAGCCTGCAGCTGTGAGAGCAGCAGGGCGATCCCCGTCTCCGCCTGATAGTAAGCGGGCAGATATACGGCTGGATCAGGTTGATCTTCGATGATCAGCTTCCCCTCCCGGCCCAGCACGTCCACCGCGGCGGCTATGATCTCCCGGTCGATCCCGAGCAGCTTCCGGCACCTCTGGATCAGGGCGCCGCGCGGATAGTAGAGATGACCCTCGACGCTGCACTCCTCCAGCGTGTGCAGGACTCCCGCCTGGGCTCGGGAGGGGCTGTCCGTCTGGATGCCTATGGCCCGGGCGATGCGGTCGGCGGTCAGGAAGCCCACGCCGAACATGTCCAGAGCCAGGCGGTAGGGATTTTCCTGAACCACAGCGATGGAACGATCCCCGTAGCGCTTGTAGATCTTGGCGGCCAGAGCAGGGCCGGCGCCGTGTGATTGCAGGAAGATCATTATTTTGCGGATCTCCCGCTGCTGTTTCCAGGCGGCCTTGATCGAGGCGATACGCTTGCGGCCGATCCCCTCCACCTCGGTCAGCCTCTGGGGCCGGCGGTCCAGGACTTCCAGGGTCTGTTGGCCGAAGGCTTTTACGATCCGGCGGGCCAGCTCTGCACCGATTCCGGGAATCAGTCCCGATCCCAGATAGCGTTCTATACCCTCGACGGTGGCCGGGGCGTGGGACTCGTACTCCTCCACGGAGAACTGCCGACCGAAACGGGGATGGTTGGTCCAGCGGCCCTTGAGGCGCACCCGCTCCCCCGGTACGGGAGCGGTCAGGTTGCCCACCGCTGTGAGCAGCTGCCCGCCGCTGCGCAGCCGCACCACCGAATAGCCGGTTTCTTCGCTTGAATACAGGAGGCTTTCCACCACCCCCTCGAGCTCCTCACTCACGGCTCATCCGCTGCCTTGAGGGGGGTGTTTCCGCTATCCGGGCGGGTTGCGCTTGCTGCGACTGTCCGAGGATCCGAGAGTGTATATGGTCATGGTACGGCATGATGAAGACCATTGTAGTACGCCCGGTGCCGAGGCATCAACGTCGTGGTTTTCGCAGCATGTACCGGGCTGGGCAATACATGTATGATGGACTTGAGGGGCAATAGGTTATGGAATCAGGAAGCACCGGGAAGCAATCCCGCCGGCCTGGCCGGACGGTATTGATTCCCGTTTTGTCAGCCGCCATTGTGGTGTTGACGGTCTGGATCTGGGGCGTTGTCGACAGAGGCGCCGGGGAACAGACAAACCCCGTCCTCAGACGGTCATCGGGCGGATCCATTCGGCTGGTCCAGTCTCTGGATCAGCCCCGCGGCGGTACGTTCCTCATCGCAGCCCGGGGCATGCGGGATCCCAACTTCGCTCAGACCGTGGTCTTCCTGGTCGACTGCGACGCTCAAGGAGCCTTCGGCCTGATCATCAATCGACCCACCCGGCACACCCTGGCCGAGCTCTGGCCGGAGATCGCCGGTTTGGAGGCCCGTTCCGTCTACTATGGGGGGCCGGTTTTTCCCAATCGCCTGCTGTTCCTGGTTCGATCTGACGATGCGGCACAAGAGATGCGCCGGGTGATTCCGGGGGTCCAGCTGGGTTCGGATGAGCTGACCCTCAAGCGTATCATTGCTGAAGGAAAAGAGGATTTTCGCACCTACGCGGGTTATTCAGGCTGGGGGCCGGGACAGCTCGACTATGAGGTCACCCGGGGGGACTGGCACATCATCCCCGCAGAGAAGCGGTTTGTCTTCGATTCCCAGCCGGCCGAGGTGTGGGATGAGCTCATACAACGCGTTGATATCCAGGTGGTAAAACTGTCCCGGTGGCAAGGCGCCGGCAGCCGGTAAGGCTGCCGGCTGGCCCCTTACGGACGGATGGTGATATCCCCGGATGAGGTCCGCACCGCGACCCGATGGGTGCCCTCAGCGACTGTGCCGTACAGGCGGTTTCGGCTCATCTCACTGTCCGCTCCGCTCAGGGTCACAGGAAATGCGCATTCGATGTCCCCCGAGGACGCACGTGCCTCCACCAGGAATTCAGCTTTATCTGTGAGATACAGCTCGACATCCCCTGAGCTGCTTCGAACCTCCAGATCGGAATCGAACTGCCCGTATCGAAGGGTGATGTCCCCGGAGGAACTCTCAACCCTGGCGCCCCCCCGAAGATCCTTTGCCCGGATATCGCCGCTGCTGCTGGTCATTTGCGAGTACCCGGCGTTCATGCCCTCCGCCGTCTGATCACCGGAGGAGGAATCCAAACTGACCGTCCCGGCCTGTATGGAATGAAGTTTTATCGTTCCTGAGCTGGTCTCGACGGAAAGTTCCGAGAGAACCTGGTCGCTGATCTCCACATCTGCGGAGCTGGTGTGCACGACGAATGCGCCCCGATAGTTGTTCGGTACTTCGATTTCCAGGATCAGGTCGCTGGAGAAGAAGCCGAGAACCCACCTCCGTCCGTCCTTTCGCTCGGTGGATATGTCGATGACATCTCCAACCTGTTCGGCGGCCAGAGTCGGTACGGCCTCCGCCTGACCGGTGTACACCGTGCCGTGCAGGTGGGCGACGATGGTGTTTCCCTGGCTCTCTGCGATGTACACGTCGGTGCTGCTTGTCCGCACTTCGAGTTTTCCAATTCCCACCGAGGCGAAAGAGCGCTTTTCGTCGACGATGATTCCCTTCCCCGATTCCCAGGGTCGGTCCATGCCCGTGGCGAAGAAGAGGACGGCCGCGATGCCCAGGGAGAGGACGGCTACGGCGGCGGTGATCCACACGATTTTTATCAATGTGCCTTTCTTGGTGCCTTTCATGCCCGCACCTCCTGTTTCTTGATGATTCGTAGGTTGAATTGTACGTACCTGGCTGTCATGCGGAAGAAAAGCTGGCTGAGCTTCCACATCCCTATTACCGACAGCAGCCCCAGAGCGCTGATCCCGATGCCGGCAAAGATCAGGAAGGGGATGCTCAAACCGCCCAGGCCGATGAAGGCGGGGAACAGCGGCTGCAGCATGAGGCCCACCAGCACCGCCACCCCCGATACGGCCAGGGAAACCGCCCCCGCCCACAGGCCGGCCAGAACGCCAAACAGTCCGGCGAACAGGGGTATGGTGATGATGACGTTGAAGAATCCCAGGCTCAAGGAGGCAAACACGGCCCGCAGGATGTTCGAGGCACGATGGCCGCCCCTCTGTTCGTCCAGGAGGCTCTCGATGCGGTAGGATTTTCCCAACACCCGGGGATTGCCGAGGGATCGGGCTATTTCCTCCTCCTCCTGTCCGTTCTCCAGTCCGCTGCTGAAATGTTCTTCGTAGTCGTAGAGGATCTCCTTCTTCTCCTCCTCCGGGATTCCGGAAAGAGAACGCCTCAATTGACTGAGGAATTGTTCCTTGTTCATGCCGTCGCCTCCTCTCGAATGAGATTGCCCACGCTGCTCACGAAGTGGTTCCATTCGGTGAGCAGCTGCTCCTTATAGGTCTGCCCCTTGTCTGTGATCTGGTAGTACTTGCGGGAAGGACCCTCTCCGGATTCCCTGAGGTAGGTAGTGAAGTACCCCTCCTTGGTCAGCCGCCGCAGCAGGGGATAGATCGTGCCTTCGGCGATATCGATGTTCTCCGAAATGGTGTGCACCAGCTCGTAGCCGTAGTAGTCCCGGCGGCAAAGTACAACGAGAACGCAGAGCTCCAGGACGCCCTTTTTGAACTGAACGTTCATAAAACCTCCAAACACTGATCAGTACTGTGTTTAATATACTACAATATATAACACGGTACCAAACAAAGCAAGTACTTTTTCAAAAAAACGGATATTGCGGGAACGCATCCGGCGGATCGTGACGGGATAAACTGGAGATCTACGGGGATTGCCTGGCAGCTTTCAGATGATCCGGCGATGTAATCCTTTGCGCTGAAACCGCCTGTTCGTATATTGTTATATACGATGAACAAGACACATTTGCTGCTGTCAGGCATTTTATTCATTGCACTGATCGGAACTTCCTGTGAGACCCAGGCAATTCCGGATTCTCGATATTCGGCCGAAGTTGCAGATCTTTCCGGCTCAGCCGCCGAAGGGGCGCAGATCAGGGAACCGGGATCTGCCGAGGTCCAGCCCGGCGCAACGGGCGCTGCCAGGCAGTCAATCGACCCTCGACCTGCGGATGGGCAGCCTCCGGATTCGGGAGCTGCGGGTGAGCGCCGGGAAGGAGAGCTGGAGATGGCGGCCCTGGCTCAGGCTTATCCGCAGCGGATAGGGAATATTGAATTTCGGAACGATGACTGGGCGCTGCGGATCGACGATACCTGGTACTACTGGGCGCACGGCCGTCTTTTACCGGAAGAGCTTCGTGATCAGTGGGAGCAGTACGCCTCCTATCGCTTCTACTCCTATTCCCTCGATCTGCCCCCGCTGCCCGACCCGGACGAGGAAACCAGGCTCCGGCTGAAGGAGAGACTGGAACGGGCTGAGGAGAACCCGCCCAGACGGCATGAGGGACTGCTGGCCGATCTGTACAGAGCCGCCACCCGCGGCCAGACCGAGGCCGGGATCGTCACGGTGGAGCTGATGGGCTTCGAGGTGCGGGTGCACCGGCAGATCGCTGAACCCCTCGAGGCGGTGAACAGAGACCTGGAACAGCTGATCCAAACGGATCCGGGGGTGCAGCGCTTCGTCGCCGGGCTCAGGGGGCTGGCCGGTTACAACTGGCGGGAGATTGCGGGAACCCGATCGCGAAGCTATCACAGCTACGGCATCGCCATCGACCTGGCTCCGAAGAGCTTCGGAGGCAAACACACCTACTGGAGGTGGGCTTTACCCCAAAGCGAAGAGTTCTATGCCATTGCCTACGAACAGCGTTGGATGGTTCCCCAAAAGGTCGTGGAGATCTTCGAGAAGCAGGGATTCGTCTGGGGGGGCAAGTGGTTTTTCTTCGACACGATGCATTTCGAGTATCGCCCGGAGATACTCGTCCTGGCGAGGGCTGCCGAGGGTCAATGATGAGGGAACATACCGACATAACCTTTCGTCGTTACGATCACAGAAAAGACTCCAGGACGGCTCTGGAGTTATTCAAAGAGGTCGACTGGATAGATCGGGCGAGCGATCGACAGACAGATGCGGCCATCCTGTCCTACTTGAAGACCGCCCGTTCCTGGGTGGCGGAGTTTGGAGGGCGGGCGGAGTCCCTGGCCTGCGCCGCGCCGGGGGAGTTCCGTTATCTGGATGAGAATCTCCGTCTGTGCGCCGTAACCGCCGTATTAACAAGCACGATCGCCCGGAAACAGCACTGCGCTACCCGGGCGACCGCCGAAGCGCTCGCCGATGCCGCCGAAGAGGGTGCCGAGATTGCCGGTCTGGGGGTGTTCGAACAGGGATTCTACGAGCGGCTGGGATTCGGTGCCGGCCCATACGAGCATTGGCTGTACTTCGATCCGGCAACCCTGAAAGCGGGAGTTCCAAACCGTCCGGCCCGGCGGCTCACGAAAAATGACTGGAAAACGGTGCATTCCTGCCTTCTGAACAGGATGCGGGGACATGGTTCCTGCACTGTGCTCCAACCCGAGCTGACCCGCTTCGATATGGCCTGCGAACCCAAAGGTTTCGGCTTCGGCTACTACGAGGCAGGGGAGTTGACCCACCACGTCTGGCTGTCCAATCAGGGCGGAGAGCACGGCCCACTCACCGCAAACTGGACGGCTTTCCGAACTTATCCGCAATTTCTCGAGCTGCTGTCCCTGCTCAAGAGCGTGGGGGATCAGTTCCACCTGGTGAAGATGCGGGAGCCGCCTGGGATCCAGCTGCAGGATTTTATCCGGCAGCCCTTCAAGGGTCGGCGCATGACCCGCAACGGCCGCTATGAATGCGGAGGCCGAGCCGCCGCCTACTGGCAGATGCGCATCCTCGATCTGGAAGGATGCATCGAGAAAACGTACCTGCCCGGGCCGGGCTTGAGCTTCAACCTCGAACTAGCCGATCCGATCGGCGCGCTGCTGCCGGAACCCAGGGGTTGGCGGGGAGTCGGCGGCAGCTACATGGTACGCATCGGTGAGCAGAGCACGATCCAAGCGGGCGCAGTGGATCGGCTGCCGACGCTGCAGGCGCAGATCGGAGCCTTTACCCGCCTGTGGATGGGAGCTCAGAAAGCCTCGGCGCTTTGCCTCACAGAAGCGCTGTCCGGACCCGGTGAGCTGATCCGATCCCTCGACAGGTTGTTTCAAATCCCACAGCCCCACACCGATTGGGATTTCTGAGAGCTCCAGAGCTTTTCTTTTTGGGAATCCGGGACGACAATATAAACGAACGAAGGAGACACCGATCATGCGACGAGTAGTGTATGGGCTCTTGATTCTGGTTGTGCTGGGTTTTGTCCTCGGCTGTTCCACCAGCATTCCGGTTACCGTGACCAAACCGGCGGAGATCAACATGGCCGGCAATCGGGTCATAGCGGTGCTGGACTTCCGCTATCCGGTCAACGACAAAACCATCTCAGGGAAGGATCTGCTGCAGTGGGCGATCTCCAAGCTCACTGGACTGGATCTGCCGACGGAACTCGACCTGGAGCAGAGGATGGCCGAATATACCACAGATCAGGTGATACTGACTCTCCTAAACACCGGCTACTTCCAGCTGGTGAGCCCCCAGCAGGTTGCTCAGGCAATGCAGGGAGGGATCAGCTCCAGAACGACTGCCGTAGACATCGGCAAGGCCGTCAAAGCCCAGGCCATCGTAAACGGCGAATTGTACCTGCTCGATGCCAGAGATAAGGAGTGGCTGGAAGAACGGACGATCACCGACGCCGACACCGGGGAGGAGAAGACAGTGTTCGTGCCCATGATCCGCCGTACAGCATCGGTGGGGATGAGCTACCAGGTCGTGAATACGGCTACCGGAAACGTGGTGGCCTCCCGCTCATTCGAGAGCGAGACCTCTGAGGAAGCAGAGTTGGCGGACAGGCGGAATCTTCCCGACGCCGAAGACATGTACACGAGCCTCATCGATGACTTCATGCCCAGGATGGCCAAACAGCTTGCCCCGTACCAGGTGCGGGAGACACGCAGCTTGATGCGGGATAAGACCAAGGACCCGCGAATGGAGCAGGCTGACGATCTCGTGAAAGGCAGGGTCTATGACAGCGCCCTGGAGATCTTCCTCGAAGTTTGGCGGCAAAACGGCAATGTCGCAGCCGGCTTCAACGCAGCCATACTCTACGAGGTTACCGGCCAGCTGGATATGGCCATCGCTCAGATGAAGAGCGTGGTGGATCGCACGGCTGACAAGAAGGCCATGCGGGAGTACAATAGGCTGTTGGCGGTGAAGCAGGAGCAGGCGCGCTTGAGGGAGCAGCAGAGCTAGAACGCACGGGCGCAGCGCCCCGCCGGTGCGAACCTGAATTTTTTTTGAAATACTCTTTACTAAATCCCGATTTTACCTTAACATTTGTGATAGTGTTTTAAGCCATCTGGGGAGGGGCAACATGCTTTTCGAGTATCGCAGAAAGAACTCCAAAGAGGAAATAATCCTCACCGACGGGCGTACCAAGGCCGAAGCGGATGAGAAGATGCGGGACATGATCAAACGAAGCGGGGGCCTCATCAAGGATTGGTCCCTGGCCTGGTCCCGCTAGGGTACTCTACTTCTCCTGGGAACCCCAAAGCCCTCTGGCCTGTTCACGGGCTTCCCGCTCCAGCGCACGAAACTGCTCGAGAAACTCAAAGGGATAGTGGGTGTATGCGTGGGCATACCCCTCCCTCAGCAGGAGGGCGTTGAAGCAGGAACCGTCGGCCAGATATATGTAGGCGAGCAGGCGATCGTATCGATCCCGCAGCTGCCAGTCGAAGGCCAGAAATACCGGCCGGTTGAGCAGATATCTCCGGGTGAACTCACTGGATTGCTCGCCGAAGCGCTCAACGAGCTTTTGGGGATGCACCGTCTCCGGGGCATCCACACCGATGAACCGCACGGATTCATACTGCCTGACGCTTGCCGGCGGCCGGGGAATGGAAACATATACGGTGTCGCCATCCACATGCCTCACAACGATCGCCCTGGTCATTCGTGTCAGGTCCGCCTTCTCCGGTTCCTCGACCCCCGAAACGTTTAGGCGGTACAACTCCTGGGATTCAGAGGGGGGGGTGATTCCGGGAGGCGGAGGCGGGGGATTGCAGTGTCCGCAGGGCTCGTAGCCCACCGAAACGGCCGTGGACAGCAAGATAGGAATCCTGGACAGTTCGAGGTAGCGGCAGTCTCCTCGATGGTACCTCCGGCCTGTCTCCGTTATATAGACAAGAATATCCTCGGAGCCGGCCGTACCCGCCGCTGCGAAGAGTAGGAGTGCCCCTACAATCGCGTTTCTGATCGTTCGTTTTTCCACATCGGCCTCGAAGCCGGGTTCATCCTAACTGGAATTTCGCCGCTGTGTACAGAAGCGCCGGGAGAAATTCTCCTTGACAGTGCCTGGCAGCCGGTGTTACGTTCCCCGTGGCAGAAAGCTATATTTCAGAAGAGTGAGGAAACTCAAGCATCATGCCTATATTCGAATACAAGTGCTCCGCCTGCGGAGACGATTTCGAGCTTCTAGTGCCTTCGGACGCCGATGCAGCCTGTCCGAGTTGCGGGAGCTCCCGCATCGACAAGAAGTTCAGCGTCTTCGCCTCCCACGTCGGTCGCGGCGCCGCAGCCGCGCCGGCCTGCCACACGGGTAGCCCCGGCTGCGATCTGGGCAGGTGCGGCTCGGGGTTGTGCGGGATCGACTAGGAACTGTCTGTTTTCTGCTTCGGAGGTGCCGAACAGGAGCAAACCGTGAGTCCCGCTGAAATTCCTACATCCAAGGAGTTCCTGCGCCGGGAGTACGTGGGGCGCATCAATCGGGTGGTCGACTATATCGAAGAGAATATCGATGCCGAGCTCACCCTGGAAACCCTGGCCAAGGTCGCAAACTTTTCCCGTTTTCACTTCCACAGAATCTTTTCAGCCCTGGTGGGTGAAACGCTGAATGGCTTCGTCCGCCGCCTGCGGCTGGAGGCAGCGGCTTCCATGCTCATCGCTCACCCCAAAGAAACGATCACCCAGATTACATTGGCCTGCGGCTTTTCCAGCTCCGCAGGTTTTGCCAGGGCTTTTTCCGCGCATTTCGGCATGACCGCCAGTGCGTTCCGGCAAAGAAGAGGGCGCTGTCCCGCCGCCGGTCTGAACAATAGCAAGATCGGCAAAACGGAAAGCAAGACGGGAAAAGATTCCGGGCCATCCCCTTACTATATTGATGAGCGAAACATCAATTCCAAGGGGAGGTTCGAGATGACCGTAGAAGTCAAAGAGATGCCGGAAATGCACGTGGCATACTACCGACACGTGGGTTCCTACAGCGGAGTCGCAGAGGCCTTCGACAAGCTGATGCGCTGGGCCGGTCCCCGCGGGCTGCTGCAGTTCCCAAAGACCCGGATGCTGGGGGTGTATCACGATGATCCGGAGATCACCGATCCGTCCAGGCTGCGCTCCAGCGCCTGCATCACTGTTCCCGAGGGCACGGAGGTCGCTGGGGAGATCGGCGTGCCGGTCAAACCGCTTTGAACCAGGCAGCCGCAGAGGGGAAATCCGGCAGGGAGAGGCTCTAAGGGGTCCCGGATTTCCCCGCTCTTCCCGTTCGAATCAACCTGAGCAGAATCTCCCCGTACAGCATAGTGGCCAGGCCGAAGAGAATCAGAGGGAAACCGATCAGCATATAGGGTGCGGCGGTCTCATTTCCAAACAGAAATCCTAGAAATACGGCGATTCCGGGATTCACCAGCGCGTAGCTGACGATCCGGATCGACGGCTCGTGTACCAGAAGGTAGGCGTAGGCGCTGATGGCCAGAGAACCGATAACCCCAAGGTAGGCCAGACCCAGCAGGGATCGCAGACTGGCTCCGGCAAATACGGCTGCCGGGGTATGTCCGGAAATCAGGGCGATTGCCAATGATACCAGGCCGGCGAAGAGCATCTGGATCCCGCCGTTGATCCGGCTGTCCGCAGGCAGGTGGAGCCGGTGGGCCAGACTGGTGCCGAAGGACCAAAGCAGCATGGCCGCCAGCACCATCAGCGTATAGGGATTGAGGGTGCCCCGAAGAGATTGGCCGTCGTAGAGAAGAAACGCCACTCCGCAGAAGCCGATCATGATCCCGACGAAGCGTATCCAGGTGATGGTCTTGTGAAAGAGGAACCTGTCAAAGGTCGCCACGGCCAGGGGCACGACCGCCATAACCAGGGCAACAACATAGCTGTCCACCTTCTGCTCGGCCAGGGTAACCAGGCCGTTGGCACCCAAGAGCAGCAGCGTGCCGAGCAGCATGCTGGAGAGCACCGAGGTAGGCGAAAGAGAGGCGCGGGCTTTGGATGCGGCCAGTCCCAGGGCAAGGAGAAGAATGCCCCCCAGGGTGAAGCGTAGACCCAAAATCGGATAAGGCGGAAAGCTCTCCAGAGCCATCTTGATGAAGAAGTAGGTCGAACCCCAGACGATGTAAATCGTGAGATAGGCGGCGACTGTTTTCAGGGTATCTCTGTTCATAACGGGAATAGCGGTTCGCCCTGCGGTTCAGGGGACTGCCGGAACCAGATAGCTGTCCTCGAGATTGAGAATCTGGTCGCTGCGGATGAACTGATAGGTCGTCAGATCACCTGCCGTTTCGATCTTGTGCTCTACTTTGATCGGTTTGTAATCCCGATGCTCGATCGACAGTTCCAAATTGAAAACCTTGTTTTTAGATCGGGATCGGATCGGTTTGGGCAGGAAGCTGTAAAATCCCCTGGTCCCGGCGTTCGTGCGGTACGGATTGAGCCAGCCTTTCTCTGCAGGGTCTGCCAGCCGTCCATCGATATTGATGCGAACTCGAGCGTCCAGGACCGGCTTGTTTGTTCTCTTGTCCAGGACCCTGCCGATCAGATAGGGAAGGTTATGCCAGTACCTGCGGACATCGGGGAGCTCCTCTTCGGGTGAAAGCTCCGCCGGTTTTGCGGGTTTTTCGATCTTTCTGCGGCTCTTCACGATGTCGATCGCTTTGTTCACGAGGATCAGCACTTCCACCAGACTGGCCAGCCCGTCCTCGCTGTTCGAATAGACCCAGTGATCCGCGGCCAGACGGGTGAAGCCGCGTTCGCTCATGATGTAGCGCGGGGGAAGTCGGTTCAGGGTGTAGGCTGCAACGTCGTGCAGGAGATCCTCATCAGCCTGGATGTCGGGCCGATCCTTGATCACGATGTCGGCCACGTACAGGACCAGATCCTCTTGGTAGTTCTTGAGCTTCATTTGCAGTCCAGTCCACCATAGCATAGCCCAGGATTTTACCGCTGTGCAAGAATATTCGTTCATTTATTTTTCTACAGAAAAGCGCTATAGTTTGAGAGGCGAAAAGGCAGGGGTAATGGTTCTGGACGACA
>CAZPPB010000121.1:0-12027 GCA_964588355.1 uncultured Spirochaetaceae bacterium | reverse complement strand
GACCGGCCGAATTTGTAGAACCGAAGGGATGGTGCGCAGGCTCTTGAGCACCTGGTCGAAGTCCCGGCCGTTGTCCAGCTCCACGGTGAAGAACCCCTGGAGGGTTTCGGGGATATTCTCGTCCAGCTTGCCCTCGATCAGGTGGCCGTGGTACTTCTTGATCGCCCCCTCCACCTCGGAGAAGAGGTTGGTGGTCTTGCGGGCGGTGACCTCAAATCGGCGGGTGGCCTTGGGGCTGACCGTCTCCCACTCCACCTCCAGGAGCCGTTCGTCGAACTCCTTGATGTTCTTCAGATTCGGACAGTCGGCCCTGTGCACGATGATGCCCCGGCCCCGGGAGATGTAGCCCACGATCTGATCCCCCGCCGCGGGGTTGCAGCAGCCGGCCAGGCGGATCATCATGTTCCGCTCATCCCCGATGCGGATGCCCACCTTGGAGGTGTCCCGCACCTGGGTGTCCGACTCCATGCGCCCCCGCCAGCGCCGGCCGGGACGCCGTTCTCCTTCGGCTGCGGCGGGTTCGCTCCCAGGGCGAGCCTGGGCCCCCGCCCTGGCCTCCCGCCCGGCCCCGGCTCCGCCTCCCTTGTTCTTGGCCACGATGTTGCGGTCTATGATCAGGCCGGGCTCGTTCTGCACGAGCCAGTGGCGGATCTTGGAGCGGGCCCTGGAGCTGCGCACCAGGCGCAGCCAGTTGATGTGCGGGTGGGCCGAGGGGGCGGTGAGGATCTCGAGGACCTGGGTGTTTTTCAGCTCCTCGTTCAAACGGATCAGGTTGCCGTCCGCCTTGGCGGCCATGCAGTGGTTGCCGATGTCCGTGTGGATGTGGTAGGCGAAATCCAAAGCCGTGGAACCCCGGGTAAGCTCGATGATGTCCCCCTGGGGGGTGAACACGTAGATCGAGTCCCGCAGCAGCTCCCGCTTGATCTCCTCCAGGAAGTCGGGGGAGATGACGCCGCTGGAATCCCAGCTCTTCAGCATGTTGATGATGGTCAGCTGCTCCGGCTTGATCCGCTCTCCGGCGAGCTCCCGCTTGTACAGCCAGTGGGCGGCGATCCCCTCCTCCGCGGTTCTGTGCATCTGGTGGGTGCGGATCTGGATCTCCAGCATCTTGCCCCCCGGACCCATAACCGTCGTGTGCAGGCTCTGGTAGAGGTTGCTTTTGGGCATGGCGATGAAGTCCTTGAAGCGCCCCTCTATCGGCTTCCACAGGCTGTGCAGGATCCCGAGCAGCTCGTAGCACTGGCCGGAGTTGTCGCACAGAAGCCGCATGCCCGCCAGGTCGTAGATCTCATCCACCATCCTGCCCTTCTTCTTGATCTTCCGGTACATCGAGTAGTAGTGCTTGATCCGGCTCTCGACCTGGATGGGGATCTTCGCTTTTTCCGCCTCGGCGCGGATGCCCGTCTCCATCACGCTCAGGAATTCGTGGAGATCCTCCTTCTTCTCCTGGACGAAGTGATCGATCTGCTCGTAGGCCCGGGGATGGAGCACCCGCAAGGAGAGGTCCTCCAGCTCGCTCTTGATCCGGGACATTCCCAGACGCCCGGCCAGGGGGGCGTAGATCTCCAGACATTCGTCTGCGATGCGCTTCTGGCTCTTAGGTTCCAGGTATTCGAGGGTGCGCATGTTGTGCAGCTTGTCCGCCAGCTTGATCATGATGACCCGGATATCCTTGACCATAGCGAAAAGCATCTTGCGGATGCTAGCGGCCGCCTGGGTGGTCTTGCTGCGGCCCCGGATTACCGATATCTTGGTCACCCCCTGCACCAGGCCCTCCACCTCCCGGCCGTATTCCTTGCGCAGCTCCCTGGAGGACAGCCCCGTGTCCTCCAGGGCGTCGTGCAGGATCGCGGCGATCACGGTCTGGAAGTCCAGGTGGGCATCGGCCAGGATCTCAGCCACATTCAGGGGATGGACGATGTAGGGCTCCCCGCTGGCCCGCAGCTGATTGTGGTGCAGGCCTTCGGCCCAGCGCGCTGCGGAGAGGATTGCCTTTCGTTCCTCCTCCGGATAGCGTTCGATCTTTTGGGAAAACCGGCGCAGCAGTGCTCTGGCCGAGCTGTCCATCTTCACCTCACCGCCGGGCCCGGATGACCCGGTCCCGCCCGGTCAGATCCGCAATCGTCGTGATCTCCCTGAATCCTTGCTCGCTGAGCTCACCCCTGAGCAGGTTCATCTGGGCCGGCGCCGCCTCCAGCAGCACAGCTCCCCCGGCGCGCAGCTTGCGGGGAGCCTGGCGGATCAACAGGCGGAGCAGATCCATACCGTCCACACCGCCCCTGAGCGCCAGGGCCGGTTCGGGCCAGCCGATCTTCTGCATGTTCTCGACCTCCCCGTCGGTCAGGTACGGGGGATTGGCGGTGATCAGGTCATAGCGGCCGGGCACACGGGCCAGCAGGTCGGAGCGGCGCAGGCGGATGCGTTCGGCCGGCAGGATCCGGCGGGCGTTCTTCGCGGCCACCTGCAGCGCATCACCGCTGATATCGGAAGCGGATACCTCGACCGTGGGGAAGCTGTGCTTCACCGCTAGGGCTACGCATCCGCATCCGGTACAGGCGTCGTGAACCCGCTGGATGAGGGGATCCGCCTCCAGAAGGCGGAGGGCTTCCTCAACCAGGACCTCGGTGTCCGGACGGGGAACCAGCACCCGCGTATCCACGTAGTACTCGAGGCTGAAGAACTCCTTCTTCCTGCGGATGTAGGAGACCGGCTGCCCCGAACAGCGCAGATCCAGCAGACCGCAGTAGCGCTGCCAGTGGTCGGGATCCAGCGGATCGGGAAGGCTGGCCAGCAGCCGTTCTTTGCTCGTTTCCAGGGCTTCGGAGAGCAGCAGGGTTGCGTCCAGCAGGGGTGTGTCGACTTCGGCATAGAAAAGGCGTTCTTTGCCCTGATTCAGGGCACCCCCGACGGTCATACGGCCAGCTTCTTGAGGTATTCCTCCCGGGCGCTGAGTCGCAGGGCGTCGATGATTTCCTCCAGAGCCCCCAGCATCACCTCTTCCAGGCGATAGAGGGTCAGGTTGATCCTGTGATCGGTAACCCGGTTCTGAGGGTAGTTGTAGGTGCGAATCCGCTCCGATCGGTCACCCGACCCGACCTGCGTCCTTCGGGCCGCGGCGCGTTCGGCGTGTTTCTTGTCTTCCTCCTGCTCGAACAGACGGGCCCGGAGTACCCGCAGGGCCTTCGCCTTGTTCTTGTGCTGGGATTTTTCATCCTGACAGGTCACCACCAATCCGGTTGGGATATGGGTGATGCGAACAGCCGAATCGGTGGTGTTCACGCTCTGTCCGCCCGGTCCGGAGGAGCGGTACACGTCGATGCGCAGTTCTTCCGGTCGGATCTCGATCTCCGTCTGCTCCGCCTCCGGCAGGACCGCCACCGTAACCGCCGAGGTGTGGATCCTCCCCCCCGTTTCGGTGGCCGGGACCCGCTGTACCCGATGGACCCCGCTTTCGTAGCGCAGGCTGGCATAGACGTTCTTGCCGCTGATCGAGTAGATGACCTCTTTGAACCCCCCGATCTCGGTCTCGTGGGAGGAGAGTATCTCGATGGTCCAGCGCTTCGACTCGGCGTACTTGGAGTACATGCGGAACAAATCGGCGGCGAACAGCCCAGCCTCCTCCCCCCCGGTGCCTGCGCGAATCTCCATGATTATATTTTTCAGATCCAGGGGGTCCTTGGGAATGAGAAGAACCTTCAGCTCGTTCTCCAGCCGTTCCTCCTGCTCCCTCAGGGCTTCCAACTCCTCCCGGGCCAGCTTGACCAGCTCCCCATCTGCCCCCTCTTCGAGCAGAGCTTCGGTGTCCGCGATCTCGGATTGCAGCTTTTTGTAGCGCTGAAATTGCTCAACCACCTCCTCCAAACCGGCCAACTCCCGCATCAGCTCTTTGTAGCGGCTCTGATCCTTCATGACCGCCGGGTCGGAGACCAGGGTCTGGAGTCCGTGGTAGCGCTCGCTCATCCGCTCTAGCTTGTCGATCATTACAAGCTAAAATACTACAAATCCCCGGCCTTCGTGAAGAGGAATCCGAACGCAGCGCCGCATATACCACCGATGATGTGGGCGAACTGGGATATGTTGTCCTGGGCGAAGACGCTGATGAACTCCTTAGCCAGGAACAGGAGCACGATCAGGACAAATGTCAGAGGGATCTCCCCGGACCGGATGTTGGTGAAGGAGCTGAGCAGGATGAGCATGAACACGATGCCGCTGGCGCCCATCAGGCCGGTGGAAAAGAAGAGGATATTCAGAATCCCGGTTACCAGGGCGGTCACCAGGACCATCAGCAGCAGCGGACCGGAGCGGTACTTCTCCTCCAGCACCGGCCCGATCAGCAGGATGAAGCTGAAGTTGCTCATCAGGTGCAGCCAGTTTTGGTGTCCGAATACGTGGGAAAAAAGCCGCAGAAAATCGAGGAGGGAGCCGCCGAAGGTCGGGTAGGAGACGAAGAAAGCCTCAGTGAACCCCGGCAGGATCTGATCCACAATCAGAACCAACGTGGCGATCAGCGTGAAGGTGAGGATGACCGGCGCGTTGTAGCGGATTCTCACTCCAGGATCTTTCTGATCTTGCGAAGCAGGGCTTCGCTGGTGAAGGGTTTGGCGATCGTGTGGACTCGGTCCGAAAGCTCCTGTTCCGCAGCCTCGGTTATGATCAGCACCTTCAAACCCGGATGCATCTCCCGCACTTTCTCCGCCAGTTCGCTGCCGCTCTTTCCGGGAAGCGCCGCCGTACTGATGAGCAGATCCACATCCATGGCCTTGCCCAGGCCCAGCGCGTCGGAGACGCCCGCCGCGGTGAGTACATTGTAGCCGTATTTCTGCAGGACCGTTTTGGTATAGCGGCGGACTTTGGCCTCGCTTTCGACCAGTAAAATCCCTTCGCTTCCCCGCAGCTTCTCCTCCGGGGTGTGAGGTTCCTCGCTGCGGATCAGCTCATCTTCTCTGACCAGGGGAAAGTACATCGTAAAACAGCTGCCCGAGCCCGGATCACTCTCGGCAAAGATAAACCCGTCGTTTTGCTTGACGATGCCATAGACGGTGGACAACCCCAGCCCCGTGCCCTTCCCCGGTATTTTCGTTGTGAAAAAAGGCTCGAAGATATGTTCCATCGTATCGGCGGACATCCCCGTTCCGGTATCCCGGACCGAGCAGATCACGTATGTCCCGGCGGGAACCATGTAGCGCTCGCCGGAGTCCGGGTTCTCAATCGGGGATCGGCGAGTTTCGATTTTCAGTTCGCCTCCCCCCTGCATCGCGTCCCGGGCATTGGCGGCCAGATTGAGGATCACCTGTTCGATCTGCACCGGATCGGCGTAGATGTACAGCGGATCGTCCCGGGTTTGCAGCTCCAGGTTCACCCCGGGTCCGATCAGTCTCACGATCATCTCCCGGCTGCCTGCGAGCAGCTTGTTCAGATCCGCCACCTTGGGCTGCACCACCTGACGGCGTCCGAAGGCCAGCAGCTGCCGGGTCAAAGCCGCGGCTCGGGAGGCGGTGCCCTTGATCTGCTCAATGTCCTTGCGCAGATGGTTGGTTTCATCCAGATCGTCGAGGAGCAGTTCACAGTACCCGTTGATGACCATCAGCATGTTGTTGAAATCGTGGGCGATACCTCCGGCCAGCTGTCCCACAGCCTCCATCTTCTGGGCCTGAAACAGCTGCTGTTCGAGCTTTTTTCGTTCGGTTATATCCGTGCCGATACTCAGGATACCGATCAGCTGCCCAACTTCGTTGTAGACCGGCTTGTTCGACCAGGAAATCCAGACGGACCGACCGTCTTTGGTGACGTTCTCATTCTCGTTGTAGCTGTACTCATCGGGATTGCTGGTGATCCCCTCGATCATGGCCACCAGATCACGGCCGGATGAATCCCGATCAGGAACGATCGTCCCGACCACGGACCTGCCGAGCAGATCCTCCTCCGGGTAACCCAGAAGGCGCTGCCCGTAATCGTTCATGAAGGTGATCATCCCGGCGGTATCCCAGCCCAGGATGATGCTGCCCGCATTCTCCACCAGATCCCGGTACTTCTGCTGGCTTCGCTCCAGCCGCCGCTGCGCCTCCCTGTAGGCGGTCATGTCCCGGAAGCTCCAAACCCGCCCGATGAACTGCCCCGATATCAGAAGGGGGGAGGTGTAGCGCTCAAAAACCCGACCGTCCTTGAACTCGATTATGTCGGTGGATTCCTCCCGCTTCCCGTAGAGCACCAGGATCTTGTCCATGTAGGCTTCAGGATCTTCCAGCTGGCTCATGACGAACTCGCGCAGCTTGAGGTCGTCCTTTTCCTGAATCATCGATTGGGGGACCCGCCACATTTCCGCGAATCTCTGGTTTGAGAGGATGATCCGCCCGTCGTGGTCTACAACCAGGATGCCGTCGCCGGTGGCTTCCAGGGAAGCCTGCAGCAGCTGCTGCAGCTCCTGCAGGGCATTGCGTTGCCGAGCGCCGCTGTTCTGCGCAGCCACGGTTCTATGCAAACCTCTTCAAAAACTCGACAACCTCTCGGGTCCTCTGTTCCGCCACCTCACGGCTCACCGCCTCCAGACGGAGGCGGATCAGGGGTTCGGTGTTGCTGGGCCGCACGTTGAACCAGAAATCGGGGAACTCCACACTCACCCCGTCTAGCTTGCCGATCGTGCCTCCCTCTTCCCGATACTTGCGCTCCAGCTGCCGCAACACCTCTTCTTTGTCTGCTATCTCGATGTTGATTTCTCCGGACTGATGGAAGCGTCCACGAAGCGGTGCCAGCAGTTCCGACAGCGGTTTTCGGCGTTTGTTGAGAAGCTTCAACAGAACCACCAGGGCGTAGGCTGCGGATTCGGTGTAGTAGCTGTCGGTAACCTTGAAGTACACGTGCCCCGATGTCTCGGCCCCGAACAAGGCCGCCTCGGCTATCATGGCGTCGTACAGGAAGGTGTAGCCGACCTTGGAGACGACTGGCTTGCCCCCCAGCTCGGTGATGCGCTGCGGCAGAGCTCGGGATGAGATCAGATCGTAGACGATAGCCGCTCCCGGATGCTCGTTCAGCAGCTCTTCGGCGATCAGCGCTGCGATGTAGTAGTTGGCCGCGCTCTCCCCGTGTTCATCCAGAAACACCACCCGGTCCCCGTCTCCGTCCAGCAAGGCGCCCAGATCCGCGCCGTGCTCGAGCACCTTGGCTGCCGCGTGCATCCTGCTCTCGGGTTTCAGAGGGTTGGGATCCCGATTGAGAAAAGACCCGTCAGGCTGCTCGTTGAGGATGTAGCTGGAAAGAGCCAGCTTGTCGCTGATCCCGCGGAACACCCTGCCTGCGGATCCGCCTCCGACGTCGATGACCACCTTGCGGGTGATTTTCTCACCCTTCAGGGGTGCAGTGACAAAATCGATGTATTCATCGATGCGGTCCACCTCTTCGAAACTTCCGCCGGGCAGCGGGGGCTCTTCTCCCATACCGGCAACCAGGGCTTCGATCTCCCGCAGTCCTTTGTCGTAGCTGACCGATCCGCCCCGATCGTCGTAGAGTTTGAACCCGTGGTATTCGGGGGGGTTGTGGGAGGCGGTGACCATCACCCCCCCTGCGTAGCCCTCCTCCATCTGGTAGAAGTGCAGCTGGGGGGTCGTGACCATACCGATGCCCCTCACCTTCCTGCCCTCCGCCACCAGCCCGCGGCTGAGAGCCTGGTACAGCTGCTCCGAATAGGTGCGGGCGTCATAGCCGATCAGGAAGCTGTCTGCTTTCGAAAGGCGGGCGAAGGCTCGGCCTACTTTGTAGGCCAGGGCCGTGTCTATGCCTTTCCCGTAGACTCCGCGAATGTCATAGGTCTTGAAAACTCCGGCCATGGTTTCCTCCGGGGACCATTCTACAACAGCTGTTTGCGGAACACCAGGATGTTCTGGTGAATCATAGAAGGGATGTATTCGTATTGATAGCCGTAGATGTGGAGAGATTTGCTCACGTCGTACCAGATCAGGTTGGCCTTGGGGATCAGGCCAAGCTCGCTCAGGATCGCCGCCAGATCCGAGCTGAGATAGTGGTAGCGGCCGCCGTTGTACATGTCTCCGATAAACACGACCAGATAGCCCCGTCCTTTGAGCAGGGCGGCGGCGGCGGCGAATATGCCGGCCATTTCGCCGAGCCACTGCTGCTTGCTCTGGTAGCTCCCCCGGTTGAAAGCGGTCAGCTTGGACTGACGAGCCTGCCGTTTTTCTTCCCCGACCCGTTTGTAGCTCCCCGTGCTCTTCCGGGCTCTGTCCATGCCCCAGTAGGGCACATCGGTAAGAACGAGATCGAACGCCCGACCCTCCCGGACAAGCTCTTGCAGCACCGCACGGCTGTCCCCGCAGATCATTCGCTGCTGTGGGATTTTCTCCAGGGAACAGACCTGCCGATATATTTCGGGCCACTGCGGATTGATCTCGATGCCCACGGCGTTTCTGCCGCGCAAGGTCGCCCCCAGGAGGGTTCCTCCCACGCCGGCGAAGGGATCCAGCACCCACTGCCCCCGCTTGGTGAATACCTCTATCAGGTCACCGCACAGATCCGGAGGCTTCTGCCCGCCGTGGCTGGAGCGGAGCTTGTGCTGCAGATTGGGGGGATACGGTTTGTTGATGACGCTCTTGCTCCAGTACAGCCACTCTTTGCCCGTCAGGTCGTTGAGCCGGTTCCGCGGGGAGTAGAAGCCCCTGCTCTTTCCCTGCTCGTCGAACAGTTCGATCTTTTGGGTGGCCGCCGCCCTGTTCTGCGGGGTTGTCGGCGGCGGATGCGAAGCCTGCAGCGAACCTCGGGCGGTGCGGCAGTAGAAGACCCGCTCGACCAGGCTCCGCTTGCGGGCGCTTCCCGCCCCGTTTCCGAAAACCGAGTACTTCCGGCAGAATACCTGCACGACTCCCCGGCGGCCGAGGATCTCCCGGATCGTCTGCTCCGGGATGATCCCTTCGTTGTTGTAGCTCAGGAATATGTGCTCGGCCCGGGCTGCCCGGATCAGCTCGTCGAGGGCCGCGGCGGCCTCGGCCTTCCGAGAGTAGCGGCTCTTCAGGTGGTCCCTCGGGAACTTCCTGGTCTTGCCCATCAGCGCAGGTTTGTCCCAGCGCAGGATGTTCTCCAGTACGTGGTAACAGTCTACGTACTGACGGGTATTGTACGGCGGATCGATGTACAAAACATCCACATCCAGTTGATGGACCAGCTGATTGGCATCCAGGTTGAAGACCTCATTGGAGCGGTTTCCGGCCAGTTCGATCTCCGGGACCCGCAGACTCAGCGGTTTGCGGACGTTGCTGTCGATCAGGTGTTTGTCCCCGGAGGCAGTAGAACCCCGGCCCGGTGCATCGCCGCGGATGTGCTTGAGAAAGGCATCGTATTGGCCGACGGTGTTTGCCGCCTTGTCCACGGCAAACAGCAGGCTGGTAAGCAGTATGAGGCGCTCCTGCTCGCTGCAGCGCCGCTGTGCAGCCAGGAGGTCGATCGTCTCCCGAATCCCGTCGATGCGGGCCGCATTCACTTCGGTAAAGTAGGTATCCGAGTAGTTGGCGTGGGCGTAGCCGTGCACGGGCCGGCAGCGGTTCAGCTCCTCGATCAGCTCCGCCACTCTGTCCAGGTCCACGTCGTTTTCCGTGGAGGTCAGGAAGGCTCGATTCACCACGTAGTTGGAGTACAGCAGATCATTGGCGATGACTTTCGAGCTGTGAGCCCGAAAGGCTGCCCCCACGACGCCGGTGCCGGCGAACAGATCGGCGAAGACTTCGATCTCTCCCACCTGCGACAGGATCGTGCGGGTGAGAAAATCTATCAGCCGATTCTTCGATCCCAGGTACTTGCGGTTTTGAGGCTGTACACCTTTAGGACGAGTCCGCTGCGCGACAGATGAGTTGTGAGAAATAATGTCCCCTCCCAATAAGGTGCTTCCATTATAGCCCGATTCTGGGAAAATGCGCAATGGCGATTGATACGGTTTTTAATAAGGCTTTTAATCAGTAGTTGGGCGGTTCGCTCAGAAGCTCCCGCACCGGTTTGTTCCACAGGCGGGAGGCCGTGTCGAAAAAATGGTTCACCCGTGATGTCGGCGTATCGGCGCCGATCGCCGACAGGTAGATCCTGGAACAGGAATCGCTGCTGCGGATGAATCGGAGATCCTCCGTCACTTCCCGAGCTTCTTTACCGGTCAAACGATAGAACACCGTCCGGGTGGTATCGGGAAAGATCCGCTTCAAATGCACCAGATCGGAGTCCAACCCGAAGTCGAGATAGAGAATTTTCCCGATTTGCGCATAGCTGTCGGCGTAGTCATCGACGCTCCAGTTGCAGTTATGAATTCCGAAATAACGAAAGTGCTCGGAGAGCCTCTCGTCGAAGGGCATCAGATATTGCTCGTAGTGCTGCCTCGAAATCATGTTCACCACACAGTTGGCGGTGACGAAAAAGGGCCTCTGCGCGCCGGAGCGGGTCTGGCGGCCGTGGACCTCCTCGATCAGGTCCACCAGCACGCGGTAGATGACCTCAAAGAGATGGCGGACCCGCTGAGGATTGTCATACATGTCGAGGTACAGATGGGTGCCCCTGAGACGGAAGGCAGTGTTCATAACACTCTGGAAATTGAGCTCCCCCTCGATGACACCCCATTCACGCTCGATCTGATCCATCTGGAGCATCAGATTCTCGAAGGCAGGGTGACTGCGAAACTCCGGAGCTTCGAGTTCCTCCACCTCCCTGTCGTTCAACAGCTCACCGGTGTTCACCGGCCACCCACCGGGGTCGTAGACAATCTTCTGTCCGAAGAAAGCCGCCGGCAGCGCGCAGGACTGAACACCTGAGATGCTTCCCTTGATTTGGGCGATCTCTCCCCCCAGATTCAAATCGGGAAACGCATTGTTCAGCATTTTCGCCATTTCAACAAAGCTTCGGTACCGATAGAAGGGATCGGTATGCCAGGGCTCGTCAAAACGCAGCTCGCTGCGCTCGGTAAACCAGGAGGGTATGAACTGATAGTCGATTTTGAAACCGGAGTCACGGTCGACCGGGACTACCTTTTGCAACAGTGCGCAGGAGAAGGGGATATAGGGAATGATCGTTCGTTCCACAGATTTCGCTCTCCAGGTCTCTCGGCGTCGCACATGAACAAGGTATCGGGATCTGTGGAAAATTGAAAGCAATCCTTTAAATTTTCCTGTTTAACCCAATTGGGGCGTATGTCACGGCAACGGCCAGCCGAGACTCAGGTTTCTAGCAAAATTTAAAGAAATACGTTAAATTTTACCGTTTCCCTTAGTGTTGGAGCAGCACAAAAAAGGAGGATGTGTATGACCGGTGAGAGCCTGAGGCAGACGCTTCGGGTCGTTTCCGCCTGGGAGGGGATGCCCCTGAACTACTCTACGATCGGGCAGCAGCTGGACATCTCCTGCCCCGCAGCCAAAGCCCGGGTGCAACAGCTCAGGGAGGCTCGAGTCGCCTGGCTGCTCTATCCCCTCGAAGTACCCAATGCGAAAAAGACGCGGAAATCCCCGAAGCTGTATCTGAACGCTTCGGCCGGGCCGCTTCCGCCGGCTGAGGCCGCACGGGCACAGAGGGAGATCCGGTTTCGCAGCCGGATGATACAGACCGTCTGCGACCTCGAATCGGCAAGACACCCCTCCAGCACGTTCTGGTACTACGGGGGATACGGCAAGAGCCACGTCGAGCTTATAGCGCAAACGGCTACGAAGCGGATCGGCTTCGTGTTCATCGAGGATAATCGTCTCAGCAGGCGCTTCTGGAGCTACTGCAAGCGGGTTTTCAGGCGGGGCATCATCCAGGGGGCCTTCGTGCTGTATCCGGGACACCGGATCTTCTTTGCCGCCGACAGATTGGTGGTTCTGCCTGCGGAGGAGTTCTGCAAACACTACCGGCGCTGGATGAACGCCTGCCTGGGGTCCTCTCGGAAGCTGCTGCTGAGCATGGTGCGTACCTACAACACCGTTCACGCTCAACACCTTTCTTGACAGAAAGCACCCTTGAAGGCTAATCTGTTCCACCATGTACAAAATCGCAGTCATTCCCGGTGACGGGACAGGC
>CAZPPB010000120.1:0-12097 GCA_964588355.1 uncultured Spirochaetaceae bacterium | reverse complement strand
AACCCTCCCCGGCGATTCGGTTCTCCGCAATGCCGCCGAAGCCAATGATCCCGTACTTTAGCTTGTTCATGATCTTTTCATCTTATGTCATTCTCCGTTGATAATCAAATTTTCAACGTTAAGGAGACACTCAACGATCCCCTGCGCTTGACTGCCTTGCCTAAAGCGTGCTAATCAGTGCTATGGCAGGCGATACTGCTGTAGTTTCCATCCAAACCAGTGCAATCTCCCGAATCGCGTAGCCCTTGGATCGTACAGTATGTCCGATGAATCCTTGACCTACCGGGCCTCCGGAGTCGATGTAGAGGCGAACCTCGAAGCCAACCGCCGGATCCAGGACTATACCCGCCGGACCTACACCGGGCAGGTGCTGACCCGGGGCGGTATGTTCGGCGGCGCCCTACGATTGCCCGTTGTTCCCAAGCCGCCGAAGCGCTCGGTTCTTTCCGGCAGGTTAGTCGCAGCCCAGGGGGAGAGCCCGGAACAGGTCAGCGGACAGATCGCCCGCTCCTGCCGCTCTCGAATGTCCCCTGACAGCCGGCCCTTTGCTTTTCTCGACTATCTGGCCGTGGCTCGTCTGGATCCCGACCGGGCCGCGGACCTGGTGGGGATTTTTTCCGAAGTCTTCGCCGCGCCGCCTCGGATCCCGATCATCGGCGGTGAAACCGCGGAGATGCCCGATGTGTTGCGGGAAGGCGCCTGGGAGGTGGTCGGGGCGCTCTTCGCTGCAGGCTCGGCGGAACCCCAGGTGCGTGTAGAGGAGGCGAATCAGATCGATCTGAGCACTCTTCAGGGCCTCGGACAGCCGACCCTGGTGTTCAGCATGGACGGGGTCGGGACCAAGACCAAGGTTGGGGTGGCGGCCGGCCGGACCGCCGGGCTGGCCCCGGACATCATCCATCACTCCCTGGACGATATCCTCTGTCAGGGAGCCCGGGGTATCGGCTTCATGCTGTACGTGGGCTGTCACCACAGGGACGAGCAACTCCTCGAGTCTGTCCAGGCGGCCGCTGAGCAGTGCTGCCGCAGCAACGGTATGGTGCTGCTGGACCTCCTGATCTCCGAAAAACCGCATCTTTATCTGCCCGGGGAGATCGATCTGTGCGGTGCGATCGTCGGAGCGCAAGAGGCGGGTCGGCTGATCCAGGGGGATTCGATCGTGCCGGGGGACCTGCTGATCGGCCTGCCTTCCGCGGGACTGCACACCAACGGCTACTCCCTGGCCCGCAAGGCCCTGCTGGAACGAGGCGGTCTTGACCTTGATCAGCATATAGGGGAGCTCGGCGGCACCTTGGGTCAAGCACTGCTGGAACCCCACAGGAACTACGCGCCGGCGATCCTGCCGCTGCTGGCGGATGGCGAACCTGGCGGGGCGCTCAAGGGGATCGCCCACATCACCGGGGGCGGGCTGAAGGACAACCTGGAGCGTATCCTGCCGCCCACGGTCCGGGCGGAGATCCGGTTGGACAGCTGGCAGCCGCCTCCGATCTTTCAGCTGATCCGCCGCTGCGGAAACATCCCGCTGCAGGATCCGGTCGGCAAGGGCATGTACGAGAGCTTCAACATGGGCATTGGCCTGGTGCTGGTTGTCGCCCCCGAGTACAGTGAAGGGGTCCGGCGGCGGATTCGAGACTGCGGTCAGGAACCCGTTGTGATCGGGCGGGTGGTCGGTTGCGCCGACGGGGCGCAGGGCGGCGGGGCCCGGGCCGGAGGTTCGCCTGCCGCCGCGCCGGAGCAACGGGTGTTGCTGCTGTGAACCGCTATCTGGTGCAGGTAGGGCTGAACCCCGGCATACCCGACGCCTTCGGCGCTTCCACGGCAAAGAAGATCAGGGACTATCTGGAGATCCCGGTACAGAAGGTGGAGACCCGCACCCTCTTCCTGATAGAGGCCAAATTGGCCCGAGCGCAGGCCGATGCCGCGGCCCGGGAGCTGTTCTGCGACCCGGTGATACAGCGCTATCGGATAGACGATAACCTGGACAGCGATCCCTTCGATCTTTCAGTGACCGTGGGCTACCGTCCCGGCGTGACGGACAACGTGGGGCACACCGCAGCCCTGGCGATCGGGGAGCTGACCGGCAGGCGGCTGACCCCGGAAGAGGGGGTATTTACCTCCACGCAATACCTGCTCGCAGGAGTGGACCGGGGGCAGGCGCAGAGAATCAGCCGGGAGCTGTTGGCAAACGATCTGATCGAGCAGGTGTCGATCCAGGACTATGAGGATTGGCTGGAGCACGGACCGCTGGTGGAATCCTCCCGGGTTCGATCGACCCATGAGCCGGCGGTTTTGCAGATCGACCTGGAGGTGTCGGATCAGCGGCTGATGGAGATCAGCCGCCAGCGGACCTTGGCGTTGAATCTCGAAGAGATGCGGGCCATCCGGGATTACTATCGCAGACCCGAGGTTCGGGAGCAGCGGCGGGTCGTCGGTTTGGGTGCGGATCCCACCGATGTGGAGTTGGAAGCCCTGGCCCAGACCTGGTCGGAACACTGTCATCACAAGGTCTTCAACGGGGTGATCGAGTATCGCGACCAGACCGGCCGCAAACTGACCGTCGATTCCCTGTTTAAAAGCTACATCCGCCGGGTTACCGAACAGCTGGCCAGTCCCTGGCTGCTCAGCGTGTTCAGCGACAACGCCGGGGTGATCCGCTTCAACGACCGGCTGGCCCTGGTCTACAAGGTGGAAACCCACAACAGCCCCAGCGCACTGGACCCCTACGGCGGAGCCATGACAGGGATCGTAGGGGTGAATCGCGATCCCTTCGGTACGGGGCTTGGAGCGCACCTGATCGCCAATGTCTGGGGCTACTGTCTCGGGGATCCGCAGATGCCCTCCGAGGCGATCCCCCAGGGCCTGCTCCATCCACGGCGTATCCGTGACGGGGTGCATAGAGGCGTGATCGAGGGGGGGAACCAGAGCGGGATCCCCTATGCCCGGGGATGGGAGCTGTTCGAGGATCGCTACCTGGGCAAACCCCTCGTGTTCTGCGGCACTCTGGGGGAGATGCCCCTGTCGATCCGCGGCGTCCCCTCGACGGAAAAACGGATTGCGCCCGGGGATGCGGTGGTCATGGTCGGAGGCCGGGTGGGCAAGGACGGGATCCACGGCGCCACCTTCAGCTCCGAAGAGCTGCACGCAGACAGTCCCGTCCAGGCCGTCCAAATCGGGGATCCGATCACGCAGAAGAAGATGACCGACATGCTGCTGGAAGCAAGGGACCGCCTCCTGTACAGAACCCTGACCGACAACGGAGCCGGCGGCTTGAGCTCTTCGGTCGGAGAGATGGCGAGCTTGAGCGGCGGCTGCCGGATCGACCTGGCCCGGGTTCCCCTCAAGTACCAGGGGCTGAATCCCTGGGAGATCCTGGTCTCGGAGGCCCAGGAGCGCATGAGCCTGGCCGTGCCTCGGGATCAGCTGGCCGAATACGGCGAGTTGTCCAAGAGGCGGGGGGTGGAATCCACGGTTCTGGGCAGCTTCACCGATGACCGCATGTTCCATATCCAATACGACGGGCAGACCGTCGCCTACCTGGACCTGGAATTCCTGCACAACGGCGATCCCCCCTATCACCTCGAAGCGGTCTACAGTCCCAAGAGCTACGAAGAGCCTGATGTCCGGATCGATGATTTCGGCGAGTGCCTGGAAGGGATGCTGCGGCGGCTGAACATCTGCTCCGGGGAGGAGAAGGCCCGGCAGTACGACCACGAGGTGCAGGGACGGAGCGTGATCAAGCCGTTCGTGGGCCGGTGCTTCGACGTACCCGGGGATGCCGCGGTTCTGGCAGCCGAGTACGGCGGTATGGAGGGGATCGTGCTCAGCGAGGCGGTCAATCCCTTCTACTCGGACATCGACACCTACTGGATGGCCGCTTCGGTTCTGGACCTGGCGGTGCGCAGGGTGGTGAGTGTGGGCGGGGATCCGGATTTCATCTCCGCCCTGGACAACTTCTGCTGGCCGAACGTGGTCAAGGAGAGCATGCCGGATCGGGCCCACAAGCTGGCCCAACTGGTGCGGGCCTGTCAGGGACTCTACGATTTCTGTAAAGCCTACGGCGTGCCCCTGATTTCCGGCAAAGACAGCATGTCCAATGACTGTACCCTGACCGATCCGCCGATCTCGGTACCTCCGACCCTTCTGGTATCGGTCCTGGGCAGGATCTCGGATCTGAGCCGGGCCGTGTCCCTTGATCTGAAGGCGCCCGGGGACGCACTCTACCTCATCGGGGAGACCCAAGGGGAACTCGGGGGATCGGAATTTTTGCGCTTCTACGGGCAGGCGACCAGGGGTCGGGTGTATATCGGGAACGCCGTGCCCAGAGTCGATGCGGTCAAGGGGATCGGCATGTACAGGGCGCTGCACCGCGCTGCGGCGGAGGGGCTGGTGCGCTCCAGCCATGCGCCGGGTCTGGGGGGCCTGGGGGTGGCTGCGCTGCGCAAAGCCTTCGCCGGCCAGCTCGGCCTGGAGGTGGACCTGGCCGCCTGCCCCGGCGATGCCGCGAGCGACGCCGCCCTGCTGTTCTCCGAATCGAACTGCCGCTTTCTGGTTACGGTTGCCCCGGAACACCGGGACGGCTTCGAGCAGGCCCTGAGCGGACAGAGCTGCGCCCGCCTGGGCACGGTCACGGAGGAGCAGCAGATACGGATCCGAGGGCGGGACGGTCGATTGATCGTGGACCGGGCTCTGCCGGCTCTGAGGGATGCCTGGAAGGAGCGGCTGCGTGGGCTCTGAAAAACGGCGCCGGTCCGCCAAAACCAGATCTGCCAATCCCTTGGTGCTGATCATCACCGGGGACGGTTTGAACTGCGAGCGGGAAACCGCCTGGGCATTTTCCCTGGCCGGAGCGGATTGCGACCTCGTGCACATCGGGGATATCCTCAGCCGGGTCAGGAGGCTGGCCGATTACGGAGCCCTGGCCTTCATCGGCGGTTTTTCCAACGGCGACCACCTGGGAGCCGGTACGGTGCAGGCCACTCGTTTTCGCCATTCCCTGAGGGAAGATCTTCAGCACTTCATTGCCAGGGGTGGTCCGATCATCGGCATCTGCAATGGCTTTCAGACCCTCGTGAAGATGGGTGTCCTTCCCGGAGTCCTGACCGGCACCCGGGCGGATGTGGACGGGTGGGCGCGCAACGCTACGATAATGGTCAACGATTCCGGCAGGTTCGAGGACCGCTGGGTGCATCTCACCGTGAATCCGCATTCCCCCTGCATCTGGACCCGGGGGCTGAAGCGTCTGTTTCTGCCCGTACGTCACGGGGAGGGCAAGTTCACCATGGCGGAGCAGGGCCAGCTCGATTCTCTCGAGTCGAACAATCAGGTGGCGGCCCGCTACGCCACGGCTCGAGGCGTGGCGACCCAGGATTATCCTGACAACCCAAACGGGTCCCTGCGGGCCATCGCCGCGGTCTGCGACCCGACGGGGCTGATCTTCGGGCTCATGCCGCATCCGGAAGGCTTCATCTCTCCGTACAATCACCCCTCCTGGACCCGGGACTCGGCTCTGGGGCGGCCCCTGCCTGCGGAGGGGGAGGGTCTGGCGGTCTTTCGCAATGCCGTGGATTATCTTCGGGGTGAAGCCGGCAGCGGGGCGGGGAAACAAACGGAAGAAGGAACCGGATGAGGGCGGAAGAAACTCGGCGGGACAGAATCCCGGCGGCGATCCTGATGAGCGGAACCGGGTCCAACGCCCGGAAACTGCTCGAGTATGCCCGTCGCTCCGAGTGCGCCTACCGGGTCCGGGTGATAATTTCGGACAACCCCGACTCCAACTACCGGCGGATCGCGGAAGATTTAGGCGTGCCCGCCGAGCTCAACGATATCTACGCCTTCTTCGGCGTCCCCCGGCCCGGTCAGGGACCGGAGCCGGCGGATCGGACTAAGCTCAAGGATCCGGAAGGGCGCGAGAGCTTCGATCGGCGGACGCGGGAGATCCTGGACCGATACGGGGTGCGGCTGGTGGCCCTGGCCGGCTACGACTGGGTGATCACTCCCTTCCTCTGTCGGAACTACATCGTGGTCAACGTGCATCCCGGTGATCTGCGGGTGCGGGATTCCCGCGGCTGCAGGCGATACATCGGCCTGGGCTGGGTGCCTACGGCAAAAGCTATTTTGGCCGGGGAGCGCTGGGTTCATTCCACCACCCATCTGGTCACCGCCGAGCTGGACGGCGGTCCCATCGCCCGGGTGTCCCAAGGGGTGCCGATCGGTCTGCCCGCAGGAGTTACCCCCGAAAACATCCTGCCCGAGGGCGCCCAGCTGGGCGATGTGATCCGCGCCGTGCGCAGCGGGGAGGATCCGGACCTGGAGTCGAGTCTTTTAGTGGCCCACGCAAAACAGGTTCAGGAGCGGCTCAAGCGCTTGGGTGACTGGGTCGAGTTTCCCCGCACCCTGGACAGGGTCGCGGCGCTGATGCGCTCAGGGCGGCTTGGGCGAGGCGCGGGCGACGGGATCCTTCTGGACGGGGCGCCCGTAGAGGATCTGTTTTTACGGGACGAAACAGCGGCGGAGGAGCAGGGGGAGGAGCAGTGATGGCAAGAGTACTGATAGTGGGCAGCGGCGGCAGAGAGCACGCCCTGGCTACCTTCCTGGCGCGCAGCAGGGATGTGGAGGCGGTGTACACGGCGCCGGGCAACGCCGGAACACCGGGAAACGTGCCGATCGACGCGATGGGGGAGGGGGGATTCGCCGAGCTGACCGGATTCGCCAAATCCGAAAACATCGATCTGACGGTCGTGGGACCGGAGGCTCCCCTCTGCGCCGGGTTGGTGGATGCCCTGCGGCGGGAGGGTTTGCCGGTTTTCGGGCCCTCCCGGGCCGCCGCCGCCCTGGAGGCGGACAAGGCCTACGCCCGGGATTTCATGGCACGCCACCGCATCCCGAGTCCGGACTTCGCCGTTTTCGATGAGCTTGAGGCTGCCAGGAGCTACGTGCAGGCCCTTGCCGAGGGGCCGGTGGTGGTCAAGGCCGCGGGGCTGGCCGCGGGCAAGGGATCGATCGTCTGCGCGGATCGCCAGCAGGCCGTGCTGGCCCTGGAGCGGCTCATGGGGGAGAAGGTGTTCGGGGCGGCCGGGGACAAGGTGGTGATAGAGGAGTTCATGGAGGGTGAGGAAGCCTCGATTCTGGCGATCTGTGACGGTGAGAACGCCCTGTATCTGGTCTCCTCCCAGGACCACAAGAGGGCCCTGGAAGGCGACCGGGGTCCGAATACCGGCGGCATGGGGGCCTACGCTCCGGCCCCGGTGGTTACCGCGGACGTGCAGGCGGCGGTCGAACGCAGCATAGTGGGTCCCACCCTGGCGGCTCTGGCAGAAGCGGGCACCCCTTACCGGGGCTGCCTGTACGTGGGGCTGATGATCAGGGACGGACAGCCCAGGGTCGTGGAGTACAACTGCCGCTTCGGGGACCCGGAGATCCAGGCGGTGGCGCCTCTGCTGGAAAGCGATCTGTTTGCCCTGCTCCTGGCCGGTGCTTCGGGAAGCCTGAGTGGGCTGCAGGCGCGCTGTTCCAAAGGCGCGGCCTGCTGCGTGGTCATGGCTTCCGGCGGATATCCGGACAGGTACGAAAAGGGCAAAGAGATCACGGGCCTGGACGAGGCGGCCGGTATCGAAGGGGTGTACGTGTTTCACGCCGGCACACGCCGGGATGAGGGCCGGCGTGTGCTCACTAGCGGCGGTCGGGTGCTTGGGGTGACCGGAACGGGTCTCGACATCCGGGAAGCGATAGACAGGGCCTATCGGGGGGTGGACAAGATCCACTTCGAGGGCCGTCAGTTCCGGCGGGATATCGGCTTTCGGGCCGTAGAGAGAAGCGAACCGAAAATTGACAGAGATTGAGGGGGTCGGTATCATCCATTATGAGCCAGTCAAATTTCCGTGAATGTTTACGCGGCAATACGGGCTGCGCCGTGATCGTAGCCGGATCGGACAGCGACGGGAGCCACATCGACAAGCTCGTTTCGGCTCTGAAGATGTATGAAATTCCATACGAAGTAAGGATCTGTTCGGCCCACAAGAGTCCGGGGCGGCTGCTCGAATTGATAGGCGAATACGAAAGCCAGGGGGGACTGGTTTGGGTAGCCGTGGCCGGGGGCACGGACGCCCTCTCCGGGACTCTGGCCTTTCACGCGGATCAACCCGTAGTGAGCTGCCCTCCGGACGGCTTGAATCACAGCTGCCTGACCAATCCGCCGGGAAGCTCGAATGCCACGGTCCTCAGCCCCAGGAACACGGCCCGCTTCATTGCCCAAATATACTCGGCTGTGAATCCCCGCTGCAGGGAGCTGCTGGCTCGCAGCAGAGCAGAAAAGATCCGTCACCTCGAGGCTGCAGACGCCGAGTTGCGGGACAGGCCTTAGCCGGCAACAGGAGAAAAGTGTTATGGGAAGCGTAAAGGATCTGCTGGTGTTGAATCCGGCCTATGAAAACCAACCGGGCGTCGGGAATTTCGTGTTCTCCGATCGCTACAGCGTGTTCGATTGGGGAGAGATGCCCGACCACATCACTGCCAAGGGCCGAGCTTTGGCCGTAATGGCTGCCTTCAACTTCGAACAGCTGGAGAGGCGGGGGATCCGCACCCACTATCAGGGGCTGGTCGGCTCCTCGGGGAAGCTCGTACGATTCGACGATCTGTCCGAGAAATCCGGCGGTTTGGCGACCATGCAGGTCAGCCTGGCGCGGGTCTATTCCCCGATAGTGAGGGAGTTCTGGAACGGGGAGCATGTCGAGGTACAGTACGACTACACGTTTTTCGAACGCCACAGAGGCCGGATCAACAACTATCTGGTCGGTCTGGAGATCATCTTCCGCAATGGCCTTCCCCTGGGCAGCTCGGTGTTCAAGCGCATAGACAGGGCGAAGCAGCTGGCCGACGGGAAGCAGCGCAGCGCGGAGGTGGCGCGTATCCTCAAAGAGCTGGGAGTGAAGGAACCGCCCCAACCGGGGCAGATGCTTCCCGCGCCGGTAATGAGCTACACCACCAAGCTGGAAGCGGGAGACCGGGAGTTGAGCCGGAAACAGGCCTACCGGCTCTCCGGGCTGCCCCGACGGGCGTTCAACACCCTGGACAGCCTGGCTCTGCGGGTGAACAGCGCGATAACAGAACAGGCCGAACGGACCGGATTCGCCCATTACGACGGAAAGATCGAGACGGTTTGGAACAGCGGGCTGCTGGTCTGCGACGTGATCGGCACCTTCGATGAGAATCGATTTGCCTTTCAGGGACAGCAGATCAGCAAGGAGGTGCTGCGGCAGTGGTACAAGCGCAATCAGCCGGAGTTCGCAAGCGCCTGCGAGAAGTGGAAGAAGACCGGTCCCGGATGGCAGAAGAACTGCGACGTGAAACCCCGGAATCTGCCTGCAGATTTTGCCACCCTGGCCTCCCAGATGTACATGTCCGGGTGCAATCGCTACACCGGCAGGCAGGTCTTCGATTCCCCGCCGCTGGAACAGGTGATGGAGCGGCTCGGGTCCTACGACACTTGAACCCAGGTCAAGGCAGAGGTAGAAGCATGGCGGAGAACAAGCAGCGTTATTCGAATCCCCTGATCGAGCGTTACGCCAGCCCGGAGATGGCTGCTGTGTTTTCGGACGCGAACAAGTATCGCACCTGGAGGCGGCTCTGGGTCGCCCTGGCGGAGAGTGAGGCGGAGCTGGGGCTGAGCATCAGCGAAGAGCAGCTTGCCGAGCTGCGGGCCAGGCAGGACGAGATCAATTTCGAGGCCATGGCCCGGCTGGAGCGGGAGCTTCGCCACGACGTGATGGCAGGCATTCATGCCTACGGACAGCAATGTCCCAAGGCCAAGGGCATCATTCACCTGGGTGCGACCAGCTGCTTCGTCACGGACAACACCGAGCTGATCCAGTATCATCAGGCGCTCCAGCTGATCCGCGGCCGCCTGCTGCGGGTGATCACCGAGCTGGCCGGCTTCGCCGAAAAGAACAAGCAGCTGCGCTGCCTGGGCTATACCCACTTTCAACCGGCCCAGCCGACCACGCTGGGCAAGCGGGCAGTGCTGTGGCTGCAGGAGCTGATGCTCAATTGGGAGGATCTGGAGCACCTGCTCTCCGGCTACCGCCTCCGGGGCGCCAAGGGCGCCACGGGCACCCAGGACAGCTTCCTCAAGCTGTTCGGGGGGGACCACGGGAAGGTGAAGGAGCTGGACCGGAAGGTGTGCGGGAAACTGGGTTTCGAAAAGCCTTTCCCGGTGAGCGGCCAGACCTACCCGCGGCTCTGGGACTCCCGAATCCTCGATCTGCTGAAGAACATCGCCCAGAGCGCCCACAAGTTCGCCGTGGACTTCCGCCTGATGCAGCATCTCAAGATGGTGGATGAGCCCTTCGAGGAGAAGCAGGTGGGAAGCTCCGCCATGGCCTACAAGCGAAATCCGATGCGCTGCGAACGGCTCTGCTCTCTGGCCCGCTACGCGATCAGCCAGGTGCAGGCCTGCGACCACACAGCGGCAAATCAGTGGTTCGAGCGGACGCTGGATGATTCGGCGGGCAGACGTTTGTACATGCCCCAGACTTTCCTGGCGGCGGATGCGGTTCTCCTGATCTATGCGAACGTGCTAGCCGGCGCCCGGGTCTATCCTGCCATGATCACCCGACTGCTGGAGCAGGAGCTTCCCTTCATGGCCACGGAAACGATCATCATGCAGGGGGTGATCCGCGGAGGAGACCGCCAGCAGCTGCACGAGGCGGTGCGGGAGAACGCCGTGGCCGCCTCCCGGGAGATCAAGGAACGGGGGTCGCCGAATCACCTGCTGGAGATGCTGGCTCGGGACGACCGCATACCCTTCGATCTGGAACAGCTGAGAGGTTTCGCCCTCGAGACCGACTTTTCCGGCCGGGCTGAGAGCCAGGTGCAGGAGTTCCTGCAGGAGCACGTGAAACCGATCCTGGAACAGCACCGGGACAGCACCGCCGCAGAAGAGGAGCTGCGGGTTTGAAGGCTCCGCAACTCAACACGACCATGAAGCCCGTGCGTGAGCGCGGTGATGCAATTCACGACAACTGCGCCGTTTTCGGCATTTGGGGCGTGGACAGACCCGCCGAGTATGTGTACCTGGGCCTGCACAACCTGCAGCATCGCGGGCAGGAGTCCAGCGGCATCGTGAGCGCCTCTCCTCGGAAGTTTCACAGCCGCCACGGCATGGGGATCGTGAACGAGATCTTCACCGAAAGGATGCTCCACGAGCTGAACGGTCGGGGAGCGATCGGCCACAACCGCTACTCTACCCTCGGTTCCTCCTCCCTGGAGAACGCCCAGCCCCTCATGGCCCAGACGCAGCACGGACCGGTGGCCATTGCCCACAATGGACAGTTCGCCAACTGCAACAGCCTGAAACACAGGCTGCAGCGGGGGGGGTGCATCTTCAAATCGGACAGCGACACCGAGATCATCCTGCACAATTTCGCGCGCTGCGCCGAATCCTCGATCCAGAGGATCGTCGCCTCCTGCTTTCAGCCGGTCAAGCCGGCCTATTCGATCGTCATGCTCACCCTGAATGAGCTGATCGCCGTACGGGACCCGTCCGGAGTCCGGCCGCTGGTGCTCGGCAAGGTTGGCAGGGCCTTCGTGGTGGCCTCGGAGACCGTGGCCTTCGACATCATCCGGGCCGACTACCTCGGGGAGGTTGAGCCCGGGGAGATGCTGATCATCAACGACCAGGGGCTCCAGCGGCACCGGCTCTTCCCGGCCGGGGAGCAGCTGCGCTGCATCTTCGAGCATATCTACTTCGCCCGGCCGGACAGCTTTCTCTACGGCAGCGAGTACACAACCGGGGATGTCCGAAAAGAGTTCGGGCGTCAGCTGTGGCGGGAGCATCCGGTGGAGGCGGAAGTGGTGATACCGGTGCCCGATTCGAGCACCTTCGCCGCCATGGGTTTCAGCGAGGCCTCGGGAATCCCCTTCGACTTCGGGCTGGTGCGGAGCCACTACATCGGCCGGACCTTCATAGAGCCCACCCAGGCCATCCGGGACGCCAAGGTGCGGAAGAAGTACAACCCCAACCGATCGGCGCTGCGGGACAAACGTGTGGTTCTGGTGGAGGACTCGATCGTCCGGGGTACGACCCTGAAGAACATCATCCGCA
>CAZPPB010000119.1:9306-12171 GCA_964588355.1 uncultured Spirochaetaceae bacterium | reverse complement strand
GATCCACAAAGGCGGTCTCGGCAACCGGCTTGACCAGCATGTCCGACTCATTGATACTCTGCCAGCCCCGGATACTGGATCCGTCGAAGCCGAAGCCCTGCTCGAAGGAATCCGCCTCCAGTACCCGAGCCGGGACGGAGAAGTGCTGCCAGAGGCCGGGAAAATCCATGAACCGCAGGTCTACGACCTTGATGTTTTCTTTGGAAACGAGTTCGAGAACCTCTTTGATTCTGCCGTTGTCCGCCATTGTATTGCTCCTTGCCTGTTTGCGCGTGTGTTTGAACACCTATTTGCAAGTTATATGCCAAAATGAGTGGTATAGTATAACTACATACTCTATGGTTATTTATAGTATTCTACATCTCTCCATGCAAAGACAGAATCCAACATTTATGTAGAATTCGGGAGGAAAAGGCGACGAATATGTAGGATTTACGGGCATTCGCTCCGAAGCCGGCAGCCTACAAACCCTTCAGCGCCGAAAGCGCTTCGGATCGATCCCGTAGCGGTTGACTCTCAAGCCCATCATGCGTTCGGTAATCCCCAGGGTGCGGGACGCCTTGGCCATGTTCCCGCGGGAAGACTTGAGCGCGTCCAGGATGAGCTCCTGCTCGACGTTTTCCAGGGCCGTTTCCAGCCTGCCCTTGAAGCCGGTGTCGCTGGCCTCGGCGGTTTGCAGGGTCGGGGGGAGATGGTGGCCGTGGATCACGTCATCCCGGCTCAGCAGGACGGCCCGCTCGATGCAGTTCTCCAGCTCCCGAACGTTTCCCGGCCAGTGATAGGCCATCAGCATGTCGATAGCCGGCGTGGAGATCCGGCGGACGTTCTTGTGGCTGTTCTTGCTGTACTTCTCCACGAAGTAGTCGGTGAGCAGCAGAATATCGCTCTTGCGCTCCCGAAGCGGCGGTATATGGATGGGAAAGACGTTGAGGCGATAGTACAGATCCTGGCGGAACCTGCCTTCAGAGATGCGCCGCTCCAGATCGATGTTTGTAGCGGCGATCACGCGCACGTCCGCTTTTATCGTTTCGATCCCTCCGACCCGCTCGAACTCCCTCTCCTGCAGTACCCGCAGCAGCTTGATCTGCAGACCCGGGGAAAGGTCCCCCACCTCGTCGAGAAACAGGGTACCCCCGCCGGCCAGCTCGAAGCGGCCTTTACGGCTGGCTACCGCCCCGGTGAATGCCCCCTTCTCGTGGCCGAAAAGCTCGCTCTCGATCACCGATTCGGGCAGGGCGGCGCAGTTGACCTTGATGAAGGGTTTTCCAGCCCGCAGGCTGTTGTAGTGGATCGCGTGGGCCACCAGCTCCTTGCCCGTGCCGCTTTCCCCTCTGATGAGCACCGTGGCCTCGCTCCTGGATACCTGGGCGATCAGATCGTAGACCTCCTGCATGACATTGGTGTTGCCGATGATGTTCGAGGGGCGAAAACGATCTTTGAGTTCCTCGGTCAGGCGCAGGTTTTCCTCGATCAGCCGCTGGCGCTCCTCCTGGGCGGATTGACGCAGCTTGACGGCCTGGGAGATCATCGAGGCGATGATGGCGTAGAGGCGCAGGTCTTCCTCCAGATCCGCGTGCTCTGAGTAGGTTTTGTCCACGCTCAAGGCGCCGATGACGGTGGTTTCCAGCTTGATGGGCACGCTGAGGTACGACAGGTCATGACCATCCTGATCCCGTGGAGCTCCCGTGCGGTTGAGGAAACGAGGCTCTTCGGCAACCTTGGGTATGATAGCCGGCTTTCCCGTCTGAAATACCCGACCGATGATCCCCTCGCCGACGCGGTAGCGCCCCCGCCGCTGCTGGCTGGGGGAAAGCCCATAGGCAGCCTCGATGGAGATCTCCCCGCTCTCGCGATTGAGCAGGGTCAGGCTTCCCCGGATGATCCCCTTGTATTTGGCGATGATTTCCAGAACCGGGCCCAGGGCGTCCCGGAGGTCCATGCTCGAATCCAGAGTCTGGCTGATATCGAACAACAGTGAGAGTTCGCCGATTTTTTCGGCTACATACCCCTGGTTGAGGCCGCTTCCCGCTACCACCCTATCAGATGCCATCGAATGCTGCTGAAGTCTCCCCACGATATTCTGATCCTACAAAAAAGTAGGATTATCAGTTCGATCTTACATCTGTGTATCCGTTTTACCGGTATCTGTCAACGACCTGATCCGATGCGGATCATTCGATGGTCAGAACGATCCTGCCGATATTGTGGTCCGCTTCCATGCGGGCGTGGGCCTCTGCAGCCTGCACCCGAACCAGAAGTTCACCTCGGCGAGGCCGGGGCGCGGGGACATCGGAAACAGCCAGCTGTTCCACGCCGCCCGGTTTTTTCACGATTACCGCTCTCATCGATCTCATCGTTCGACTATGCTTTGGGCAGTTGAGCGCTGAACTCCTTCACGGGGAAATCCAGTTCCTGACTTTCGAAAGTGACCTCCACCGGGTCGGTTTCCTTGATCGCCACCATGAGGTGTCCAACATCCTGGTCGGGCTTGGCGTGCAGGTGAAGACCATAGTAAACCGGTTCGAACCCGTAGTCCCTGATCAGTTTTCCCGTCTGGGAGAGGAGTACGGCTTTGGAATCGACCTCCGTCGATCCCTTGATCTTGCCGCCCGTCACCCGCAGCTCACAGGCGCCTTGCTCGGCGTGCAGATGGGCGACCCATTCCACCAGCTGCAAACCCTGTTTTTCGACGAAGTACTCGTAGCTGCGGTCCAAAGTGTCGCCCGTGGCGAGCGATGTTTTAACTTCCAGATTCAACATATCCTGCTCCTTTAATAACTAGTGTTTTAGTAATATATAAAGTACTAAGAGGTGCCGCCAAAATCAAATAGCGGCTGCCGGGGTAGCGGCTGCCGGGGTAGCGGC
>CAZPPB010000119.1:1518-9206 GCA_964588355.1 uncultured Spirochaetaceae bacterium | reverse complement strand
TAGCGGCTGCCGGGGTAGCGGCTGCCGGGGTAGCGGCACCTGCCGGATCGGCGCACTCAGAATCGCCGAGCCCCCGATCGATGTGCGCCTTTCGCTTGATCTCTGTTCTATACTTGATGCCAGGGAGAGACGATACTAGGGTATGGGTCTTTTCGACGGTCAAGGCACACGGAGGGTCGGTCGTTTTCTGCGCCGACTCACCTTGGAGTTCCAGCGGGATCAGTGCCCGATCCGCGCCGCCAGCCTGGCGTTTGCGACCTTGCTGGCCCTGGTTCCTCTGTTTGCCCTGCTGTTCTCCCTGTTCTCCGCCCTGGGGACGTTTTCCGAGGTGTTGGAGGATCTTCAGAGTTTCCTCTTCCAGCAGCTGGTTCCCACCAGTCAGGAAGAGATCACGGCCTACATCCAACGCTTTGTGGA
This sequence comes from uncultured Spirochaetaceae bacterium, assembly GCA_964588355.1. Classification (GTDB taxonomy): domain Bacteria; phylum Spirochaetota; class Spirochaetia; order SZUA-6; family DRHE01; genus JAFGQJ01. Next base: position 8,789 of record CAZPPB010000119.1, on the reverse strand, counting down.
GAACACCCGTGCCCTCGGTGTGGTCGGGCTTCTGTTCTTTCTGATAACCTCGGTGTTTCTTCTCAACACGATTCAGAGCACCTTTGATGCTCTGTGGGGAAGCAGGGCCCGGAAAAAATCCCTGCGCCGGCTGGCAACCTATGTATCGGTACTGATCGTGGGCAGTTTCCTGTTCAGCATCGGCTTGAACCTGGTCGGAATGTTCCGCTCCCTGCTCGGTGGCCAGGCTGTCGAGGAAATCAGCAGAACCCTTTCCGTGCTCACGGGCGGCCTTCCCTCGATTTTCATCTTTCTGGCCCTGCTGCTGATGATCCTGCTTATTCCCTCCGGCAGGGTTCGATTCGTCAGTGCCCTGATAGGGGCGGCGGTCGGGGCGGTACTGTGGGAGATAGCAAGAAGGATCTTTTTCTTCTGGATCAACTACGTCATCCACCTCTCTATCGTGTACGGCTCCCTCGCGGTGATTCCGATATTCCTGATCTGGCTGTACGTGGCCTGGACCGTGGTCCTGTTCTCCCTGGAAGTCGCCTTTGTTCATCAGCATCGTCAGCTCGGCTGGCTGGGCAAGCGTCTGGAGCAGATCAGTCCGGCCGAACGGTTTCTCTTCGGCCTGGAGATCTACTTTCAGATCGTCGGCCGCTTCTATCGCGGAGAGAGCCCCCCGAGCATAAGCCAGATTGCCCGCCGCTTCAGCGCCTCGCTTTCCGATATTTCCTACTTCATAGACCTGTTTCATGAAAAGGGTCTTCTCCTGCTGGCCGGGGAGCACACTGAACAGCTGGTGCCGGCTCGCTCCCTTGACAAAGTCCCTTTGCAGGAGCTGTTTCGCAGCCTCTTCGGAAATCCCAAGGAAGCACCCTGGCAGAGTGAAGAGGCCCTCACCCTGTTTGAATCCGTTTCCGGTGCGGCGGTGCGATCCCTGGGGAAAATTTCGGTGCTGGAGTTCCTGAAATCCAGTCTGGACAGTCCGGCGGCAGAAAAGCTCGAGAAGGACAAGAAATCCCGACGGGCTACATTAGCCACCCTCCTGGACTGGTCCGCCCTGCGAATCTTCAAGCGAAAGACCTGATCATCGGGGACCAATCCCCCCGGGAATGATCGGCCCGCGGTCTTTGCGGGATCCAACATCGAAGGAACTCCGATTTTTTTGAGGTCTAATTTTCGTTCCGCTCCGTCAGGATCGTCTCGATCTCAGCCCGGGGGAAACTGTACGCCGAGTTGCAGTTGAAGCAGGTTGTGACCAAGGGGAAGGGTCCGTTTTCCAGGATATCCTCAAGCTCCTCCTCCGGCAAAGCGGCCATGAAGCGGCGGAAGCGGGATTTGCTGCAGTGACACATGAAGGCGACACGGCGGTTGCCCAGCAGGATCGGAGAGAAGTCTGAGAACTGCTCGGTCAGGAACTGCTCGGCGGGAAGCTGCTCGGCAAAGCAGTGCCCGACGGACGGCATCTGCCGGAGTATCTTTTCGAGCGCGGCGATCTTGCTTTGCTCGGCTCCCGGCATGATCTGAAGGAACAATCCGCCGGCACCGGTGACCTGTGCGTTCGAGTCGTACTGGATACTGAAGGTAAAGGCGCTGGGGGTCTGCTCGGACACCAGATAGTAGTGGGCCAGATCTTCTGCCAGGGTCCCGTGCTCCAGCTGCACCTGGCCGGTGAACGGTTGTTTGGCCTTTTCCAGAAAACGGGTGACGCTCAGTATCCCTCCGACCATCAAATCCCTCAGTTCGTAGCTCTCATGGCAGCGATCCAGAGGAATCGGATTTTCCATCAGATATCCCCGTACCTCTCCGAAGGCGTTGGCTTCCACGGATAAGCCCCTTGCCGGTCCGGAACAATCCAACCGGATGTTCACCCGATCACCTCCTTTGAGATTCACGGTCATGAGGCTGGCGGCGATGTAGGCGTGTCCCAGCAGCAGGGTTTCCAGCGTCCCCAGTTCGTGGTTGGCCCGCATCTCGTTGACCATGCGGGTTGCATGCACCAGGGCACCCCGGATTCCGCCGAAATCGAGAAAAAATGAGTAGAGCCGATCCCTGGAGCTGGCCTCCAGCTGCTCCCTCAGGTTGTTCCCGTAGGGTTTTTTCTTTTTCACAGTATTCGGTAAGATACTAACTTCCCGCTTAGGGGGGAAAGGGCAATCCCGGAAAGATGCGGGAAACCCGCTTCCGGTACTGCTCATAGGCGTTTCCGAACTGTTTCACCAGCAGCATCTCCTCGTGGTAGGACCCCACGACGAAGTAGATGCTCATTAGGGCAAACAGGGTCAGCAGATTCACGCTCATTGCGGGAGAAAGCCACATCACCAGCATGCTGGTGATGTACATGGGATGGCGGCTGATTCTGTACGGCCCGCGGGTAGTCAGGGTGGTACGATAGGGGGAGCGCGACCCGGAGACCTGTTTGATCCCGATAAAATCGAGGGGTTCCGTGCTCATGATCGTCCACCCCAACAGACACAGGGCGGCCAGCTGTCCCGCCATCATGAGCCAGCGCCAGGGCGGTGGCTCATTGTACAGGGGGATATCGGGCAGTCGCAGCAGGAGGATCAGAAGCGGTATCAGGGTGAGCACCGCGGTGATCACGAATCCGAGGCGGTACCACCGTTTGGCTTCCTCTCCGAAGATTCGGCCCGCCAGACGCTTGACCGGTAAACTGGCCAGAAGGCTGTGAAACGCAGCCCACCAGGCGAAGTAGATCCCGATAATCAGCGCACTCATTTCGATTCACCTTTTGATGTTTGCGACTTTGGCCGGGCTGAACCCATTGGAGTGTACAGCGGAGGCGTAGCGTGTCCCGCAGCTGAAACACCTCGAGCACCTGCAGCCTTGTCATCGAAGAACCGCCCTCAACAAAGCTTACGGGTGAACCCTGGGACGGTCAAGAAGCGGACCGTAGATCTTCGGCCGGGAGATATCATCTTTTTCCGAGGCCGGGTTCCGGGAAGAGGCATCGGCTTTCGCCATTCCGCCGTGATACGTTCCATAATGAATATGCCCTCAACGATTCAGAACCGTGAGGAAGGATTGTTCACATTCTTCGATCGTCTCCTGCTTTCGAAGCCAGGCCACGGTTCTGCGGAAGGCCTCTTCTCTGGAGACGATCGGCCAGTAGCCGAGCTCCATGGCGGCTCTGCCGTCGACGAAGGTATGGTTCACGCAGGTCTGGATCACGGCGAAGCGGCTGAAATTCGAGCCGGGCGCCAGCACTTCGGCAATCGTGGCCAGGACCATCGCCGCGGCGTAGGGAATCCGGCCTCTGGGCACGGGCAGACCCAGAGCCAGAAGAAAAGGTTCCATGAAGTCGAAGAGATTCTTTGCCGGGTAGTGGTCGGCGATGAAGTACGCCTGTCCCGCGACGGGTGAACCGGGGGAGAGCCGCCGGGCGGCCAGGAGGTGGGCGAAGGCGGCATTCTCCGAGTACACATGGCTGAATCGGGCCGATCCGTTGCCCAGGCGAACGTATCTGCCCCGCCTGGCCATGCGGACCACATTTCCCAGATGATAGCGGTCGCGGGGTCCGTACATGCCCACTGGGCGAAGGGCGCAGGTGGCCAGGTCGGGACCGTTAGCCTCGAGTACGAGCCGCTCGGCGAGGATCTTGGTCCGACAGTAGGGGTCCCGGGGCAGTCGTTTGGGGTAGGGCAGGGACTCATCCCCGTCTACGATGGGCCTGCTGCCCTGCACCACCACGTCCAATGTGCTGGTGTACACCAGGCGGTGGATGCCGTTTTTCAGACAGGCATCGACGACCCGGCGGTTCCCTTCAACGTTGACCTGGTCGTAGATCCTGGAGGGGGTTCTTCGATCCCAGACCGCGGCGGCCGTCTGAAACACCACCTCGATATCTCGGCATGCAGTTCTGAGATCTGCGGGATCGCGGATATCCCCCTGAAGGTAATCGCAGATCGGTTCGGGCAGCGGCTGGAGATCCAGAACACGGACCTGTTTGCCCTGAGCGATCAGTTGGCGCACGATCTCGAATCCCAGCATGCCCGAGCCGCCGATGACGAGACAGCGTTGGCAAGTCGTCTCATCAGCTGACCGCTCATCCGTTGATCGTTCATCCGTTGACATCGATCGCTCCTTTGGGACAGACCACCACGCACTTCAGGCAGCGGGTGCACAGAGACGGCCAGAGCGGGGTGATCCGCCAGCTCTGGGGATCGAAGAGGTCCGCCTCCTCGATCCCGAAACTCTGGTGCAGCTGGAATACAGCCGGCTCGCAGACCCGCATGCAGAGGCAGCAGCTGCGCGGATCCACGGCATCTCCGCAGATGGCATAGTCGATCCGTATTTTCGTCCGCCTTCTCATGAAGCCCATGGAGCCGCGCCTTTCGTTCTCCCCCCGAGGGCTCAGTACAGGCCCTGAAGCGCCGGGACTTCATCCCGGGGTACCAGAGACAGGGCCTGGCTGGGGCAGACGTGGCGGCAGACCCCGCAGCCGAAACAGCGATCGGCAATAATGCGCACACCGCCATCCTGCGGTTCAAGCTGTATTGCGCCGAACTGGCACGCGGCCACGCACTCCAGGCAGCCTCGGCAGAGATCGTTGTCCACCACCGCCACGTACTCAGCCTTGTAGATCGAGTGGATGCCGAAGTCCAGGCGGGGCCGGATGCCGGCGCACTCCGGAGTGGAGCAGGAGCAGAGATTGTTGACGTAGGGATACGGTCCGAACCAGATCGTCCCGATGTACCCCTTGCGGTTGTGCTCTTTGAAACGGTCGATCGCCTCATGCCTGCTGAGATGATACTTCTCTTTCTCCGGTATGAAGCGGGGCAGCCGGTCGATGATTTCCGACATGACCCCGAAGTTGATGCAGCAGGCCTCCTTCTCTCCCCGGCTCATGTAGCGGCACATGCAGTTCTTCTGGATGATAGGTTCGGCTGCGCAGTGCTCCAGGATCGCGATGGCGTCCTCCAGAGGCACGACCTGGCCGATATGGCCTTCGGGTTGGAACGGATTTTTCGGAGCCTTTTTGCTGGCCAGCAGGCGTTCGGCGGTCCTCTTGATCAGCCTGCCGATGATAGGGATGCGCAGCTTGTAGCCCAGACCGGCGGGACTAACCCCTGCTACTTTGCGGAGCGGGATCTGCTCGAAGTTTTTGTACTGCTCCAGCAGGAACTCCCGCAAGTTGTACTTGGCGACGATCTCCTCTGAGTAGTGCCGAGCGTTCAGATACCACTTCCCGCCGGCACCGTGTTTCATGCAGAACTCACACATGCAGGTTCTCCCCTTCCCTAAACACCGACATATAGCCGTCCGATGCATCGGCTATCTATGCATAAACCGCATACAGGCTACGGGATTGCGCCATTTGTGTCAACTTATCGGATTTGAACTTGGACCTGCCCCGGTCGATCGTGCTACTGTAGGATATGGACACGATCAAAGCCATTATGACCCGCCGCAGCATCCGCCGCTTCGAGGAGCGGGGGATCTACCCGCGGGAACGGAGGGTAGAGGGGATACGCCGGCTGCTCGATATCCCCCGGCATGCCATTCCCATAGCCCTGGTTGCCCTGGGCTATCCGGCGGCTGACAAGGACTCGGAGGATCGCTTTCAGCGGCAGCGGGTGCACCGCAACCGCTGGACCGGGGGCGATGCATGAAGCCCGCGGGCCGGGGTGGGGGCGGACGCATGTACGGGATCCGGCGCGCCGCGCAGCCTCCCGAATTTGCCGGCGGCTGGTCGGAAGGGATCTGGGCCGATGTTCAGCCTCTGGAGGTCGATCATTTCCATCCGGCCGGCTCGGAGCACAGGCCGATCACCGAAGTCAAGCTGCTCTTCGATGACGGGCACCTCTACGTCTTCTTCCGAGTGCAGGACCGCTATGTACGGGCCGTCGCCGACGGCTTTCAGGGCCCGGTGTGGGCGGACAGCTGCGGCGAAGCATTCCTGCAACCCCGGGAGGCGGGAGGCTACTTCAACTTCGAGATGAACTGCGGCGCAACCCTCCTGCTGTACCACATCCGGGACCCCCGCCGCACCCCGGAGGGTTTTGCGGATTTCAACCCGGTGGCCGCCGAGCAGGCGCAGAAGATGCGGGTCTATCACTCCCTGCCCGCCCGGGTAGAGCCGGAGATCGAGGAGCCGGTGGAGTGGTTTTTGGAGTACAGCATCCCCATGTCGCTTTTCGAACCCTACATCGGGGAAAGGCCTCGGCCGGCGGGAGAACGCTGGCGGGGCAATTTCTACAAATGCGGGGATGAGACCTCTCATCCCCACTGGGCCTCATGGTCGCCGATCGGCGAAGAGCTGAACTTCCACTGCCCCGAGCACTTCGGGGTCCTGGAGTTTGCCGAATAGGGTCGTGTCGGGGGCTGTCATCTTTCCCGCCTTGCATCGACTATGAACTCCTCCAGCAGGGGACGCAGTCTCAGCGCCGCCGGGTGATCCTCCCGATACAGGTTCTGCAGCTCCGCCGGATCGCCTTTCAGATCGTACAGCTCGTATCGTTCGATTGATCCGTTTCTGGTCGTGTTCAGGATGAGTTTCCAAGCAGCCGTTCGAACGCACCAGATCTCACGGTCATCGCTCTGCACTGCCTGCCACCCGGCCGGGGGCGTTTCGGCGAACGCTTCTTCCCGAAACGATTCGCCGCGCCCCTCGATCAAAGCAAGGGCGGAGTGTCCCTGCATCAGCCCGGAGTGCTCGATCCCCAGCAGATCGAAGATCGTGGGCATGATGTCGATCTGGGAGATCTGGTTTCCCACCACTTTCCCCTTGGGCAGGATCTTGGGACAGCGCAGTATCAGAGGAACCTTGATAGCTTCGTCATAAAGGGTTCCCTTGAGGTTGCAGGAACAATGCCCTACGTACCCCCGCTCCAGCAGCTCCTCTCCGTGATCCGCCACGATCACAACCAGGGTATCATCCAGCAGCTCAAGCTGTTCTAGTTTGGCGATCCAGGATCCCACCAGATCGTCGAACACCCGCACCTCCCCGTCGTAGAGGGCGGTAATCGCGGGTTTGTCCTTGTCTGCGTCGAAGTCCACGATGCCGACGGTCCGTTTGTGGGCGCTGTCGGATGCGTCATCCGGCAGGGCTTCGGCTTCCCCGGCCTCCAGCTTGCTGGTGACTCCGGATGGATGGACGATCAGGTGGCGTCGGACTAGATCGATCCGTTTTCGGGTCCCTTCATCCATCCTGTATCCCGGCTCCAGGAACGCCTTGAAGTAGTCTTTGGGAGGATTGTAGGGGAGGTGCGTCGGATACGGTTCGGCCAGAAAAAACCAGCGGTCCCTGCGGTGCTGTTCCAGGTAATCCT
>CAZPPB010000119.1:0-1418 GCA_964588355.1 uncultured Spirochaetaceae bacterium | reverse complement strand
GGGAGGTCTCCTTTTCATACCCGTAGCAGCCCAGGTGATCGGGACGAAGGGCGTCCTCCAGGATCATAAAGATATTCATGCCCTCATCGTTCCGAGAGGAAGTAGGAAACCGGAGGCAGGTCCGCCATCGTCCTCAGTCCCGCACCGGCGCGGAGCAGCTGACCGATGGCGTTCAGAGTGATCGCACAGGTAGCCACATCCCCATGGACCCCGCCCGGTATCGTGGATACCAGATGGGGGATACCGAGCAGCTCGACGGTGTCCTCCGGAGAAGGTTCGCCTATGGAAGCGCGGAAGGTCAGCGTGATCTTCTCCTCGGAGCCCACGAATCCTCTGCCGATCTGCTGCACCCCGGCCGCCGCGCCCGCTTCGACGACCATCGTAGCGCCGTCGATCCTCTTGGAAGCGACGACCGGTGTGATCAGCTCCTCCGTGCGGTCGAGCCTCCAGCCGATGCGCCAGGCGATCATGTGCATGGATTCGGTCAGACCAACGTGGCGCAGATCTCCCGCTTTACGCTTCTTCTCGAACTCCGACAGGCTCAAACCCGCGCCGATCTTGCGCTGAAAGGGTACTCGTCTGGTGGAGGCGTCCTGGATCCGGGATACTTTCACCGCATCGATCCTCCGGCATACCGCGCTCAGGACTACCGGCAGGGTGTCCATCATAAACCCCGGGTTCACCCCCGTGGCCAGGACTGCCACGCCCTTCTTCCGGGCCAGCTCGTCGATCCGCGCGGCCGGATCGGGGGCGGTTTCCCAAGGGAAGGTCAGTTCTTCGCAGGTGGTGACCACGGGCAGACCGAAATTCAGAACCTCCTCGATCTGGGAAACGATCCGCTTCACATCGGAAACCGTTGTCAGGACCGCCGCATCGGCTGCAGCTTCGCGCAGCGCCTGCTGCAAAGATGCCGATACAGGTATGCCCAGCGCTCCCGTGGAACAGAGCTCGCCCAGGTCTCTGCCGGCAAGTTCCGGGTCCCTGTCCACCGCCGCGACCACAGTCATGTTCGGCCTCTCGGCGATGTGTTCGGTTATCATTCTGCCCAGTGGACCGACACCGATTTGCGCGATTCTGATCATAGCTCACTCCTTCAACCGTACATTCTATTTTGCGGCGAATTTTTGGGCCTGAGCCACGATGTCGACTCCTACCTCCTTACTCCAGGCCTCGAGCAGTGCTCCAGCGGCGGGTCCAGGGTAAGTCTGCCCGATCCGGCGGCCGTCGATGCGGCAGATCGGTAGGATGCAGTAGGAGCTCGTGGTCCAGAAAGCCTCCTCCGCGTTGTAGGCTTCGTAGAGGGTGATATCCCTCTCTTCCAACTGCATGCCGAGCCCGCGGGCCAGCTCGATCGCATACTGTCGGGATATCCCCCCCAGGATGTTCCGTGTCGTGGGGGTCAGCAGAACTCCGTTTAT
>CAZPPB010000118.1:0-12177 GCA_964588355.1 uncultured Spirochaetaceae bacterium | reverse complement strand
GAGCTTATCCGCAGGCTCTTCATCGCGTTCAGCTCGGTAAGCCGCTGGTTGAGCTGGAGGATCTTCTGCCCCAGAGGACCGAGTCTGCCCAGGCTTCCTTCTATGGAAAAGTTGCCGTAGCGGGTCATGTCGCTGATCTTGTCCAGCTCACGGGAGATGTTGCGGCTGCGCAGCAGCACGAGGGAGAAAGCAAGCAGGATTGCCGCTGAAAACACAAAGGAAAGGTACAGAACGGTTTCACCGCGGATCTTCAGCTCCTCTTGAGACCAGGAACCGCTGCGGGTGATCAGCAGGTAATCCCGGATGCCGAAAAACAGCACCCCGGCACAGCCCAGCAGGAGCAGGAAAATGAACAGGAACCGGCGGATCTGGATCAATGTGAGCTCACCTCTGGGTCTGCTCGCGGAAAGCGTCCAGATCGGTGTTTCTGCCCACCACGATCAGGATATCATCGCCCAGCAGCACGTCATCCTTGGTCGGTATGATCACCCGCTCCTCCTTGACCGGATTGCCCTCATCATCCACCGTGGTCTTGAAGCGCTCGATGGCGATGACATTCACCATGTATTCGCTCCGCAGGTTCAGCCGCACCAGGGACTTACCGACCATGCTCTCCGGCACGTACAGCTCCACGATGCTGTAGTCCTCCGTAACGGGGATGGTCTCCAGGACCTCAGCGGTCAGCATCCGGGAAGCCACCCTGCGCCCCTCCTCGATCTCGAGATTGATCACCTCGTTGGCCCCGATCTGGCGCAGAACCCTCATGTGAACATCCGTCACAGCCCGGGCGACGATGTAGGGCACGCCGATATTCTTCAGCAGCGCGGTGGTCAGGATGCTGGCCTCCACGTCATCCCCAATCGCTATGATCGCCACATCCACGTTTTCCAGAGGAGCGCTGCGCAGGGCATCCTCATCCGTGGAATCCAGCACCATAACCTGGGTGACTACATCCTTGATCTTTTCGATCGGCTGGGTCCGGTGGTCGAAGGCGACCACCTTCCCCCCTTTTTCGATCAATCCCCGGCAGACCTCCATACCGAAGGCGCCCAGACCAAAAACCGCAAAGACTTTCTCCTCCTTTGCCATTCTCCCTTCTCCTTAACCGATCAGGATTTCTCCGGTGGGGTACTCGATCTGCACCTGCCGAATCCTCTGGGCGGCTGCGGCCAACAGGGTCAGCGGACCGATGCGACCGATGAACATCATCAGGATAATAACATATTTCCCGATTATGGAAAGTGTAGAGGTGATCCCGGCGGACAGGCCCACGGTTCCGAAGGCGGATACGGTTTCGAAACAGATGTAGATAAAGGGGGCGCTCTCCGTAATGGAGAGAACCATCATGCCCGCCAGCACGCTCACCAGCCCGAACAGGAGGATCAGCAGGGCACGCAGCACCAGGTCCTTGGCTATCGAGTGGTTGTGCAGGGTGACCTCCCGTTTGTCCTGCAGAAGCGAGTTGACGTAGGCCAGGAACAACGCCAGCGAGTTGATCTTCACCCCCCCGGCGGTGGAGCCGGAAGCCCCACCTATGAACATGAAGACCATCATCAGCAGGTAGGTCGGATTGCGCAGGCCCGACATGGAGATCGTGTTGAACCCGGCGGTGCGGGTTGTTACGGACTGGAAGAACGCCGCCAGGTACTGGGTCTTCAGATCAAGGCCGGCCAGGGAGTAGCGATGCTCCATGGCGTAGAACAGCAGCATCCCCAATCCCAGCAGGATCCCCGTGCCCAGCAGCACGACCCGGGTGTTCAGGTTCAATCCTTTGACCGAGAAGCTCTTCTTTCTGAACACGTTGGGGATGCCCGCGGCCAGCCAGCCCTTGAGGTTCATGATCACCACGAAGCTCAAGCCCCCAAGGATGATCAGGACGCTCACCGTGAGATTAATCAATGTATTGGACCGGAACCCCTCCAGGCTGTCGCTGAAAAGGGAAAAGCCGGCATTGCAGAACGCGGACACCGCGTGGAACACGGAGATGAAGAGGGTCTGCAGGTTCGTGCCCAGCGTGGTCCGGAAGCCGAGAAACAGCAGCACCGCCCCGGCGCCCTCGATGATCAGGGTGATGTTGATGATGTTCTGGATGCTCCTGCCCAGGTTCCGCATGTCCTTCTCGCTGGTCATGTAGGAGATGAGAAACTTGTCCTCCACGGTCAGGGAGCGGCGCAGGATGAAGGCCATGAAGAAGCTCAAGATCATGATCCCCAGGCCTCCGACCTGGATGAGGAGCAGAATGATGAGCTTTCCCCAGATCGAGAACGCCGTGGCCGTATCCACGACGATCAGTCCGGTCACGCAGACCGCCGAGGTGGCGGTGAACAGGGAGTCGACGAAGCTCAAGCCCGCACCGTCGGACGTGGTGAAGGGCAGCATCAGCAGGATCGTGCCGGTCACGATCACCAGAACGAAGCTCAAGAGGACCGTGCGGGCCGGATGCGCGGTCAGGCTGCGAACGAAGGCGCTGAGCTTGCGTATCCGCCCGAAGACCTTCAGCAGTACGAAGATGTTGCGCACGATGATGATCTTTCCGGGCAGGTTGCCGTACAGGGTGCTCGCTCGGGAGAACAGCAGAAATTTGTTATAGGCGAACAGGGCCGTGAAGAAAATCAGAAACAGCACCTCAAACACATGCCGCTTGAAGAAGTGCCGCTTGTCGGTCGAGCGAACGAAGTCTACGATCACCTCGGCCAGGAAGAGAAACAGGATCGTGAAATCCAGGGTGTGCGTGAAAATAGAAGAAAGGGTGGTCTGGATGTCCGCCTGCTCCACGATCAGGGACACGATGCTCAAGATCAAGGTGATCAGCACCAGCCAGTTGATCTTGAGGGGGGTTCTCTGCGGTGCGAGCTTAGCCTGCAGTTTGGCCACGATGACTCACTATATCATGGGCGGGGCTTTGGTCAAGATATGCGGAATCTCGAGGAGCGGGGAGTGTAGACGACAAAGCTGCTCAGAGCCTACTCTTTCAGCGCGCCGGAATCCACCAGCTCGAGAAAGGCGCTCACCACATCCGGATCGAACTGCGTTCCCGCGCCCTCTTTGATCAGGGCTACCGAATCTTTGAAGCTCATGCGCTTACGCTGCGGCCGGTCATTGGTAACGGCGTCGAACACGTCGGCCACGGCGATGATGCGGCTGGGCATGGGGATATCCGCTCCGATCAGGTGCTCCGGATACCCCGAACCGTCGAAGCGCTCGTGGTGATACAGGACATGGGGGATGGCCTGCTCCAGGAATGAGATATCCTGGATCATCCGCTTGCCCTTCAGCGGATGTTCCCGGACCTTCTCGATCTCATCTTTTTTCAACGGTGCGGGTTTTTGCAGGATCGCATCGGGGATGCCGACCTTTCCGATATCGTGGAGCAGGGCGCCGATCTCGAGATTGAATATCTCCTCCTCCCCCAGGGCAATCTGCCGGGCGATCAGCTTCGATATCTCCACCACCCTGTCGGTGTGCCCCTCTGAAAAGGCGTCCCTCTCCTCTATGGCGTGGACCACCGTGTTCACGGTATCCAGGTAGGCTTTGGCCAGCTGTCTGTTCTTTCTCTGGAGATAGGAGATCAACAGCGCCCCGGTATCCCGCAGGCGGGAGCTGAGCTCCCTCATGATCGTGAAGGCCAGGACCGGGGCGGTGTACAGCAGTTTTTCGAAATCCGTCCGGGAGATCTCCAGGACCGTGGTCGACTCCAATGCCCGGGCGGTTGCCGAGCGGGGTCCCTCGTCCAGGATGGCCATCTCCCCGAAGAACTCGCCGTCGCTGTGCACCCCCAAAACGAACTGCTCCCCGTCCTCGAACTTCTTGGTGATCTCGATCTTCCCTCGAAAGATTATGAAGAAACGCTCCGCCGCGGTATTTTCTTCGATGATCACCTCACCCTTGCCGTAGCGACGCTCCACGGTGATCTGATCGATCTGGTGGAGATCGTATTCCGACATGTCCGTGAACAGGGGGACTCGCTTGAGCTTAGGGACCTTCGAGCCTTTCGTCACCGCCCCTCCTCCCGCATCTACGGCGCTGCGGATATGCTCCGGATCGTCATTAAAGCAAAGTATAAAAGGGGGCCGCAGGCCTTGCAAGTACAAGTTAATTGATATGTTTACTATTATGCTCACTTATCATACCTGTTGAAAGGAAAAACAGTATCGGCTATGATTCCCGATATGATTCCCGAATGCCGCCGCGCACCGCCGGGAGGGGGCGGAAAGTAAAACCGAATTTATAGATCGGAGAGAAAGATGAAACCGAGCTTCACAGTGCACCAAACCCCATCGTTCCGAGTCCTCGGAGAGGACCAGCTGTATCAGATCCACCTGTCCGTCCTGGAGGTGCTGGAGCGTACCGGCATCGTAGTCCGGCATGAAGAGGCGGCGCAGCTGCTCAAGAAAGCGGGCTGCCGCTTCGACGGCAACCTGGCCCGCTATCCGGGGGGGCTCGTGGAACGCTGCATCGGCAGCGCACCGTCAAGGATCGTTATGTACGACCGGAACAAACAGCCGGCCATGCACCTGGAGAGCACCCGGATCCACTTCGGTATGGGCTCCGACACGGTGTACGCCTACGACCCGGACACGGGGGAGATGAAGAAATCCGAGGCCCGGGATGTGGCCAACGCGGCCCGGGTAGCCGATGCCTGCCCGAATATCGACTACCTGATGTCCCTGGGGATCGTGCACGATGTGCCCCAGACGGTGAACGACCTGGTGCAGTTCCAGCAGATGGCGGAAAACTCCACCAAGCCGATCTGCTTCACCGCGCACCACCGCAGGAATCTCCGTGCCATCATCGACATGGCCGCTGCGGTGGCCGGAGGCCTGGAAGCCCTCCAGGCGGAGCCTTTCATCATCCACTACTCCGAGCCGAACAGCCCGCTGATGCTCACCGAGACCGCTTTGGACAAGCTGCTGCTGTGCTCAGAGCTGGCCATCCCACTGCTGTTCACCCCTGGAAGCATGACCGGAGGAACCGCCCCGGCAACCCGGGCCGGGGCGCTGGTGATATCGGTGGCCGAATCCCTGGCCGGGCTGGTGGTGCATCAGCTGAAAAACCCGGGCGCTCCGATCATCTCCGGGGGCAACAGCATGGTCATGGACCTGATGACCACGATCTGCTCCTACGGGGCGCCGGAGTTCCACCTGGTGATCGCCGGCTACTCCGAGCTGTTCCACTACTACAAGCTCCCCGTCTGGGGATTCGCCGGCTGCTCGGATTCCCACCTGCTGGACGAGCAGGCCGCGATCGAGGCTACCTTTTCCATAATGATGAACGCCATGGCCGGGACCAACCTTATCCATGACGTCGGCTACCTGAGCAGCGGGCTGACCGGCTCCTGCGAGATGATCGTGATGTCCGATGAAATCATCGGCATGGTCAAACGCATGCTCCGGGGCATCCCGGTGGACCGGGAGTCGCTGGCCACGGAGGTCATCGACCGTGTCGGCCCGGGGGGCCACTTCCTGATGGACGAGCACACCCTCCAGAACATGCGCTCGGAGTTCTGGCGACCCGGCCTGCTGAACCGGGACCCGCTGGAGATCTGGCAGAACAAGGGAGCCAAACCCATGAGGCAGCGGGTGAACGAACGGGTGAGGGAGATCCTGTCTCAGCACTCGGCGAAGCCTCTGGCACGGGAAACCCGCGAACGACTTGCCGGGATAATCGCGGAAACCGGAAAGAGCGGCAGCTGAGAGGGCGGAAGCGGGCCCCGGTCCGCACCACACCAGGGGTCGGCCCCGGGCCGGTCTGCAGCGGGCATCGGCGCCCCAGGCACCAGCGCCCAGAGCCGGTCCGCAGCGGGCATCGGCGCCCCAGGCACCAGCGCCCCGATCCCCCGGCAGGCGCTCAGACGTAGACGAAGGGGATCAGGTCCTTCTCGGTGGTCCGCAGTTTAGCGCTGTCGAAGCTCTTCTTCAGCTCAAGGGCCAAAGCTTCGGCCTCCTCCAGGTAGCGGTCGTAGAGGGCCTTGCGGGCTTTCTGATCCGCCGGGGCCGCGGCATCTACGGCGGGGTCGGCCGATACCGCCGCTGCGCCTGCCTGCGCGTTATCCGCTGCGGCGTCGGCTGGCCCCGCACTCCTACCCGCCGCTGCGCCGGGCCCCCGCCTCCCGCGACTGCCGGCTGCCCCTGCCAGGGCCTGTTCCAGGCCGAAGTCGACCTCTGAGGGGCGGTGGCTGCGGTGACGCCAGTTGCCGGTGTGGATGTCGAACTCGTACAGCGGCAGGAAGTACTTGCCGTACTTGCAGATCAGGCAGATGGCCGCCATGATGAACTCGTAATCCTCATCGGTCATCAGATAGTGGAAGTTGATCCTGGTCCAGCCGGGCTTCAGACCGACGAAACCGTGCATCAGGCGATCCTTGTACTTGAGGGACTGCTTCCCGTCGATGTGCAGCACCCGGTGTCCGTAGGGACCGGCGCAGGAGCAGCCAGCCCGGCTCTGGATGCCGAACAGGTCGTTGAGCAGGAAAGTCACGAAACGAGGATGGAAGTAGGAGCCTTCGACCCGGATGTTGAAGGAGAAGATGGGGATGCGCTTGTCCGGGTCCCGGTTGCCCATGATCTCGATGGGGGAGCAGCTGTTGAACTTGGCCAGCGCCCTGTGGATCAGCTCGTACTCCCGGGCGGCGATCCGCTCGATTCCCAGCAGCTCCTTGAGCTCCAGGGCTAAAGCCGCCCGCATGACCTGCAGGATTCCCGGAGTGCCGGGTTTCTCCCGGGCCTCGATGTCGGCGCTGTAAGCCTGCTCGTCGAAGCTGACAAAATCCACCGTGCCCCCCGCCCCTACGGTGGGCGGCAGGTCCTTGCGGTACACACCTTCATGGATGATCAGGATCCCGCTGGACCCCGGCCCGCCCAGGAACTTGTGGGGGGAGAAGTAGATGCCGTCGAAGTAGCTCGCCTCATCCCGGCACATGTCGATCCGGGCGTAGGGCGCGCTGGCGGCGTAGTCGAAAAAAGCCAGGGCGCCGTGGCGGTGAAGCCTGCGGGCCACCTCGTACACCGGCGTGGTCACCCCGGAGACATTGGAGGCGGCGGAAAAGGCCCCGATCAGTCGGCGGCCCCGGTACTCCCGCCGGGAAAGCTTGGCTTCCAGGTCCTCCAGATCCACCAGTCCGTCCCTGTCCAGCTCGATCTCCACCACCTCGGCGAAGCACTCCCGCCAGGACACCTCGTTGGAATGATGCTCGAAAGGCCCGACGAACACCACCGGCCGCCGGGAAATCAGGTAGCTCTCCAGCTCGCCCAGCTGCTGGCCGGCCAGATGCTGCTCGAGAAGCTTGTGGAACATGTCCTTGGCCACCGGCGGGATGTAGAGGCCCAGGATCTGCTGAAGCCTGTGCACCGCGCCGGTGGTCCCGCTGCCCGCCTCGATGATCTTGTACTCCGGACCCGCGTTCAGCAACCTCTTGATCGTCGTCTCCGCCCTGTGCAGGCGCGCGGTGGTGATAATGCCGGTGGCATCGTCTTCCGTGTGGGTGTTGGCGTAGTGTTTGAGGATTTCCCGGATATAGCCTTCGATGAACTCCACGCCCCGACCCGAGGCGGTGTAGTCCGCGTAGGTCAGCAGCCGCCGCCCGAAGGGTGTTTCGATGAAGGCGTTCCGGCCTATGAGGTTCTCGCGAACCAGCTCCCAGATATCCGTGCCGATGGCCTTGCCCGCACCGGTGGCCTTGCCCGCGCCGACGGCCTTGCCCGTGCCTTTGCCCATAGCCGCCCCTCGCCTTTACACTATGTCTCCTGCAGGATTTCCCGCAGGGTATTGATGTCTCTGCGAAGCAGCTCCACCGCCGCCTCTTTGTCTCCCCGGATCATGGCGTTGACGATCCGCTCGTGAAGCAGGGGCTGCTCCCGCCGGGGATAATCCTGGTCCAGGTAGATCTGCACCGTGGCTCTGCGGATGAGGTCGTGGGTTTCCCGGATCTTTTCGCACAGCAGCTGGTTTCCCGAAAGCTCCCCGATGGCCAGATGCAGGCGAGAGCCGCTGGACATCCACTCCTCCAGGCTGACCACGTCACTGTTTTCGATCTCCCGGAGCTCATTCTTCAGCTCCTTGAGACGGGCCACCGACTCGTCGTTCAACCGGTCGCAGGCAAGCTTCATCGCTTCGGTTTCCAGGATCAGCCGCAGCTGAAGGGCATCCCGCAGCTCTTTTTGGGACAGCTGCACGATCTGATAGCCCGCCCGCGGGATATTGCGGAGGATCTTCTCGGTGCACAGCTCTACCAGGGCTTCCCGCACCGGGGCCCGGCTGACCCCGAACATCTCGGCCAGCCTCCCCTCCACCAGGAACTCGTCCAGGGGGAATTCATTGTTGATGATTTTCTGAAAAATCTGCCGGTAGATCTTCTGCTTGAGCGAACCGTCTCCGGCCATTATTTTCGCATCTCCGCTGAGCCTGTACGCCCGCCTCAGGCGCCTACCGCCTCTTTGAGCGCCAACATGTTCGCCTCCGGCGTGTCGTCGAAGAACGTGCAGCCCGGGGCCAGGATCAGCCCACGGCCGCCGGCCGCCTGGATCGCCTCTTTGCCCTGCGCCACGATCTGCTCCGGCGGGCATTTCAACGCCAGGTAGTGATCGATCCCGCCGACCAGGCACTTGTCGGTGCGCTTTCTGGCCTCCGCCACCGACGGTCCGGCCAGTCGGTCTTCCCAGCTGATACCGCCGCAGGGATAATCGACCAGCAGATCGAAGTAGGAATCCTTCTCACTGTGGATGTGCACGATGGAGATCGGGGATCTGCTCAATGTGTTCAGCACGGCCAGGTCGGAGGGCATCACCATCTCCTTGAACTGATCCCGGCTCATCCACTCCTTCTCGCAGCCGAAAGCCCCGTAGAAGAAACCGTCGATCCCCGCCTCCGCCACGCAGGCGTCGGCGAAGTCCGCGGAGTTGGCGGCGATCATGTCCAGACCGTGGCGCACCGCCTCCGGGTCCTGCTTCCAGTCGGCCAGGATGCGGCACCCGGCCAGCCTGTAGGCGATGTGAAAGGGGGAAAACACCGTTTGGATCACCGGTACATCCGCCCCCACTTCGTCCTTGATCCGCTTGAGACTCTCTATCTGACGGCCGAAGGCCCCGATGTGAGGATCGAAGCGATCCAGCAGCTTCCATACCTCCACCTCGGAAACGTGGAAGAAGTTCACCGGCATGTCGTAAAGCTCGTCGTACATGACTTTCACATAGTCGGGGCCGTACTTCCTGAAGAACTCCATGGTGAACTCCGCGAACTTCTGCGGTGTGCGCTGGTGCACGGTGCTGTGGACGTAGGCTGAGAAGGGGACGCGGTCGGTCTCCTGCCCCTTCAACGTAGCCAGAACTCGCTGCATCTTGGTCATAATGTTGACTCTCCTAGTTGACAAACAAGTAATACATGTAATATTAATACTATTATGATCAGAAGCACAGGGCGTTGTCAAGTGCGGAGGATCACCCGATGAAAGACAAGACCCTGGGGGTCATCCTGCTCATGCCGGCGGTAATCACCGTTGCCCTGATCGGCATCTACCCCATCGTGAACGTTGTCTATTTCAGCCTGAACAAGTGGGATATCCTGGACCCGTCGGGCACCTTCGTCTGGTTCAAGAACTTCGGCTATCTGTTCACCACCGTTGACTTCTGGAACTCCCTGAAAAACAGCCTGATCTGGACCGTGGGCAGCGTGGCCCTCCAATTCGGCATCGGACTGGCCCTGGCCCTGTTCCTCAACAAGAAGTTCTTCGCCCGGGACATATACAGGGGACTGGTGTTCTTCTCCTACCTGATCCCGACGATCGTCATCGCCATCGTGTTCCGTTTCATGCTCAACGACGTAACCGGCATCATAGCCATCGCCTTCCAGAAGATCGGGCTGCGCTGGGGCTGGTTCAGCAGCCCGAAGACGTCGATGATGTCGGTGATCATCGTGAACGTCTGGAAGTACTTCCCCTTCGTCGTGGTGTGCATCCTGGCCCAGCTGCAGACCATCGACCAGCAGATGTACGAGGCGGCCAAGATCGACGGGGCCGGCACCTTCCAGCAGTTCCGCCATATTACCTGGCCGTTCATCCTGCCGGTGGTATTCATCGTTCTGATGCTGCGCACGATCTGGACGATCAAGAACTTCGACATCATCAAGCTGTTGACCGGAGGCGGTCCTCTGGACTCCACCGAAACCCTGCCGATCCTGACTTACGACACCGTGTTCGCCTCCTTCAAGCTGGGCCGGGGTTCGGCGATCGCCGTGCTGATGTTCATCATCCTGATGGTGGCTTCCTCCCTGTACCTGAGGCTGTACAGGAAGTACGCCCTGGAATCGATCACCTGAGGCTCATGGGTATGTCCGGTCTGCGATTGCGATCCAGAGGAGAGCTTCCCGGCATGGTGCGCAGCATTGCAGGGCTGATAATCTCGATTGTCATCGTGTTTCCCCTGATCTGGCTGTTCTTCGCCGCCTTCAAGTCCAAGGGTGAGATCTTCCAGTTTCCCACCCGGCTGCTGCCCCTGGACTGGACCTTCGAAAACTACAAGGAGCTGTTCCGCATCACCCAGTTCCTGCGCTATTTCATCAACACCGCGGTGATCTCCATCATCGCGGCGCTGATCTCGATCATCATCGCCACCTGCGCCAGCTACAGCCTGTCCCGCTTCCACATTCCCGGCGGCGGCGTGGTGGCCGTGGCCCTGCTGCTGATGTACATGCTTCCGGAGATCGTCCTGGGCATCCCCTTCATGAAGATCTTCCTGGCCCTGGGACTCTCAGACAGCCTGGTGGCGCTCACTATCGCCTACATCAGCATCACCCTGCCCTTCTCCATCTGGATGCTCCGCTCCTATATAGAGAGCATCCCGACGGCCCTGGAAGAGGCCGCTCTGATCGACGGCTGCACCCGCTTCCAGGGATTCGTGCGGGTCATCGTGCCCCAGGCCATCCCCGGAATCATGGCCACCACGATCTTCACCTTCATCCTCTGCTGGAACGAGTACCTCTACGCCCTGATCCTGATCACCTCCGAGCATAACAAGACCCTGACCCTGGGCCTGTCGATCCTGCTGGGGGAAACGGCGATCTACTCCTGGGGCATGCTGTCGGCGGGGAGCGTGCTGACCGTGATTCCGGTGATCGTGCTGTTCGTGTTCTTCCAGAAGCACATCGTGGCCGGGTTCACAGCCGGGGCCATCAAAGGTTGAAGCGGGTCGTGGCGGGTTCGCGCGCGCTGCCGGCTGCGGCTGGCTGCGGCTGGTTCACGTTGGTTGCGGCTGGTTCACGCGGCTGGCTGCGACCGGTTCACGCTGATTGCGGCCGGTTCACGCTGGTTCACGCGGCGGGATGTCCCGGAAGGGCTTGCCCGCAGCGAAGGATCAGCCCCATATTAGGAATATCCTCCCGCAGTGGCGGGATAGAAAAAATTTATAAGGAGGCTGACATGCGCAAACGTGTCTCTCTCATCGTACTCTCGCTCCTCCTGTTCGGCGCTATGGCGTTCGCCGGCGGCCAGACGGGCGGACCGGTAAGTATCATGTACATGACCGAGGAAGGGGATCCCCCCTCCGTAGCCGTGTACAACGAATTCAAGGCGGACTTCGAGGCTGAGAATCCCGACATCTCGGTGCAGATCCAGCAGATCGAGTCCGGCACCCTGTCCCAGAAGATCACCCTGGCCATCGCCTCCGGCGCGCCCCTGGACGTGTTCACCAGTCCGGTAGCCCTGGCGCCGAAGCTCGGCCGGGAAGGCAGGCTGCTCAACCTGAACGGCATGATCGACAGCCTGGGAGGCAAGGACGAGTGGTATCCGACCACCCTGATAGAGCTGGACGGCAAGGTCGTGGCCGTGCCCTACGGCACCGGCGGACAGGTGCTCTGGTATCGCAAGGACCTGCTCGACGCCGCCGGCCTGAGCGCTCCGGAGCGCTGGCCCGAATGGCTGACCGCCAGCGCCAAGCTCACCGACAAGTCCAAGGGGATCTACGGAATGGCCCTGCCCGCGGCCAAGCACCACTCCACCTTCATGTGGTTCAGCGTGTTCCTGTGGCAGTCCCACTCCCAGATCTTCAACAAGGACCTGGAGGTCATCCTGGACAACCCGGACTCGGTGGAGGCCCTGGAGTTCTACATCAAGATGCTCGACAACGTCCCCGAGGGGGCCGGCCAGTGGTCCTACTACGACATCCTGGACGCCTACACCTCCGGAAAGAC